>CAYORA010000024.1:0-15427 GCA_964406285.1 uncultured Gammaproteobacteria bacterium
TCGCTAAGAATAAAGATGGTATGGATAAGCAGCATATAAATGGTCCAGAATATGTTTTAAAGGGTTTCAGAGGAGGCGAAGCATCTAAAGCAAGGGTAATGATCAAAAAAGGCTCTAAAGCCATAATCACAGCTCTTGAAAAGGATCTAGAATCCGCCCAAAACCAATTTAATACTAAATGACAGAAGGTAGTGCTCCCCAAGAAACATCATCTGCGGCAAGTTTTAGGCAAAAGTTTGCAAATAAAATCAGAAGAAAAATCCCTCAGCCTTTAGATCGTCCCGAGCTAGAATTAGAAAGACCAAAAGTTAATGGTTATTTTAGCCCTGAAATGGCTCAAGTTGAGGATCAAGTTATTGCGATATGTGAGAGGTTTGCTGAAGGATTTAAGGAAGGTCGTTTTGGACTAATGGTAGCAGATGATACGAGCGCTAGGTTGTCAGGTTTAGTTATAAAAGAAGTCTCAGACGGAATTTCGGAAAGAGAAGATTTACCTAAAGTGCCGATATATTTTGTAGATGCTGGGGCCTATTCTAATAAGGGGAGGGTTGAAACTCAATTGGAAAAATTGCCAAGTAGATTTAAAGATATTGAGAGGAGAAGAGCTTTGTTAATAACAGAATTCATGAATACAGGTTATTCAATGGAAATGTTAAATGAGGCCATTAAGGAGCTGGGAATCGCATGCGATATAGCCGCTTTGGAAACTGCTGACCATAAATATGGAAATATTGCACTCTCTCCGGATTCTGGCTTATTTATCGCCAAATATTCAGACACGGGAAATTCACCGCTTCATAATCAACCGAAGTGGACAGGTTTATCTAGGGAAAAAGATACCCATAGAATAGTTGTGAGGAAAGTTTCAGACCCAAAGAAACACGCAATTAACAGAGTGTTAGTAAGTAGAGCGAGGCAAGATGTTCATCTTATGGCTCATAGGGCGATTCAGAGAATTTACCCAAAGCCACAAGCTGATATAATTAACCAATGAAAAAAATTGGCTCCATTCTTGAGAAATATGATCCTAAGGTTGATAAGCATATTTCTCGTGAGTTTCAATCATACGGTATGCATCTTGCGGAAGAACTAGATGATTACAAACACCGCGGTTTGTATATTAAATTAGCCAAAACGCATCCGCGTCCTCTTTTAGAGAAAGCATTTACATTTGCAGTTGACTCAAATGCCAAAAATAGGGGAGCTTTGTTTATGTGGAAGCTAAAAGAGTTAAAAGAAGCCGTTAAAAAGTCTGCAGAAAATTCGAAAGTTTGATAATTTAAAAGAAAATCCTCTACAATAATTTTAGTGGCAATTAAAAAAAATCCCCAACACTTAAAACTGGATTATCTCTTAATGCTTTTTGTATCGTTAGCTTTAATAGGAGTGTCATATTATTTTAGAGATGAGCTTTCGCATTTTTCTTCACTTGGATTATTAGGGATTTTTTTAGTAAACATCATAGGTTCTGCAACGCTTTTTCTTCCAGCTCCAGCTATTGCTTCAGTTGTAGCTGGAGGATTTTTATATAACCCCCTTTCTGTCGCGGTTGTTTCTGCACTTGGATCTGCAATAGGGGACATGGTGGGTTTTCTTTTAGGGCATTCCGGAAAAGAAATCTTTTTGAAGAAATCATCTTTCTGGTATAAGTTTTTCAAACAAACATTTCATAGATTTGGAGCGTTATTTATAATTCTTTTTTCATTTATTCCAAATCCTCTATTTGATGCTGTTGGAATATTTGCAGGAATCTTTTCTTATTCTCCAATTAAGTTTTTCATCTATGTTTTAATAGGAAGATTTTTAAGAAATCTACTTCTTGCTTACGCTGGTTCATTTTTCTAGAATAACTTCGATGATTCATGTTTTAATTTCCGGGAGTGTTCAAGGGGTAGGATTTAGGCAGTTTGTTAAATATCAAGCAAATAAGCTAAATATAAGAGGTTGGGTAAAAAACTTACCTGACAGAAGAGTGGAGGCAATGTTTGCTGGTAGCAAAGAAAGCTTGAAAGAAATGATTGATTTGTGCAGAAAAGGGCCATTTTTAGCAGAAGTAAAAGATGTAAAAATAGAAGAATTACCAGACGAAAAGTTTGAAGAATTCCAAATAATTAAGTAGTTCTTTTTGCAAGATATGAAGCTATAATTGTGGTAATTGGAACTGCGAGAATAAGCCCCATGCTTCCAGCAATTGCCCTTACAATTTCCTCTGAAATTGTTTCGCTATTCAGAATAACCCAAATAGGTGTTTGATTAGGATTTAAGACGAATATAACAAATAGCCCAAGCGAAGCACCTGCATATGCCAAAACAAGCGTATTTACTAAGGACGCTATATGTTCTCGTCCTATTGTATAGCCTTTAACAAATAAATCTGTCATAGAAAGTTTCTTGTCTAATTTATGGAGTTCAAATATGGCTGCAGATTGAGTGGTAGTTATATCGTCGAGTACTCCTAATGCTCCAATAATTATTCCCCCGAGTAGAAGTCCTTCAGGATTTATTTCCAGGTTTCCCATTTGAAGCATATAGCTATTTTCATCTCCCAGCCCTGTTAGGTGAAACAATTTTACAAAAATAAACGCAAGCGTACCTGTAAGAATAAGGGAAATAAATGTAGAGATAACTGCTGAAGTTGTTCTTTTTGAAAATCCATGTGCGAGAAAAATTGTGACAAATAAAATGGCAAGTGATCCAAGAATGCTTATTAAAAGGGGATCGCGGCCGTTTAGGATTTGGGGCACTATAAAGCCCATTAATATTCCAAAGCTTATAACCATTCCCGCAATTGATCCGAGTCCTTTTATGCCCGCAAATAATAAGATTAAGCCAAAGAATCCAATCACAGCGAAGTAAATATAGTTAATTCTGAGTTTATCCCAAACAGAATAGGTGGTTCTACCGTTTTGAATGACTTCCAGAACTACAATTCGATCACCTTTTTTAAGTGATTTTTGATCTACTGTTTTTAAGGAGCCTCCATTTTCAAAAGTTATAACTTCTCCTTTTTTGGGTCCTTCAAGAAATTTTACTTCTATAAATTGAAAGAAATTTTTATATTCCTGAATATCGCGACTACCTTCTTTAATAATTTTTGTTACTTCTGCTTTGTAATATTCCTGTTTTGGAGGCACAAATTCTTGAGTTTCTGCTTGAGCAAATATTTTAGAAGAGGAGAGAGTGAAGAATAGGAGAACAGCTAAAATTATCAGCTTTTTCATGCACCAATTATATCAGACAGTTTTATTCTATTGACAAATGCAAATAACTCGCATATACTTGTTGCAAGTAAGTTGCAATAACTTACAGTGTTGATCTTGAAATTCTACACATTACACAATCAAATAACCTCAAAGTTCCTAAATAGGATATAACGAGAGGTTATTTGATGATATATGAGGCAACAAAGACGATTATTACAAGAATTAGGGTTGAAAAGTACAGAAGCGAGAATTGCGCTTCTGGATTTATTGGATAAAGAGAATAATCCGCTAGACGTATCAACTATAATTGATAGTCTTAAGGCGGATGGAATTCAGATTGATCAAGCAACGGTATATAGAATCTTAGATATTCTTACTCAGAAAGGTTTGATAAATAAATTAGAATTCGGAGAAGGAAAGTATAGATATGAAATTCAAAAAAGCCATCACCATCATTTGATATGTCAGGAATGCGGAAGGATCGAAGATGTTGAGGGAAATTTCGTAGATAAATTGGAAAATGAAATAAAAACAAAAAATGGATTTTTAGTTAAAACTCATTCTCTCGAGTTTTTTGGAGTATGTTTTAGATGTCAGCATTAGATTCAGTTATCATTGCAGCTTTCATAGGTAGTATAGGAGCACTCGCAGGAGGTGTACTACTGCTTTTATGGAAAAAATCTCTTAAGAATATTTCTCATGTTCTAGTATCTTTTGCAGCAGGAGCGCTTCTAGGGAATGCATTTTTTGAATTACTACCTGAAGCAATAGAACATGCTGAAGAATTAAAAGATGCAAGTGGAGCTGAGATAAATATTTTTCTATGGACACTAAGTGGAATATTCTTCTTCTATCTTATGGATAGAGGAATTCACTGGTATTCTCATCATCAAAATAAAAAAACAGGAAAGCATGGTACGGTAAATGTTCCATTAGTAATTTTTGGAGACAGCGTTCATAATTTTATAGACGGAGTTGCTATTGCTATTACGTATTTAATTAATCCCGCAGTCGGAATTGCTACAACACTTGCAGTAATAGCGCATGAGATTCCACAGGAAATAGGAGATTTTGCCATTTTACTTCATGAAGGCATGTCGAAGAAGAGAGTCTTAATTATCAATATAATTAGTGCTCTTTTAGCAGTTGTTGGTGCGATTTTGGGACTCATAATTGGAGAGAGAATAGAGGGGATTCTTCCGTATGCATTATCTATTACAGCAGGTTTTTTTATATATATCGCATTAACTAATTTACTTCCTGAAATTCATAGTGAGGAAAAAGAAGGATATGCATTTAAAGAAACTGCATTCTTTATATTAGGAGTGTTGATTATTTGGTTATCTGTTACTTATCTTCCTCACGGGCACTAAAGATTATTCTTCGAGGGCTTTTTCAATTTCTGCTTTAAACTCTTCGTAAGGAACTGCTCCGGAAATTCTGATTCCATTTATGAATGTAGCGGGTGTTCCATCAACTCCTATTTCATTACCTGCTGCAATATCTTCTGCTACTTTATCTGCGTATTTATTCGATGTAACGCAACTAAGAAGTGCTGTACCGTCTATTCCGATAGTAGTTGCATATTCGCTTAGTTTTGAGTTTAGTGCTTCTCCTGTTAACGCCTCCCAGTCTGCTTGATAGGTAAATAGTTGATCATGATATTCCCAGAATTTCCCTTGTTCATTTGCACATTCTGAGGCCTCAGCTGTTATTTGTGCATTTGGATGGATTGAGGTTAGTGGATAGTGACGATAAGCAAACTTAGCTTTTCCCGTATCGACATAATCTTTTTTAATTTGAGCTAGCGATTCATCGAATAATGTCTTGCAGAAAGGACATTGAAAATCTGAAAATTCTATAATAGTTACCTTAGCATCTTTATTTCCTAAAACTGGAAGATGTCCTTCGCTAACGTCCACTGGTCCTGTTATTTCTATAGCTCCCGATCCATCATCAGTCGGTTGAGTAACAGCTGTTCCGCCATTTCCTTCTAAATATGAAACTTTAGTAATCAAAACTCCTATTAAAAATGAAGCAATCAAAAGAAGTGCTCCTAAAATATAAACAATGTTTATCTTAAGAAGTTTAGAGATTAGGGAGCTAAGTGGATTAGATCTATTAGATTCTGTGGGTGTGGATTTAGCGCGTGGCATTTGTTCATTCTATAAAGATTTAGGTTAGCATGTCAAGATGATTTTATTTATTATTATATCGTTGACATAAATATTGTTATTCTGTTATTCTTGATAAACCTTTATGGCAGACGTAACTTTTACAGATCAGAATTTCGAAGCAGATGTACTTAAGTCAGATACCCCAGTAGTAGTAGATTTCTGGGCAGAATGGTGCACCCCATGTAAGATTACTACTCCAATCATTGAAGAGCTAGCTAAGGAGTATGCAGGAAAAGTCAAGATTGGAAAACTTAACGTAGATGAAAATCCTGATGCTTCTGGAAATTACCATGTAATGAGTATTCCGACAGTAATGATTTTTAAAAATGGTCAGCCCGTAAATTCAGTAGTAGGAGCTCAATCTAAGGAAAATTTTAAGAAAGCGATTGACGAAGTCTTAGCTTCTTAATCCTCCAAAATATGTATGATGTAATAATAATTGGTTCTGGACCAGCTGGTTTAACAGCCTCAATTTATACAACTCGCGCTAATTTAAAAACATTAATAATTGCAGGTCCTAAATGGGGAGGCCAGCTTCAGTTAACAACTTTAGTAGAAAACTTTCCAGGTTTTCCTGAGGGAATTCAGGGACCAGATCTCATGACTGCTATGAGAAAGCAATCTGAAAAATTTGGTACAGAAATTGTCGAGAAAGAGTTTGTGTCAGGTGATTTTACGACTTCCGGTGGTCCTTTTAAAGTAAAAGCAGGAGATCAGGAATTTGAAGGAAAGGCCGTAATTATTGCAACTGGTGCTGACACAAAATGGCTTGGAGTTCCAGGAGAAATGGAGATGATTGGACGGGGTGTTTCTACTTGTGCTCCCTGCGATGGACCATTTTTCAGGAATAAAAATGTGATTGTTGTGGGAGGAGGAGATTCCGCGATGGAAGAAGCACATGTATTAACAGAATATGCCGCTAGTGTCACATTAGTGCATAGAGGAGATAGCTTCAGAGCCAGTGATATAATGCAAAAAAGAGTAAAAGAAAACCCCAAAATAAAAATAGTTCTAAATACGGAAATCAAGGAAATTTTAGGAGATCAGGTAGTAGAAAAGGTAAGTTTATTCAATAATAAAACAAATGAGATTTCAGAAATGCCAATTCATGGTGTTTTTGTAGCAATTGGTCACATTCCAAATTCTAAAGTTTTCGAAGGAATAGATCGCGACGAGAGAGGATTTATAATAGTTCATGATCATTTTAAGACAAATGTCGATGGGGTGTTTACGGCTGGAGACATACATGATTCAAAGTACAAGCAGGCAATTACTGCAGCTGGATATGGTGCTGCAGCAGCATTGGAAGCAGAATGGTGGTTAAGAGATAAGAATAACCATTGACCTGAATAATTAATTTAGGTATCATCACGATTATGTTTAGAAATTCTACAATTACTAGCATTATTATTACCTCCTAGGGAGGGCTATTTTTTGTAGAAAATACAAAATAAGTAGACCTCCAGAAATGGAGGTTTTTTATTGGGAAAAAAGGAGGTTAATTATGTCACCAAGAATAAAAGAATTAGATAGAAGAGGATTCGAAACATTACTATTAGATGTGCCTGATTGTGATGGAAGATGGGCTATGGCTGATGGATCTAGCATCGCTGTGTATATGAATGGGGTTAATCCGGCAAGCGATCAAAGAGATTTAGGAATAGAGTTTTCGAGCATAGAGGGTGGTGAAATGGTATTGTTTAAGTTAGATAATACCGGTGAGGGGACAAGAACATTGCTTGATGCTCAGGGCAACGAAAGAATAATTAAGGTTGAATTACAGGAGCCATTATTTGTTCCAAGCCAGGTAAGGGGTCGCGAGAACGAGATGACTCCAAATGTTTTGTATATACCAGGAGTTGTCTAGTTGTGGGCTTTATTTCTGCTTGGGTGGAAGAAAAACCAGAAGACGCAAGCGGCAAGGAGTATTACCGCAACAGAAACAATAATTGGTGTTTCTGGTTTAAGACTTGCGGCAATGTAGCCTGATAGAATTGGCGGAATCATTTGAGCTAGTGCAGTAACACTTGATCCAATTCCTAGAACTTCACCCTGAATAGAAGCGTCCGCATTTTTACTAATAAGTGCAGTTAAATTTGCAAAATTAAGACCATTTGCAATAGCCATAATCGGAGTAATTACATATAGGAGAAGAGGGCTCTGGGCAAAGAAGTATAAGAGAACTGAGATCGCACTTACAAGAAGTCCAAATCTTACTATCTGAACTTCACTGAATCTATTTGCTAAGAATCTCACTAGTATTGCTTGAGTGAACGCAAACCAGATTCCTACATACGCAAAATACATTCCAATTTCTCCCTGGTCAAATTGATATTTGTTTATGAGGAAAACTGCGAAAAATGTGGTAAAGAATGTGAATCCAGCATTAAATAAAAAATTAACTGTAAATAAATCCCTAAGCTGTGGGTGTTTAAGAGCATGCCAGATATTAACAACAGATTTATTCCAGGCAATGCTCATTCCGTGTTTTATGTTTTTATTAGTTTCTGGGAATACGGTTAAAACAAATATAAAGTTAAGAAGTGCTAATAAAGCCGCAAACCAGAAGGGGGTTGTGGGGTTAAACCATGAAATAAAAGATGGGTCTGAGAGCTTTCCACCTAAATAAGGACCTATGATAAATCCAAATCCAAAAGCAGCTCCCATGAGTCCAAAATTTTTAGATCTATTTTCTGGAGCAGTAAAATCAGCTATTGATGCTTGAGCAACTGAAATGCTACCACCAGCAAGCCCTGCAAAAGCGCGAGCTATGAAGAGGATTGGAAGACTTTGTGTTATAAGTCCAATTGCGAAAATTACATATGAAATTGCATTTCCACCGAGACAAATTGCAATTATTTTTTTCCTTCCAAATCTATCAGATAATTGACCTAAAATAGGTGCAGCGATGAACATAGCTATTGAGTACACCGCAGTTAAATAACCTAGTAAAATGTATCCGTGATTAATATCTTGCCCGCTTTTAAGTAGGAAGAATTCAGATGCGGGATTTGCTAATAGCTGGGGGATTATAGGAATAATTATTCCAAATCCGATTAGGTCGACAAATATTGTAAATAAAAGTATAGGGAGCGGATTATTTTTTATTTTTTGAGCAAGCATGAGAATTTAGTATACAGATAAAAATAAGTAGACTCAATACTTATTGACAAATAGGTGAATTGCTGAGCAATATTAAGTAAGGCTTGGTATGTCAAATTATTTTAATCTTAAAGAGCAGTCCGGTAAGACTGAGGAAAAAGTATCAAAACTTAAAAAACTGAATTTTAAAAAAAATAAAAAGTTTATTTTTGTAGTCTTCCTGCTTCTCCTTTTACCTATTCCAATTATCTATTCTCAGCAGAAGCAGAATATAGTTAATTTTGCTTCAGAAGAGAACCCAGAGATAAAAAATCAAGAAGATGACTATACCCTTAATTATCCACTGGATAAAAAGGACCCAATTAGTAGCCTCGAGGTAAGCGGGAAAACAATCCTTAAGGGTAATAACAGTTTTGTAAGGGTTGTTTTAGTGGATAAGAACATGAATGAATACCTGGTGTATGAAGCTTATCCGTTGTTGATAGGTGGATTTTCAGAACAAGTAAAAGATACGTGTGATGAGACATGTTTTCTGTCACGAGTTCAGCCTGATCATTTAAGAGTAGAAGGTAATAATTCAAGTTTTGAAATTACAAATACATCGACTGAGGGAATTTACGTTAGAAGAAGAGGTGTAAATAGTATTGAATCAGAATCTAGATCTTCAGTGGCAATCTCTCAAAGTATAAAGCAGGATAAAGATATAGAGAAGATAAATAGACTGAAGTTAAATATTTCAAAAAAAGGCGGTGGATGGATAGTTGGGGAAACAAGAGTTTCCAGGTTAACTTATTCTCAGAAGAAACGTTTATTTATAAAGAAAACAGATCATCTTCCTAATCTGCAGGGATTTGAATTTTATAAAGGGGGAATATTTGAAGCCGGAATTCCTTCTCAGTCAATATCTACATTGGATCCATCTAGTCTAAGTGAAAGTCAGTCAGTTCCTCAAGGTGGATACAGCTCTTATCCTGGAAAATGGGATTATAGGGAGTTTCATGGCAGTAACTGGAATACATCTGTTAAAAATCAGGAGGGATGTGGTAGTTGTTGGGCTTTCTCAACGGCAGCGACAATAGAGGGAGTAACGAACTTATTTTATAATCAGCATATCGATTTAGATCTGTCAGAACAAGATATTTTATCATGCAGTGGAGCAGGGAGTTGTGGTGGTGGATGGCCTGATCAGGCCATGGAATATGTTTCCAGAGAAGGAGTATCTAGTGAAGCATGTTTTTCCTATTCTGCAACCGATAAGCTCTGTAGCAATAAATGTGTAAATTGGCAGGAGAGTTTGACAAATATTGCAGGAACCTCCACCAATAGGGCTTCTGATTATAAAGAAGAAAAAGAGTATGAAAACATCATTAAAAGAAATTTAATTGAAAAGGGAATGTTATCTGCTTGGATTTATGATTGGGGTCATGTAATGTCATTAGAAGGTTGGCAAAATGATCCCGTAGATGGCAAGTCTGTTTGGGTTTTTAAAAATAGCTGGGGAGAAGATTGGGGAGATAAGGGCTACGCTAGAGTTAAGGCATCTTCTTTTTGGGTAAGTCAGATTTATTCTGCAATACCCCCAAATACGGTAGCTAATAAAAAAGACTTAAGTGTTGCTTGTACTGATACAGATAATGATAATTATTGTTTTTGGGGATTAGGTTCGGAAAAACCACCAACCTGTTCTGTATCTTGTAGGCCTGAAAAAGACTGTAATGATGTTGATTCAAATGCTTTAGGGTTTGATGAGAATTATAATTGCACATTTGTTTCAATACCTCCTAAAGATGAGGAGTCTCCAACAACACCGGTTGCAGGACACCTAAATAATTATTATATTCCTCAAAGCTCTACATATCCTGAAATGCGCTGGGTTGAATTTAGCTGGATTGAGTCTACAGATAACGAGGAGGTATTTGGCTATGAAGTCTATAGAGATGGACAAAAAGTAGGGGTAGCTACGCAGAATTATTACTTTGATGACACAAATCTGATTCCAGGCTCAACGATTTCTTATTCTGTTAGAGCATATGATAGTTCAGGAAATTTTTCAGACTTTTCTGAAACAAAAAACACAACTATTCTACCTTCCGAGTCTCCAACACCAACTCCTACTAATATTCCGCTCCCAAGTATTTCCAAAAATAAAATTATCTTAAATCCTTCAGCAGATAGTTATGTTAAATCTGATCAAAAATCTGCCAATTTTGGGACATCAGCGTTATTAAACACGAGTTCAAATCCAAGCTCAATAACATTTATTAAATTTAATTTGTCATCCCTTGGGAACAAAACAGTGACAAATGCCAAGCTTTTAGTTAAGGTAAATAAATCTTCAAAATCTACACACAGTTTAAAAAAAGCGGATGGAAAGACATGGAGCGAGAAAAAAATCAATTTCTCTAATAAGCCTTCATTGATAAAAAACATAAAAAGCTTTAAGCCGACAACTGCGGGTAAATATATTGAAATCGATGTTACTAGCATCGTTAATCAGGAAAAAGGAGGAGATTTGACTTTTGGAATTACTTCATCGGGAAATAGTATAAGTAAGTTTTATTCAAGAGAATCGGTATCAACTCATAAGCCGAAATTAATTATTGAATATTAATTCAAGGAAATTAATTAAACATTGACATAAGCTCTGATTCTAGCTAAGGTTAGATTATGCCTGAAGAAATAAGTAATACTACAGTAAAGCACCGCACTACTTTTTTTGAGAAAATAAATATTTTATCTAAGATTAAAAATAGATTGCCTAAGGATAAGAAGAGATTGATTCCACTTCTTCTAATTGTCATCTCACTTCCATTAATTGTAGGTATAGCTTTAGTTCAACAAGAACTTAGGAGTAGAGCGAGTGGAGGAGACGGAGGTCGCGCGCCAATGATAATAGGCATGAATTTAATGGGAGGAAACGTTTACAGCGGATTAGGTCCGCTCAGAGATATTTTAGAATTAATGAAAACTCAGACTGGAGAATACCCTGGAATTATTCCAATTTGGAGACATTTTGATACTCCAACTTCTTTTCCAGATATAGAGACCCAAAACTATCTTAAGGAAAAAGGCATAGGCTTAGCCATATACTTAATGCCTCAGTCGAAATATATGGAAAGATACGATGGGAGGTTTTTATTATCGCATCAAACAGCAGCAGATGGCTCATTTCCAGCAGGACAGGTTAGATTTGATAATGTAATTCCAGGAAGTATTACGAAAATTTTTGTAAGTAAAGAATCGCGTGGAACAGAAGAAACAAAGCTTTTGGCTAACAGCTGGGTGCCAGGTCAAAAAATTAAGGTTTTAGGGAGTAAGTCAAATGAGGATATAGATTACCAGAACGATAAGCACTTCGAATTTACAATAAATTCAAAGACAGATAAAGGCGCATATTGGGAATTAGGTGTTACTTCAGTAAAAACAGCTAGCTTAGATGGAGTTTTCAGTGATAATAAGCCTGTTTTTATAACTATGCCAGATGCATTTGATGGTAAGAAGTTCAGTAATCAGGGTATTGCTGATGGGGAGATGGATGAATATTTTAAAGATTTCGCAAGACAAGCTAAGGCTTATGGGGAACCAGTTCTTTTTAGATATGGTCACGAAATGAACGGTAAATGGTTTGCGTGGTCTGCGAAAAGAGAGGAGACATTAAGTTATGGTAGGCGTAGGTTCTTTGGTCCTGAAAATAGTACAGAAAGTTACAAGGCTGCCTGGAAAAGGGTATATAGAATTGTTAATAACATAGCACCAAACGTTAAATTTTACTGGTGTTCATTAGATAAACCGGATATGGATTATTATCCTGGAGATAATTTTGTAGATTATGTGGGATTTGATTCATACAGCGGAAGCGGAAGCAGTCCTCATAGAAGTATAAAGGATGCCTATGAAAGTCCAATGCGTATATTTTTAGAAAAGACAAATAAGCCTATCATTATTGGGGAAACCGGTATAAATGCAAATCATTCAAAGGGTGTAAGCGGAGATTTTGCAGAATTTAGAAGAAAATGGATTATTGAAGGATATCAATATGCTTATGATACCTGGCCTAAATTGAAGGCAATTTTATACTATAACATAGATATGAGAAATAAAGGACAGAAAAGCAATAATTGGGTAATAAGACCATATGAAGCAGAATTAGAGGTAAACAATTTTCCTGATATTACAAACGCATATAAACGGATAGCTACGGATCCAAGATTTAAAGGGAAATTTGGAGGGGGGACAAGTGACCCTGAACCAAGTAAGCCATCAGAGCCCACCCAGCCTCCTCCAGGAGGTGGAGCAAATCTGCCATTTGGATTTCATGATTCGGCAACATGTGAAGCTTTCAGCGGATGGACTTGCGATGAAGATAACAATTACAGAAATTCAGTTAAGGTAGAGTTTTACGCAGATTCACCAATGGGAGAGGGAACTCTTGTTGGATCAACCATTGCGAATTTACCTAGAGAATCTGCAGTTGGAGCTGAATGTGGAGGAGTAACTAATCATGGATTTAGACTTAATACACCTGCTTCAGTTAAGAGCGGGGATTCTCGTCATATTTATGCATATGCAGTTGATGAAACAGGAAAAAAAGTAAAACTTAATAAATCACCGCTAGCTGTGACTTGTAAGGGAACATCTACGCCTACACCAACGCCTAAGGATCCGGATAAATGTTTAAGAAAGTTTCCAACAGTTTCATATCTCGATACTGATAAATCTGGCAAAAAAAATACAACAGTTACCTATAGAATTAAAATTAAGAATAATGATACTAACTGTTCTGATAGAAAAATGGTTTTTGATTTGATAACTCCTACAACGCGATGGGAATATTCTCCTGAGATAACCTATGTTAAAAGTGGAGAAACAAAAACAGTTCAGTTAAATGTAAAATCTGGCCGTTATGCTACTCCTGGTACAAAAAGGTTAGATTTAACAGTAAGAGGTGCATATAAGCCGCACACAGTTTTTAGTGTACAGACTCTCCTCTATAGAGTAAATTAATTTATGCTGAAGCCTATTGACACTTCTGCTAGCCTTGTGGTAAGATCAATTTACAAGTTTAGCTGAGGCTAGACGAGAAATCGTAAAAGATATTTATGTTGAATTACTTACATATTGATGAACCCTGTTGCTAACAGGCGGAATTCTTTGGTAAACAACCTCTTTTAATTTTCTCGTCTTTTCAGCTTCAATTTGTTTAAAAATTTAAGTTTTTCGTAGTGGAATATTCTCTCAGAGGTATAAGGGCCTGAAGTTTAGCAGGTTGAACGCCTCATTTGCAATGAGGAGGTAGGGAGTTCGAGTCTCCTCAGGTCCACTCGTCGAAACACGATTTTGCGCTTTCGTCCCAAGCCTTGCTTAGGGCTTCAGCCTTGAAATCGGTTTCTCCTCTTCAAAATCCGAAGGATTTTGAGGGGAATGAAAGAAACGTAAGAACGCTTGTTTTTTTGAACAAGCTTCCTAGTAAGAGGGAGCTTATTTAAGGGAATAAGGTGTTTGGTTCTTGGCTAGAGTTGGAAGTTCTCCACTAGCCAGAAACGAAACACTTTTAAATGCGGCCTTTAGATTGAAGTTTGATTTTTATTAAACTCATTCTAATTTCCAAATGATTTGGCTCTTTAACATGTGAAGAGAAGCGTCTTGTATATGGCTCCGTAACTGGGGTTGTTTACAAGACTAACTACATTCATTTATTTGAATGTGGTAAGCGTCTTTAACAATATTCGCAAGAATAAAGTATAAGAAAAAAACTACTCATAATGCTGATAATGGATGCCTAGGAGATTTTGGCCGAGGAAGGACGCATATAGCGGCGATACTCGTCGGTGAGGTGCTATAAACCTTTGACCCGGCGGTGTCCGAATGGAGTAATCCCACTTTTATAGTGAGCCTTAAGTAAACGTGTTGAATTTATTCAACTAATAGCTTAAAGGTAGGGAACGGCGTGAACTGAAACATCTAAGTAGCGCCAGGAAAATAAATCAAATGAGATTCCCCTAGTAGCGGCGAGCGAAAAGGGAACAGTCTAAACTCTGAATTTATTCAGAGGGTTGCAGGGCAGACGATATTCGATGAGTAAATTGATAGCAGAAGCGTTCGGAATAGCGCACCATAGATAGTGAAAGTCTAGTAAGCGAAATCAATTTACCCGATAGTCTGTTCCTAAGTACAATGGGGTACGGTGAAACCCTGTTGGAATCTGGGGCGGCCACGTTCCAAGACTAAATACCAGAATCTACCGATAGTGAACTAGTACCGCGAGGGAAAGGTGAAAAGCACCCCGGGAGGGGAATGAAATAGAACTGAAATTGTCAGCTAACAAGCAGTGAAAGTGTAGTAATACATAATCACGTGCCTATTGAAGAATGAACCGGTGAGTTATTCATGGCTCTTCGTCTAAGGAATTTACGTTCCGCAGGCAAAGTGAAAGCGTGCTCTAATCGAGCGTTAATAAGAGCTATGTATAGACCCGAAACCAGGTGAGCTTACCTTGAACAGGTTGAAGGTTGACGAGAGTCAGCCGGAGGACCGCACTCGTATCCGTAGCAATGGGTTGAGATGATTTGAGGTAAGGGGCAATATGCCAAACGAACCTGGAGATAGCTGGTTCTCCCCGAAATATATTTAGGTATAGCGCCTGTTTTACGTTTCCAGGGGTAGAGCACTGAATGAATTTCTAGGTCGCAAGATCTAGACTTCAATCAAACTCCGAATACTGGAAAACAACTAGCAGGTAGTCAGTCCCGTCGGGCTAAGCTGATGGGTCAAAAGGGAAACAACCCAGACTTTCGTCTAAGGCCTCAAAATAAAGGCTAAGTTTTGAACGAAGTCACAATTCATAGACAACCAGGAGGTTGGCTTAGAAGCAGCCATCCTTTAAAGAAAGCGTAACAGCTCACTGGAGGATGATTTGTGGCGCGGAAAATTTATCGAGGATTAAGC
>CAYORA010000025.1:0-1875 GCA_964406285.1 uncultured Gammaproteobacteria bacterium
AAGCTACATGGCATAGGAACAGGCGGAGATAATACAAATCCAAATATAGGAGGGAATTCTAATCCGATAACTCAAACAAGAAAATTAACAGTTGAGCTTTTTGATACAAATGGAAATCTAGCTAAAACCGCACAAGGAAATATAATTTATGGATCAGGAAACGGATACTTCTCAGGCTCAGTAGTTCTTGATTCTTCTGCATTAGAAGGACCTTACCAACTAAAAATTAAAACAGATAAATACCTAAGACGCCAACTAAGCAGGATAATCACTATTACAAAAGGAGCTACGATAGAGTTACCCGAAGCAACACTTGTTGTAGGAGATTCCAATGGAGATGGAACGCTTAGTATTCTTGACTACAATATAATTCTTGATTGCTATAGCGATCTCCTAACTCCAAAGAACTGCGAAGACCCCGCAAAAAAAGCAAAAGCAGATATATCAGATGATGGAAAAGTAAATCAGGATGACCACACACTTTTCCTAAGAGAACTCTCAGTTGTGTCAGGGGATTAATATGGACTCCAACGTTAAAAACCGATTAATAAAGAAATATGTAACCTTAGGAATCCTATTCCTCACAATTACCCTACCTATTACTCTATTTCAAGTTAGTCAAAATCAGGACAACCGCTCTTCTGCTGCGGCTGCGGATAAATTAGAGGCAGAAGGTGGAGTGTTGGGAGGAAATGCAACTAAGCAAACTGATACTAATGCTTCAGGTGGAAACTATATACAATTTGGACAGAATGTTTCTCTATGCCCTGAAGCTAATCCAAACGATAATCTTGCCGACGATGCAGCTTTGCAAACCTGCTTGAATAAAGGTGGCATAATTGCTTTCACAAAAGGTAATCCAGGCTACATTATTGCAACTGGAATTGTAATTACAAAAGATCAAACTACTCTTACTTCTAAAGAAGCTAATGAAAAAGCTGTTTTTATTGCTGATCCAAATCTTCTTAATCCAATGCTAAAAACCGTTAGCACAAAGAGCGCTGGCTTTGTTTTAAAAAATCTAAAATTCGATGGTAATAGGATAAATAGAACGACCTTATCTTCGTGTGCCCAACCCACTGGAAAAGGCATAAATATTGTATTAAATGGTGCAAACTTTACCGTTGATAACATAGATGTTGTTAATGCACTTTGTAATTCAAGCTTCAACATTGGAACTGGAACTAATTTTGAAATAAAAAATTCACGCATAGCTGATGGGGGTTATGCCGACAAAACAGAACCACCGGGATATAGCTTAGCTAGTCATCTCTTTGCTGATGGATTAACGATTGGTAATTGTAATCATGGAAATATTCACGATAATATTTTTGAAAATAATACAGATACAAATCTAATTATAGGTGGAGGAGATACGTGTCATGCAACTCATAATATCATCCGTCAGACTACGAGATTTGGCCATGCTGGATTTTGGCTAAATAATTTCAGCTGTGCTGTTTGCGGTAAAGGTGATCATTCTAATTCTTATTATGCCTACAATACGATATATGCAGAGTCTCCAGGCGCTCTAGGGGCAGGATTAGTTATTAATCAGAATATCGTACAAAAAACTACGGATCCACAATTAACCGTATATAAGGTAAAAGCAGTAAACAATATTATTTATGGCACAGGCAACAATCTACTCGTTGGAGGAGGAGTAGATGGTATTTGGGTCGAAGGCAATGTAATGAGTAATCCTGTTGGTAAAGTCGGTGGAACTGCCTTTGCTAGCGGCCCAGGATGCCTACGTGATCTAAATGAACACTATAACTATACTGCTGGAGGTTTTACGAATAGTCACTTGCAACCAGGCTTTGTAAAAAAAACTTTTGATAACTTTGGCTGTCAAACTTTTTAACCTTCTCCTAG
>CAYORA010000025.1:1975-3331 GCA_964406285.1 uncultured Gammaproteobacteria bacterium
CTAAATCCTACATTCCGAACATTCTTAATGCTCTATCTAAATGCCAAAAACTAGCTAGAACTCCAACCAAAACAACACCTATCTTATTTAAAATGCCCATGCTCATAGAAGCATTTTCTAATGTATTGATGATTGGTCTTCAAGAATAATTACTGAAGGATCATCTGGAACACCCATTCTAATAATCTCATTCTTACAAACTAATGCGTCAATCGTAGAAATAATAAATTTGCTTTTTTTATTTTATATAACTCAGCTACAGCCAAAACTCTGGCATGACCTTCAATACTTTTTCTGGTCCCTCTTTATAAGAAGTTGTCACTAAACCCCGATTTACAGTATTCCTTACATTTCCGCACAAAATAACTACCCCCTCTAATCGTCTAGGAAGAGCTAATTCCTAGGCATGCAGCTGATCCATCTCTTCATATATCTATTTTTTATAATTAAATTAACTATAAGTTAAAATAATTCCCGAAGAATAGATTAACTACAGGATAGTATTGACTAATCTAGCCTTGTCTGGTATTATAGATGAACCTAAGACAGCGGGCATAAAAGTAAGACCTGCCGAGGCTAAAATAAGTTCTTCCGAACTTCATGCACTCTTAGGAGTGCTTTTTTATTGCCTCCGTTCTTAGCGTTCTTTCTCAAATTTTGAAGAAATTTGAAAGAGGAAAGGCCAGCTGAAAGTCGAAGCGTGAGCAAAGCTAACGCGAAGACACCAAGCTGAGACTTGACGATATGGGAATTGTAAAGCAAGCAGTAAAACATACAGGAAAAGCTAGAAAAGAAGAAATTGTAGCGCAGTTAGTGGAAAAAATGGATAAATCTAATGCCTTAGTCTTTACAGACTATAAAGGTATTACTCACGTTCAACTTGAATCTCTTAAAAAAGAGCTCAAGAAGATGGATTCTACGATAGTAATTGCTAAGAATAGTCTTATTAAAATATCTCTTGGAAAATCAAAAAAATTTGCAGATTTTAAAGATAACGAAAATCTAAATCTTCCTACAGCTACCCTTTTCGTACAAGGAGATTATGTCGGACCCCTAAAGCAGCTTCAAAAATCATCTAAAGAATTTGGGCTTCCTAAGATTAAGTTTGGGATTTTAGAAGGCCAAGCACTAGACGAAGCTCAGGTGTTAAAAATCGCTTCACTTCCTGGCAGAGAAACATTACTCGCTCAATTAGTTGGAACTCTTAATTCACCTATTCAAGGATTAGTAGTTACACTAAATGGAACAATTCAAAAATTTGTTCTAACTCTTGATGCAATTGCAAAAACAAAACCAGCACAAGCTCCAACAGCTGACGCAGCACCCGTAACAGACGCTCCAGCTACTGAAGAACAA
>CAYORA010000025.1:3431-14995 GCA_964406285.1 uncultured Gammaproteobacteria bacterium
CAACAGAAACAGAAACTACAGATAAAACAGATGAAAAAAGTGAAGGAGGTGAAAATTAATGGCAAAAATAAGTAAAGACGATTTGCTACAAGCAGTTGAAGAAATGTCAGTTCTCGAACTTTCAGAACTAGTTAAAGCTCTTGAAGAAAAATTCGGAGTTAGTGCACAAGCTATGGTTGCTCAAGCACCAGCAGCAGGCGCAGCACCAGCAGGAGACGCTCCAGCAGGTGAAGAACAAACAGTATTCAACGTTGTAATCGCATCAGGTGGTGCAAATAAAATTGCAGTTATTAAAGCAGTTCGTGAATTAGTTCCTACTCTTGGACTTAAGGAGGCTAAGGATTTAGTTGACGGAGCTCCAAAAGAAGTAATGACAGCAGTTAATAAGAAAACCGCTGACGAAGCAAAAGAGAAACTAACTCAGGCAGGAGCTACTGTTGAACTCAAGTAGGATTTAGGTTTATGATTTATGGCGATTTGTCATAAATCGAAATTCATAAATCCTAAATCTAAAAAACCGAAGCAGAAATGCTTCGGTTTTCTTTTGGCTATTCTACTTTTCAAACTCCCTCTGCGTTTTGGTCTACAAATCAACAAAAACAAGCAACTTTAAGGCATTTGGGGTATTGACAAGATATGTACCAGTTTGTTATTTTGTACATAACAAGATGATACATTGATTATCATCAATATACTTACAAGGCTATGGCTGATCAAAGCATATCAATATCTAACCTACCAGATCTTTTAACAGTAAGAGAAGCAGCCCAAGTTCTAAGAGTGTCTCCCCTAACTCTAAAAAGATGGGGCAAAAGAGGAAAACTTCCAGCAATCAGAATTAACTCTCGAGGTGATCGAAGATACAGAAAAGAAGCTATTCTTTACCTCCTAGGAATCCAAGTCAAAGAAGACTAAACACTCTTCCAGTAATCAGCTAGATGCTGACTTTTTATTTTCTCAATATCAGGATTATCAAAATGTTCTTTTATGAACTCAAAGGTTTCCAATGGAGCCTGCGTATTTACCCAAACCCCAGTTCCTATCTCAAACCCACCCAATGTCTTAAGACGTGGGATAAATCTTAAATACCAATTTCTTCCAGGATAAATATAAAAATTAAAAGGAAAATCATGGCCATGTCTAAGATCAAAAATTTGAAGAAGACGGCTTACTGTAAATGCTAATTCGTTAACCTCTTCACTTGTCGCATCTCCAAAGGAAATTCCAGAGCTATGCGGCGCAACCCAAACCTCATCCGGCCACTCAGAATTTGCAGGGCAAAAAATATAAAGGTGTTTTAAATTTTTCTTTTCTTCGCTTCCTAAATGAAGCTCTGGAATTCTTAATTTAATTTCAGAAGGCACAACTGTAAGCTGCGTGTGAGGGTGTGGAAGGCTCTCCCCTGCCCTTTTTCCTTGATTATGGAAGATATACACCTGGCCCTTATTTTTATGTTCCTGAAATCGCTTATGGTAAACATTAAAAATATCCTCGGACATATGGACAGGTAGCTCGTCGAAGTTTTTATGGTGATCATCAGAGTGAATTATGATTTCATGGATTGGAGCAAAAGGATATTTATTTGGAACAACTCTAACTTGATTAAGAGTATAGATGGGCTCCTCATGTCCAGGCTCAAACGGACACGGCGGCTCTGCTCCTGCTGCTTGATCTGGTCTCTTAGCACGTTTTGGAGCAGAAATAACCCACCCGCCTGTGGCAGGATCTTGAATAAATCTAAAATCGGGCATTTTGTTAGTCTATAATTTTTTTATAGACTTTTTCGTGTTCTTCTACCATTTTATCAATTGTAAAATTTTCTTCAACATGTTTCCTTGCAGCTAACCTCATCTTTCCATAATCCTCTTCACTCATTTCATAAATTCTATTAATCGCTTCAGCTAATCCTTCAACTCCAGTTTTTTTAATAGTAAATTTGCTAATTTTCCCATGATCATGTTCCACTATAAAACCAGTTAACCCATCTTTAATCACTTCCGTTACACTTCCCCTGTTATACGCAATAACTGGCGTCCCCGTGCTCATTGCTTCAATCATCACCATGCCAAATGGCTCATCCCACAGAATTGGGAATAAAAGAGCTTTTGCTTCTTTTAGAAATTCATCTCGCTGTGACTCTCCAAAAGATATGTCTTCGATTTTTCCTTTTTTAAGTTTTGGTAAAATATTCTTTTGGTAATAATTGAGTGCTCTGTAGGCATCATCTCCCACCATTTTTAGCTCTTTACCTGTTTTTTCAGAAGCCAAAATCGCCTGCGTAACACCTTTTTCTTGTATATATCTTCCTAAAAAAGCCAAATAATTACCACTTCCTTGGCCAAATTTAAACTTATTTATATCTACCCCATGTCTAATTACTCCAGCACTTTTCAATAAACCATGATAAGTTTTCAATTGGGATTCACTTATGAAGATGTAGTTGTCTTTTTTAAAGGAATGAAGCCTTCTGTATTCTAAATGCTCCCTAAGCGGCTTTGGATCATGAAGAGTATAAACTGTAGGAATCGGAACTAATTTATTCACATAGTGCGCCATAAAGTCATGATATGAATGCATTAATTGGACTTTCTTTTTCGTAGCATGCTCGTATGCTTTTACAGAAAGATCAATTTCATATTCAGTTCTTGTGGCTACATGCGCATTTTTTAATTTTGTAATTCGATCAAGCCCTCTATATTTAGGACTTATAAAATCTTTTTCTATAAAATGATTGTCCCCTGGAATAAGCTTTGCTTTAGTTTTTGTATTTTCTGAGGCATAAACATAAACTTCATGTCCGCGGTCAACCAAACCATCAGCCAAATGAATAAATAATTCTTTGGGCGCAAAAATTTTATTCTTATATTTGCTGCCCATATAAACCGATGGAAGAAGAAGTCCAATCCTCATGCGCCCACTACCTCTTTATAAACTGTTTCATAATTATTAACCATGTTTTCTATTGAAAAATTATCTAAGATATGTTGTCTGCAGTCTAGGGGCATTATTTCATCCAATTTTTTTGTGGCTTCAATCAATCCGTCAATTCCTTTTGAGGGATCGACTACAAAACCCGTAACACCATCTTTTACCACTTCCGAAACTGCTCCGTGATTAAATGCAATAACCGGAGTTCCACAGCTCATTGCCTCAGCCATTACTAAGCCAAAAGGCTCATTCCAATTTATAGTCATTAAAAACGCTTTAGCATGCTGCATAATTTTAATTACATCTGCTCGGTCAAGCTTTTGCTCTGACGAAATTGGACCGTACCAACGAATATTGTCAGATAAATTTGGCTTAATCTCCTTATCATAAAATTCCTGATCTTCAACGCTTCCGGAAATTAAAAGCTTTTGTCCTGTAGCTTTAGCTAATTTTATAGCCCAAGTTACTCCTTTTGGATCTAAAAATGATCCGTCATCTTTTCTAGCTTTAGAGAGACGGCCAAGCCAAAGCATATAATCCTCATTTCCTTCAGAATAAACATATGTATTTGTGTCTACTCCGTTGTAAACGCATTTTATAAATTTAGCTTTTTTAAACTCGGACATATGAGCTTTTGAAATTGAAATTAGATTTGCATCTGGAAAAACCGATAATGCATCGTCAAGCTCTGGCGTTGCTTGCGCGTGAACAGTAGTAACCATTGGTGTTTTTGTGCCCGATATAGCCATAAGATTTATAAATTCTGGATAAGTGTGATTATGAATGATGTCAAAATCATTTCCAATTTCTTCGATTTTTCGAGACATCCGAACCAGATGCGAAGTTTCTGCATAAAATGGGTTTTCAGCTTTTGGCAAATCAACAAAAGATTTTGGAATTATAGGAATAATTTTTACGCCATCAATTTCACTATCCCCTGTTCCCAGAAGAGAGACCTCATGGCCCTTTTTAACAAGACCTGAGGCTAACTGATAAATAATTCTAGATCTAGAAGCCGAAACATCTTCTGCTACCTTTCTTTTTAATGACGCTGCTAATAATATTTTCATTATGTTCTACCCATCATCACATGTTTTCCTGGCATTCGTCTATACTCTTTTGTCATAAGAATTCTTAACTTTTCCCTAACTGAATCGAATTCGTTTTTTGGCATTATGGTTAAATCTTTTCCTGATAATTTAGAAAAGTCTATTCCTGCAAGGCCAAATGCTTGAGTAGCAGCTTCAGAATATCTCGGGTCAGAAGATAATCTTTGTACAGTTTTTTGTAAAACTCTTGGATCCTCAACAATTCCTACATATCCAATCCAATAAGTTAAAAAATCCGGGTCCTGAAGCGCTCCATCAAATTCTCTTTCATTGGAAGATTTCTTTTCTAGCTCTTCGTTTTTAGGATCGATCATCCAGTCAAGAATTTCCTGATATGCCTCCTTGTTTCCTGCAGGTTTCGCTTCACCAGTTTTAGTATTTAAAACATTTATCCCTTCTCTCCTTTTATTAGCAGCGTCAAGTCTTGACTGATTTAACACCTGCGCAGAATCACCTGGCACTTCTTCTCCTGTAAAAAGAAAGCCAATTCTTTCAGTTCTCGGAACATGAAAATCTGAGGCCAAACCTGAGGCGACACCCTTTTCGAGCACCTCTGGATTTAGATTTACTGTATTGGCGAAATTCTCTAAAGTATTTGTAGATCTATCTTCAGTAAGAATCGCATTTGTAATTGGTTTTCCATACTTTTCTTTATAAAGCCTCCCAAACCTTCTCACGATTATATCCTTCATGAGTTGTGCTTCAGATGGCCAAGCTTCAAGTCTTTTGGGAGATAACTTTGCCTTCGCCCACTCAGGAATAGTCTTTCCTCCAGAAAGCAAAACTCTCTCTGAATGTCCAGAAAAAGCAGCAAATCCTGCCATGACTCCATTTTGCCTTCCCCACCGATTAAGCCCAAATCTTCCCTGATTCTGAAGCTCTATCATTCTCGATTCAATCTGATCTGTGCTTAAACCCTCAAGGCTTAGAGCCTGTTCACCTTCCAAAATTCTGAAGTCCGGCTCATTACTACGAAGTGGATCCTTTTTAAACTTATCCCACTGATCAAGCCTCTCTTTATCAGCTTCAACTTGAGGATTAAAATCCTCTCTCCTAAAGAGAGGTTTTACTGGCCCTTGCCCGAAAACAATAAGAAGATCTTTGGGCTGTGGAGTTTGAGCAATCTCTGGAGAAACTGGAGAAACAGCAGGAACAGATTCTGCAGAAGGCCGGACTTCCTGTGGGGGGATAACATCAGCCATTAACTAAATGATATATTTATTTTATGGTCTTCGCAACATTGGAAGCTTTATTCCGCGGTTCTCATTTTTCCCGGCTCCCTTAACTACCGCCATGTATTCTGAGGTTGAATAAGTGAACTTTTTATAGATTTCCTCAAACTGTGAAGCGATCTTTTCCCAGGTAAATTTATCGTCAACTGTTTTTCTGGCATTTTTTGCGGCTTTTTCCCTAAGCTCATCATTTGAAAGAAGCAGATTGACCTTATCAGCAATTTCCTTGCTGTTTCTTGCGCGAACAAAAAACCCATTTTCTCCGTCTTTAATAACCGAAAGCATTCCACCTTTTCTAGTTGCTACAACTGGAGTATTTGCAGCCATAGCTTCAAGAATCGTGAGGCCAAATGGCTCATCCCAAACACTTGGAGAAACATAAACATCCGCTCTTTCATAAAAAGCGTGGAAAAGTGCAGATTTGGCTGGATTTATAT
Source organism: uncultured Gammaproteobacteria bacterium (assembly GCA_964406285.1). Taxonomy (GTDB): domain Bacteria; phylum Patescibacteriota; class Microgenomatia; order Levybacterales; family UBA12049; genus 2-01-FULL-39-10-A. The sequence goes on from CAYORA010000025.1 coordinate 9,138, forward strand.
AACCTATCATTATCACATTTTTCAAACCTAAATCTTTAATTTGCTTTTCAAGATTTTCTTTTTCTATACCTCCACCTACGATTACTACTGTGCCATTAATTTTTCTGGCAGCATTTATTAAATATTTAACTCCTTTATTTACGGTTAGTCTGCCCGTATAAAGAACTACCTTCTTATCTTTAAGCCCATATTTTTTATCGATTTCTGATATATATTTTTCATTTGCTTCATAGTTTGATATCTTTACGCCTCCCATTATTACTTTAGTTTTAGGCTTAAGATTAGCTCCAAACATTTTTAAATACTGGCCTTTAGTATGCTCACTAACTGCTGTTATGTATCTAGCAATTGAGTTTGCGTCATTAATTAATCCCATAAATCTTTTATCATGATTTAAATATTCAAGATCACTTCCGTGCGTAGTTATAATATACTTGATTCCGAAAAGGACTTTGAGCACGCGTGCAATTCCTGGAAGAAATGCTGTATGAAATACGTGAATGATCTCGGGATTAAAATCGGCGGTAGCGTCAATACTTGTTTTTAGGTATGCATTATAGATATTCCCCAGCTCCTGACCATTCATGTCAAAGAATTTTTTACCTTTTGGCCATTCAGGATGACTTACGAAAACTCCATCTTGAGGCGCATTTACTACATAATGCTTAACGCCAGGGAGCTTTCTCTTGTCTGGAGATACGATCGCAACCTCATGTCCTCTCTTAGACATCTCAGCAGTAAGCTCTCTAAGAAAAGATCCACTCCCATTTCCCCAGAGTGGAAACATATATAAATAAAGTATTTTCATAGGCAGGAATTATAACACATTTTACCCTAAAATAGCTTCTCCTTAATGACTACTAACACAAATCTTACAAGGGAAAATTGCCTCTTTATTCTCCATGGCTGGATTACTAACCTAAATAACCATTCGAGCCCCAAACGACGAATAAAAACAGGCGCACGCATTACTTTTCCCGATATGAAATCAAAAGCTCCTCCCACCCCAATAAAAACCTTAGCGTCAATCTCGTTCATGTTTTCAAATATCCATTTTTCCTGTTTTGGCGACCCGAAAGCCACAAATAAAACATCTGACCTCAAATCTTTAGAATCCTTAGTCCACTCCTCTAACGCAAAAGCTACTTTAAGATTAGGATATTTCTTCTTTAAGCAGTCTGCTGTTCTTTGTGCTACGTTTTCTGCTCCACCTAAAAAGCCTACCGTTATAGGCTTTTCCGAGACCTCTTTTGATAGCCCATTTACCAAATCAACCCCATGCACTCTTCCATTAAACATCTTACCAAACATTTTACCAGCCCATAATACGCCGACCCCATCAGACAAGGCTAAATCTGAAGAATTCAACACCTTTTCGTATTCGGGATCTTTAAGAGCAAGCATGATAATTTCAGGATTAATTGTAACAACAAAGGTTTTTTTACCACTTTTTTCCGCTTTTTTTACTAAATACTCTAGGGCATCTCTAAAACTGAGTGGTGCTATTTTAAAAATTATGTCTTTTATTTTCATGAATTCATATACAAACTATAAGACTAGATTTAAAATTATTTGCATGACCCTAATTCTCTGTATGGGTATAGTAATTACTCAAGATTTGGCTTTGATTTTTCTTTTCTGAGGCTAAGCTATTGTTAAACACAAATTTGGATAAGTCTATAAAACTATATACAGCTCTATTTGTGAAAATAATCTTTGTTTTTGTTGATTTTATAATTAGTTTCATATAAAGCCTAAATACTCTAGGGTTTTTAGACTCAAAATCACTATTTTCTTGATATGCTACGCTTATATAGTTCTATATTCTCAATAGCTACACCTGTACCCCGCACCACGCACAAAAGAGCGTCTTCAGCCACATGACATGGAACGCCTGTTTGCTTTGTCATAAGTTTATCAAAGTTATTTAATAAAGATGTACCCCCGCTCATAACTATTCCTTTATCTATAATATCACTTGCGAGCTCTGGAGGTGTTTTCTCAAGCACGCCTTTTACACCATGAATGATCTCATTTAGAACCGGCATAATGGCTTCGTTTACCTGTTCCTGGTTAAGCTCAATAGTTCTTGGAAGTCCTGTTATACTATCTCGTCCTCTTATCTCCATCTTCTTTTCAGTCGCTTCTTTTCTGTCCTCAACCAAAGCTGTACCCATTTCGATCTTAATCTCCTCCGCAGTTCGCTCGCCTATTAAAAGATTGAATTTCTTCTTTGTGTAGTTTGATATAGCTTCATCGATCTTGTTTCCTCCCATTCTTACGGAATCATGAACCACCACTCCGCCTAGCGAAATAACTGCGATCTCAGTTGACCCTCCACCCATATCAACCACCATATGTCCTGCAGGCTGTGCTATCGGAATTTTTGCGCCAATCGCTGCAGCAAGCGGCTCATCGATTAAATATGCTACCTTTGCTCCAGCCGACATAGTGGCATCCAAAACAGCTCTGCGCTCTACCTGCGTAATGCCCGACGGAATACAAACCATAACCTCAGGCTTAAAAAACCTAGATGCGCCCGTAGCTTTATCTATGAAATAAGAAAGCATAGCTTCGGTTATAGTGTAATCTGCTATAACTCCGTCTCGAAGCGGCCTCATGGCTACTATATTTCCTGGAGTTCTTCCTAGCATTTCCTTAGCCTCTTTTCCAACAGCTACCACCTTATTTTCTTCAGCTGTAACAGCCACAACCGTAGGTTCATTTATAACAATCCCTTCTCCACCGAGATAAACAAGCGTATTTGCAGTTCCCAAATCTATTGCTATGCGCTTAGAAAGCATAATCCTCCCCAAAAATTGACAATTGATAATTGAAAATTGAATATTTATTTAACATAGTCTTAATATATCAACCTTTAAATTTCTTATTTTATAAAAGTTGAATTAAGCTCAAAATCTTGGCGTTTAGAAGCAGAAAACTGCATCTTAATAGTGAATAAGTAGATCAGATTTAGCTTTGAGCTAAAGACCATTATAACACCGCCATATTAACTTGCAAGACATATTAACTAAATCGTATAATCTCAGTTAGTAGGAGTAATTTCTTTGAAAAAATCAAACCTTCCTAAGGTAAATAAGCAGCTCGTTTTTTCTTTCCTGGTTTTTCTTGGCCTCGTTTTAGCTACAGTCATAGTAGTTTTATATGGCAAAGGTTACAGATTTGGCTTTGGGGAAGGAAAAATTGAATTTAACGGTACAGGACTACTAGTAGCAAAAAGTATTCCTGACGGAGCACAAGTTTTTGTAGACGGAAAACTTAGGACTGCTACTGACAACACTATTAATATAGCTCCTGGTGAATATGATGTAGAAATCTCCAAAGAAGGTTATTTCTCATGGAAGAAAAGAGTAAAAATTCAAGCAGAAGTTGTTACAAAAGCTGAAGCTCTTCTAGTGCCAACTGCTCCTAAGCTTGAAAGCATAACTGATATAGGTGCAGCGCGACCCATAATTGATCCGACCCTAACAAAAGTAGCATTCGTCGTTTCTTCTCAATCAGCCACTAGAAATGGGATTTATGTGTTTGATATGAGATCAAATCCACTACTCACTCTTCAAAACTCCTCCACTCAAATAGTTGATGACTCAGTAGATACTTTCTCAGAAGCTGATATTTCGTGGTCTCCAGATGGAAAAGACTTAATTGCTACAATTTCCGCTGGGAGACTTACCCCTTCAACCTACCTACTAGACACAGATCGTGCTAACAATCCCCCAAATGATATAACTGAAACTTTATCAACAGTTAATACAACTTGGACAAGAATTAAAGCAAATAAAGATAAAGCTGTATTTGATTCTTTACCTCGCGGTGTAAGAGCAGTAGTAAAAAGCCATTTTAATGTTGTTTCCTATTCACCAGACCAGAATAAAATACTTTATCAAGCTTCAAGATCCGGGGAACTTCCAATAATTATTAACCCAAGGCTAATTGGAGTAAACTCTACAACTGAAGATAGAAATCTAGAATTTGGATCTTACTATGTTTATGATGTGAAAGAAGACCATAACTATAAACTCAATTCAGACAACTTCAAAGGCGCTTTCAGTTGGTTCACAGATTCGAGGCACTTAATTTATGTTAAGAATAATGAACTTCATCTTATTGAATATGACGGACTAAATGACACTGTGGTTTATGCAGGACCGTTTATTCAAAACTATGTTTTCCCATGGCCAGATTCTACGAGAATTGTAATACTTACAAATTTGGGAAACACAAATATTCTTCCAAATCTCTACACAATCAGCCTGAAATAGTCTGGCCATCCTTGAAGTAAAGTTCGGTATCTAATAGATATAACTCATTATCCTTACCTATAAGAAATTGGTGTGGATTAAGATCTGCTGGAACGATACCTGCCTTTAAAAGTAACTCAAGAAGACCTTTAGATACATCAAGTAATCGATCCCTCTCAGCCTTGGTGCTTACCTCCCTGCCTTCAACAAATCTATAAATAATTGTCTTTCCTCTTTTATCACTCTTATCAATAACTCCAACTAAAGGCTCGACAAATTCAATACTACTAAAATCAGAGGCTGCAGCTAATTCCTGTGCCTCTGTGGAGCTTATAACTCCAACAACTACTGGCGCTGCATTCATTTCATTTGCAACGCTCGACCAAGCAACATCTTTTCGTAATTGATATATATCTTCATTTAACTTACGCCTATTATCATCAATCTCTTCTTCTACGCCACCCTCTTCGCTATCTCTTAACTTATCCCTGGATTCTTTAACTGCTTGTCTAGAGAAAGAGATTCTTTCACTAAGCTCAGGTGGCGTTGAACTATAGCGCCTTTTTGCTAAAAATCTAGGATATTCTGAATTGTCGACTTTAAAGAGTAAGCCTTGTTCATCCTTATGAAACCTTAAAGGGGAATATATTGGCCAAGCACGAAGATCAGTACCCTCTACTAATCTAACAGCTTCTTGAACTTGAGACTGATCTGAAGCAGCTAGGTTAACAAGAAGATCGTAATTTGGCTTTCTTATTACATCCACCGTTCTGGCAGGCTCTTTTGAAATAGGTTCAGGTGACATTTATTGCCTAAAGATTGTATCAGTTTTTCTTGGACGCGCAAACACAAGTAATCTTTTAAATGCAGTCCCCGGAGGCCAGCAGGTTTGTAAGATCAATTGTTCTCCACCTTCTTGAGCCTGAGTAATGAAAGAAACATCTGATGGATCTACTATTTTAGTACCAGTTACAAAGTAGTTATGTCTTTCTCCCTTATAGAAAACCACTACTTCATCCCCTTCTTTAAGATCTTTCAATAGATAAAAGATTGCATTATATCGTCCTGCATCCCAGAAATTATCTGCTGAATGTGCGAATAAATAAACATTTCCTTGTAGACCAGGAAAAACAGAACCCTGCGCATGTGCGACCCCCTGCTGGAGGGCAGGACCAAACCTACTCTCATCTGATGGGTCTACGTTCGCAATTACTTTAGAACTTGCTCCAATTTTAGGTATCAAAATACTAAACTCTGTATCAACTGGGCTCAATTCCTGTTCTTTTGCGCCAGTCAATAAATCTGCAAATGAAGCCTGCTGAGGATCCTGAGCTAATGTTTCAGAAACCTCAAACTCTACTCCCCTTGCCTGGATAATTCTATATTGTGCTTCATAATATCCGGCTGGACCGAAAGTAGCAATTACACCAAAAATAGCAAAAAGGAATAAGAAATTCCCGAATGTTCGAAGAACTAAAAACCTGATATCGTGTTTGTTCATTTTTGGGCAACAAAGTGCGTCCCCGAGAGGAGTTGAACCTCCAATCTTTCCCTTAGGACGGGACTGCTCTATCCAGTTGAGCTACGGGAACATAA
>CAYORA010000026.1:0-14557 GCA_964406285.1 uncultured Gammaproteobacteria bacterium
ATTTTTCCTTCAGTCATGATTTAAAATGAAATGATTGGTTTTTGATAACTAAAATCAAGGCGCTTAAACGCCTTACCCTCTATTTTAAGCTGTGAAAGGATGAGTTGTAAAGAGGTTATCTGTTCATCAATATCTTTTTTCGGATCGATTATCGCTTCCGCATTATCTTCAAATTTAATTTTATACTTCAGGTCCTTCGTAGTCTCCAGATCTTTATATTGAATTTTCCTTTCGCGTAAAGCTTGGGAAATCGTTTTTCCCGTAGACGTTTGATCTTTTGATAAGGGATTAATTATCGGGGGATCCTTTTCTAAAAATGCTAGATAAAAAAGCATTAGAGCAATGATAAGAAGACCAAGAAAAATTAAAATTATTCCAAGTCTTTTGCGGAAAATCTTCTTCTTTTGTTTTTTAGTTAGAGTTCTTCGAGGCAGCATATATAACTTCTACTATTTTTTCTGCAGCGTTCTTTGGAAAATGTGATTTATGATGCTTAATTCTATAATTTTTAATATTTTCTATCATTCCCGTCACTTCTCTTAAAAATATTTCAGGAGTTAATGATTTTTGATTTCCGATTTCTCCAAGTCCAAGTTTTTTTAAAAATTCTGCATTTTTTAATTGTTCGTCTTTTTGGGAAATCGGAAGAGGTATTAAGTAAGATGGTTTTTCCAAAATGATGAGCTCTGAAATTGTATTTACCCCTGCACGGGAAATTACCAGATCAGCTCTTTTCATTATCGCTCCCACTTCGAAAGGTGAATAAAACTTAGAAATGATATAGCGGTCTTTACCGTTATTTAATCCTTCTTTTAGAATTGATAATTTATCATAATCTTTAAATTCATGAGAATCCCCTGTTTGATGAACTAAAATATATTTGTCTAGAAGCTTAGCCAAATTTTCTGAAATCATGTGATTTATAAAATGTGATCCTTGGCTTCCACCTGTTATATAGATAACTGGATCTTTTGATTCGAGAGGGAATTTTTTCTTAGGATGATTAATCGCATCCCTAATAGGATTTCCGGTTAAAACAACTTTTTCTTTAGGAAAGTATTTTATAGAAGAATCAAATGAAACACATATTTTGTCTGCAAACTTTGCAACAAATCTATTTGCAGCTCCTGCCTCAAGAGTTTGTTCATGAATAACAATTGGAATTCTTAAAACCTTAGCTGCCATAATTACTGGAACGCTAACATAACCACCAAATCCCACTACTACATCAGGTTTATATTTTTTTAAAATTAACATTGAGCGCAAAAAACCAGCGGGAGTTTTTGCCAGAGAAGGAACAGTGTGTTTTGTTAATGATCTTTGAAGCCTACCCGTTTTAATCTGTGCGAAAGGAATATTTTTTTCAGTGATAGTGGCATATTCTAAAGAAACAGCTTTATCTCCCTCTAAAGCATGCTTTCTTCCAACATAAAGAATCTCAGCTTTACCTTCTAATGCTTCTATTAAAGAAAGAGCGGGAGTTAAGTGTCCCCCAATTATTACAATCTTCATAATTTTAATTTTGATAATTTAAACCCAATTCCCTCTTTTACAGCTGGGGCTAAATTACTTTGACGAGAAATATTCAAAAGAATTCCAATCGCTATTAAATTTACTGTTAGCGCAGAGCCTCCATAAGAAATAAATGGGAGAGGAACACCAGTGAGAGGAAGAAGCGCTGTTTGAGCGCCTAAATTAACAGCGGCTTGAAGAGCCAGATATGAAATCAGGCCTCCAGCTAAAAGTTTTCCAAATGTGTCTTTAGCTCTAACTGAAATATAAAATCCCCTGTAAATCACAAACAAAAATACTAATATAAAGATAGTAACTCCTACAAATCCAATTTCTTCTGCAATTATCGCAAAAATTGAGTCAGTTGTCGCCTCTGGAAGATAAGCGTATTTCTGAAGAGAATTTCCAATTCCAACACCAAAAAGCCCGCCGGAACCGAGCGCTATTAAAATTTGTCTAAGGTGATAAGATGAAGTTGCGATATCCTGATGAGGATTTAAAAACGTAGCCAATCTTGCAGCTCTATATGGTTCAAGTAGAATTAACGCTAGTCCTCCAATACCAACCAATGGAGCCAGACCTAAAATATGAAGCACACTTCCTCCTGATAAAAAATAAAGAATAACGGAAAGACCTAATATAACAACTGCAGTTCCCATGTCTGGTTGAAGCATAACAAGCATTATTACAAAACCAATTAACATAAGAAAAGCTAAGAATCTACCTTTTTCTTTTGTCGAAAACCATGCAGATAAATAAATAACCAGTGAAAGTTTAACAACTTCTGCCGGTTGAAGTACAAAAAAACCTAGATTAATCCAACGTTTTGCTCCTAGTGCCGATATGCCAAGACCCGGAACAAAAACTAACATTAAGAGCCCAATTGCAGTTAAAAGTATTGGAAGAGCAAGATTATAATATTTATGATAATCAAAAAAAGAAACTACAGTTAATGCAGTGAATCCAATTACAACCCACATCATTTGATCTTTTATGTATCGGTATTTATCCCCGAAATCTCTAAATGCCACATAACTCGAGGCATCATAAATCATAAAAAGTCCGAAAGCAGTAAGAATGATTACAGATAAAAGCAAAGCAAAATCAGATTTTCTTATGGTGATTTTTTTTACTTTTAACATAAGTATTAATATAGTATACGTAAAAATAAGGACTGGAGAAAGAGGGCGTGTTACTTAGATAAAACCGCAATAAATAAACCTAAAACTGCGAAGAAAAATCCTAAAAGCCAAGCCCGCATTACAATTTTTGGCTCCTCCCATCCTCTTTTAAGAAGCAGTAAATGAAATGGTGCAACCGGAAAAATCTTTCTGCCTAAATATTTTTTTCCCAATATTTGAATTAATGAAGATCCAATTTCGATTATAAAAACTCCCCCAATTACAGCCAAAGCCAGAATCTTATTATTTAAAAGCCCGATAACGGCAAGTGCAGCTCCTAATGACATTGATCCCACGTCCCCTAACCAAATCCTTGCTTTAAAAATATTGAAATATAAAAATGCCGAAACACTTCCAATTAGAATCGCTATAAAAATTGCGAGAGTTGAATCAAGCGCAGTTGAAGAAATTGCTAAAAATGCACCAAGACAAATTAGAAGAAGACCTGAAGCAAGCCCGTCAAGCCCATCTGCAATATTAAAAGCATTTACAAAAGAGACTATCGCAAACATTGATAGAAAAATATAAATAATTCCTAAATTTAGAGTTCCAAGTCCAGTTATGAAAATCGATTGATATCCAAGTGGAAAATAAAGAATTAATGAAATTAAAAAAGCGAGACCCCATTGTATTAAAAATTTATGCCTAAATCTAAGTCCAAAAAACGCATGCTTTGTTGGATTACTTGCAAGTTTTTTTAAATCATCATAAAGTCCAAGCAGTCCAAAACTTATAAAAGAAAAGAGAAGTGCTACCACTTCCCAAAGTTTTATATCTACATTAAAAATTCCATAACTCCAAAGCGAAAGAACTGTAACTACCCCAATAATTAAAGCACCCCCTCCAAAGGGGGTTCCCACCTTCCATTTATTTGATTTGTCAAAAAAAGGCGTAGGCTTGTTAAATATATCTACTGTCCTCTGATTTTGACGTCTTAACTTTATTTTATAAAGAAAATCTATGAATGGAATTATAAGAATTCCAGTCGCGACAAGGGACAAAAGCATGAGTCCCAAGAGTTTTGCTAGATCCATAGGATATAATTATATCTTTTGATACACTTTTATTCAAATTTTAGAAGTTTTATGAACTTACCTTCTGAAAAAGCTTTTCAGCTTCAGCAAGTTCTGAAGGAGTATTTACGCCTCGCCAAGCTATAAATCCGCCCTTTACTGCCTCAACTTTTTCATTATTTTCAATAGCAATCTCAATTAGGCTTACTAGATAATATTCTCCAGTTACTGGATTTTTTTCCACTCGAGGAATATATTTTTTAAGAAACTTAATATTAAAAACATAACATGCCGGATTAATCTCATTTATTTTTTTCTCCTCTTCAGTAGCATTTTTTTCTTCAACAATTTTTTTTACATCTCCATTTTCATCCCTTACTACTCTGCCAAGCCCAGTGGGATTTTCTAACTCAGCTGTTAAAAAAGTCAGGGCATTATTACTCTCTAAATGCCTATCAATCATTTGGCGAAGTGCTTCTTCTTTATAAAAAGCGGAATCATCACCCTGAATTACTAAAATATTTTCAACTCCAATTGGTACTTTGGGAAGCGCAGTCTCCACTGCATGTGCAGTACCACGTCTTTCGAGTTGCTCAGCATAAATAACATCTCTGTCAACAACTGACATTACGGATTCTTTTGCAAAACCTACTACGACAACAACAGGGTCCACGTTTAAACGCTCTAGAAGGTCTAGAGAATGCACTATCATGGGTTTCCCTGCAAGAGGTAGTGCCACTTTATTCGTAGTAGTTGAATTCATACGGGTTCCTTTACCCGCTGCTAAAATTACTCCTCCAATTTTACTCATTTTCTCTTACGACTGATGCTCCAAGTGCATTTAATCTGTCTTCAAATTTCTCATATCCTCGATCAAGATGGTGCACTTCCTTAATAACACTTTCCCCTTGCGCAGCTAGAGCAGCTAGCACTAGAGTGGCCCCTGCTCTTAAATCTGTAATAGAAACTACTCCGTTGTGCAAATTCACTGGACCTTTTATTTTCGCAGCGTGTCTATTTTCTTTTTTGTCATCTTCTATATTAAAATTATAAAATTCATCAGGATTCTCGACTTCTGGATTAAATAACACAATATCTGCTCCCATCTTTTCAAGTTCTTTTACGTAACTAAATCTACTTTCATAAACTCTCTCATGAATTATTGATTCTCCGTTTGCTTGAGTCATGAGAACCGCCCAGGGAGCTTGCCAATCTGTCATAAAACCTGGATAAACCCAAGTTTCAACGTCACCTGCTTTAATTTCTCCCTTATAGAAAAATCTAATTCCATTGTTTTTTACTTCCACTCCTCCACCAATCTCTTCAAGTTTTTTTACAAATTCCAAAATATCTGCTTCTTTTATATTTTCTATAAAAATATCTCCCTTTGTGATAATTGCAGCAATCGCTAAAGTTACAGCCTCATTTCTATCAGGTCCTATTGTGAATGTTGCTCCATGTAATTTTTCTACCCCTATAATCTCTATGGTTCTTTTATCTTTTTTTACTATTTTTGCACCCATTTTTATCAGGAAAGAAATTAGCTCATCTATCTCAGGTTCTTCTGCGGTATTTCTTAATGTTGTAGTACCATTTGCTAAAACCGCCGCCATAATTAATGTTTCAGTTCCTGTATGAGTACTTTTTTTAAATGTATAATCAGCGCCAGTTAGCCCATTTGGAGCTTTCATATGGAAATAGCCATCTGAACTTTTATATTCAATTGTAACTCCCATCGCCTTAAGTCCTTCAACTGTTCTATCAATAGGCCTGGCTCCAATTCTGCATCCACCTGGATTTGGGATAATAGCTTCATTCATTCTTGCAAGAAGCGGAGACATAAAAAGAGCGGACGTTCTAATTTCTGCTCCACTTTCTAAATCAATTTTTGTTTTTGAAAAATTACCTAAATTTACAATAAGCTTATGATCTTCCTTCTTAACACTTCCTCCAAACTCTTCAATGATGTCCACCATCGTAAATAAATCTGAAATTAGAGGGATATTTTCAATAATAATCTCTTCTGAGGTAAGACACGCTGCAACCAATGCTTTTAATGCCACGTTTTTTGCACCACTCACCTGAGTAGTACCAATTAATTTTTTCCCTCCAGTAACTATAAATTTATCATCCATTTAAAATTTCCTCTCCAATTTTATAAACGTCCCCTGCTCCCATTGTAATTATAATAGTATTCTTATCAAATTTTTGGGAAGTCACGTATTTTACCACATCCATTAATGTTGGGAAAAATAATGCGTCTTTACCGAATTTTTTAACTTCTTCGACTAGTAAAAGAGACGAAAAATTATCATCAATTTCCTCTCTAAATGATGGAAATATTTCCACGATTAAAACTTGATCTGCGTCTGAAAAAGCAGTCGAAAATTCTGTAAAAAGAGCTTTTGTTCGCGAATACATATGAGGTTGGAAAATTGGAATTATTTTGTGTTTTGGATATGCTTTCCTAAACGCCGAAAGAGTATTTTTTATTTCGACTGGATGATGGGCATAATCGTCATAAAGTAAACTTCCACCAGGAAGATTACCAATAAATTCAGATCTTCTCTTAGTACCCTTAAACTTACTCAGTCCATTTCTAATTTGCTCTACGGTTAAACCTGATTCAATCCCAACAACTATTGCACCAAGTGCGTTCACGGCATTTTGCTCTCCAAATACACTCATAGAGAATTGTCCCAAATCTGCGCCATGAGATTTTACCCAAAAAAACATTTTATCGTTTGTAAAACTTGCTCTTTCTAAAATATAATCATTATCAGGCGAAGTTCCGTAGGTAATTTTTCGCGCTTCCACTCTTTTTAGGAAATCGCGATTTTCCCCTCCGTCTCCACAAGCAATCAAAACCCCATTCGAGCTTAGTTTTTTAGTGAAATCTATAAACACCTTTTTTATTTCCTCTAAATTTCCATAAATATCAGGATGATCAAAATCAATATTAGTAACTACCAGAATTTCCGGGCTTTGATACAAAAATTTTGGCACAAGATCGCTTTTTATGTCTGCAAAATATTCATCAGACTCAGTGATAAAATATTCTCCCTTCCCGAAATGACCAGAGGAACCAAGTGATGGAATATCAGAAGTTCCGATAACATATGACGGTTTAAGTCCACTATTTTCAAAAACAGTCGCGATCATGGCGGTCGTAGTTGTTTTCCCATGAGATCCAGCTACACTTATTCCTTTTAATTTTTTGCCAAAAATTTCTCCTTTTTGAAAAACTCCCAAAGCTTGACCCTGATTTAAAACTTTAATTCCCAGCTCTTTTGCTTTTACAACTTCCAGGTTTTCAGATCCACCGTGAGCCGCTGTAGCGATTAATAAATCTACCCCTTCAACATTAGAAGCTGCAAACTCATGAATGTTTTCAATGCCGGCTTTTTTTAATTCTTTATCGGTAATAAATACATCTGAAACATCAGAACCTGTAACCTTAAATCCTGCTTCTTTAGCGATTATGGCAAGAGGCGCCATTCCAACTCCTTTAATTCCGGTAAAATGAATTTTTTTTATTTTTTTGTAATCCATGTAAAATTATTTTCTAGTTTTAATAGCATTATCCACTACCCTATACTCATCCCAAGGCAAGTCACGATTTCCATATGTCATTGATTTTTCATGCGCTTTTCCCGTAATCACAACAAGATCTCCTTTTCCAGCCATTTCAATTGCTGCATTAATTGCATCTTTTCGATCCGTCATTTTAAATACCTTTGCATCTTTCTTCTTAATTCCACTCGCGATCTCATCCACTATTTTATTTACATCTTCACTTCTTGGATCTTCTGCGGTTAGAATTAATATATCTGCATGTTTTGAAGAAGTCTCACCCATAAAAGGTCTCTTTGAGTGATCCCTTTCACCTGCTGAGCCAAAAACGTGAATTATTCGTCCCTTAGTACTCTCTCTTAAGGAACCTAGTAATTGTTCAAACGCATTTGGTGTATGAGCAAAATCAATTAGAACCGAAAACTCTCCCTCATGTACAAAATCTACTCTTCCTAAAGGAAGTTTGAATGTCCTAATAGCATTCCTGATTTCTTCGTCTGAAATTCCTAATGATTTTGCAACCGTTGTTGCTGCCAAAACATTATATTTATTAAAACTGTCAATCATAACTTTTGATTCAAAAGAGAAATTTTTAATATTCACGTCAGCGCTATCAAAAAATCCATACGTTATCCAGTTTTTATTATCCTTACTATTTTTAGCGTCAGATAAAAGCGTGTAAGATCCGTCGTCTCTATTTACTACGGCGATTTTAGCCATTTTTAAAAGCTTTTCCTTGGTGTGAAGATAGTTATCAAAAGTCTTGTGATAATCTAAATGCTCACTTGTTATGTTGGTTAAAACTCCTACCTTAAAGGGAATTCCCCATGTTCTGTATTGATCGAGCGCATGAGATGTAACTTCCAAGACAAAGTATTCACTTCCAGATTGAACAGCTTGTCTTAGAAATTTCTGCAATGCAAATGGACTTGGAGTTGTAACATGAAACCCTGTTTCGTAATCTTTTTTTCCAACTGAAGCGCCTATACTTGTAAGCATGGATACATTTTTTCCGCTGGATTTTAGAATATGATAAATAAGATTAACTGTCGTGGTTTTCCCATCAGTTCCAGTGACCCCAATGACCGTTAGTTTTCTTCCCGGAAATAAATACGTAAGGTTTGCAAAAAAGGCTACAACGTGATGATAAACATTCTTTATTTTTTGAAACATATTATGATTATACTATCTATCTATTCGCGACGCTTTCTATTCCAAAAACTTCCCCTTCTAGGTAAAAACTCTTCATCAGATTTATTTTTAAGAAGCATTTCCACCACTCGCTCGAGGTAAAGTGTATTTTGCGAAGCTTTAACCAGGATTACATCTTCGCGATTAATCAAAGATTCAATAAAATCTTTTGCATCTTTAAAAGTTTCAAAACTTTTATATTTGAAGTTATTTTTATCAAGAACTGGAGCCACATACTCATTCATCAAAGGACCAATAAGAATCGCGAAATCTAAATTTTTGTAAATTACCTTTGCAAGCTCTAAGTGCTGAATTCGACTTAGAGTTCCTAGCTCTCTCATATCTCCTAGAATTCCTACTTTTCTGCCTTTTTTAATTTCTCTCATTACCTCAATAGCACCTTTTGCCGCAGAAAGTGAAGAATTATATGAAGAATCGATAATTAAAGTGTCTTTAATTCCTTCAAAAATAGAAAATCTTCCGGGAGGGAGAGAGAAATTTTCCTCAACTAATTTTAAGGCATCATTAATGCTAAATTTACAGACAAACACAGTGGCTATTACTTCCATTAAAGAATGTGCAAAATACTTAGGTAACGGTCTCTCAATATTAAGACTGTATCGATCTTTAAGGAAAATAAAATTCATTGTAAAACTTTTCTCTGTAATCTGAATGCTTGAGATATAAAAATCTGCGTTTTTATCAATAGCTGAAATAGTTACTGTTTTTGATTTTAACGGTAAAAGATTTTTAATATTTTTATCATCGAGGTTTACAATCGATGTACCCGATGAATCAATTGACTTTAGAAGTTTCCCCTCTTCTTTTGCTGTAAGATTTAGAATCTGATCTCTTCTTTTTATTTCATCTTCTTCGTTAATCAAGTTATCGAAATTTAAACTGTGTTCTATTTCAATATTTGTTAGTAATCCAACATTTGGGGTAACAATAGATAAAAGATATTCCATATTTTTCGGTGATTTTGGGCTATCAATCCCCATTTCCAAAACCAGAAACTCATACTTCTTATTATTTGTTAATATTCTAAGTGGAGAAAGAAGTAAAACCTTAAACCATTCTTTAAATGTATAATTATCAACATTAATATCTAGTATATTTAAAGGAATTCCAGTCTCGCTGTTTTTACCTTTTCCCTCCTTTATACTAAACTTTGAACCCAAAACTTTTCCTATTAGAAGTGCAGTTGAAGATTTGCCACTTGCTCCACCAATTCCAATTACAACAGGATTAATTTTTTTTAATTGAATTTTTGCAAAATATCTAATATAAAAAAGGAATAATTTTACGAATAAATTCTTCATATATTTTCTAATCTTCGGGAGCTATACCATAATATGTAAAAAGTCCCTGCGCAATTCCGAAAAAGACAGGAGCAGCTGTCTCTGCACCGTAGATTCTAGCAGTTGGCCTGTCTAAAATCACTAACATAATAAATTTTGGGTCTGAGGCAGGCGCAAATCCTATAAATGAGGCGATAGTTTTATTTGGATCATATTTTCCCTCGACTGGAATTGATGCTGTTCCAGTTTTTCCTGCAACCCTATAATTATCAATTTTTGCCCACCTAGCCTCCCCTTTATCAACTGCATTCACCAAAACTTCAGTCATGACCTTAGCAGTAGCAGCAGAAATTGGTCTACCGATTTCTTTAGGGGGGATTTTTGTAACTTCTCCATGAATATCTGTAACCGATGACACAATATGAGGCTCCATCATAACTCCATTGTTTGCTATTGAGGAAAATGCAGTCAAAAGCTCAATAGGAGTAATTGAAATTCCTTGTCCAAATCCAGTTGTAGCAAGATCTACCGCATACCAATTTTCTTTTGGCTTTATTTCTGCAACAACTTCTCCTTGTAGATCAATTCCCGTTAATTTGCCTATACCAAATCTATTAAGATATTTCATCATTCTATCAAGACCAAGTTTTTGAGCAGTATAAACCATACCGGTATTATCAGAATGCTGAATAACCTCTAGCATTGTCGCATTTGGAAAATATTCATCATTCCATGTATGAAGGTCATATCCCCCTACTGAAACAGGGCCAGCACAAATTGGACACTTACTCTGTGGAGTTAAAAGCTTTTCATTAAATGCAGCTGACATTACAAGAGGCTTAAACGTAGAACCAGGCTCATAAAGATTAGTAACAAATGTATTTTTGTATAAATCACTTGAATACTCTTCGTAATTTGCTGGGTCAAATGATGGAAAATTTGCCATTGCAAGAATCGCTCCGGTTTTAGGATCCATAATCCCTACCATTCCCCCCGCTGCACCATATCTTTCAATTCCCTCTTTAAGTTTTCTTTCTGCTAAAAATTGTATCGATCTATTAATGTGTAAATTTAGACTACTGCCGTCTGTACCGAAAGATTTTTCATTATCCACACGGGCTAGGATTGGACGTCCAATTGCATCGTGAATTTGGACAGCGGATCCATGTTTTCCTTTTAATAACCTATCGTAATAACCCTCAATTCCAGAATACCCTTTACTGCCTCCATTTTCATCTTTTCCTACAAACCCTAAAAGATTTGCGGCCATAGATGCCTCAGGATAAAATCTTTCAAATTGTTTTTCAAATCCAAGCCCTAGAATTTCTTCTTTCTCTATTCTCTCTCGAATTTGTGGATCTATTCCGTGAGCAATTGGTACCCAGAACAAATCCTGGTCTAATTGTGCGCTTATAGAGGCTTGATCAATTCCCAATGTTTCTGATAAAACTCTTGCAACCTGAGATTTATTTTTAACCTCCTTAGGATTTGCATAAAGAAGATAGGTAATTTTATTTGCAGCTATTGGAAATCCATCGGAAGTCATAATCTCGCCTCTAACAGGCTCAATTTTTATAGACTGCCCGTATTGAATTTGGCCAAGCTCAGATAACTCTTCAGCTTTAACGACTTGCCAGTAGAAGAGTCTAAGCAAAATAACCCCGAAAATTATTGTAAAAAACAGTAGAACTGTACGATATCTTAAAATCATCTAGTGCGGGCAATTGGCTTAGCTTTTGTTAGGGCAAAATTTGACTTACTGTCAACAAACCCGATTCTTGCAGCCTCAGACGCTACATGAGTTAAGGAGCTTAAAGAGTAAATTTTCTCTCTTAGTATTACATTTTCTGTTTTGTAGCGAGCTAATTCATCCTGGGTTTTTCCTAAAGCAACACCTTTTGTGGAAATTTTATTTGATATTGCAGTGCGTGCTATAAAAAGACTTACAATTATTAATATTAAAATGGCTAAAACAAATACTGGCTTTTTCATATTTTTTCAAAAATTCTAAGTTTTGCGCTTTTACTCCTGCCATTTTCCTCAACTTCTTTCTCAGATGGAAATATCGGTTTTTCTGTTAATACTTTTCCTAACTTTTTTTCTTCAAAATCTATAAATGCTCTCTTTACGATTCTGTCTTCTAAAGAATGGAAAGTAATTATCGCTAATCTTCCTTTATTATCAAGTAAATTTAATGCCTTAGGGAGCGCCTCTTTTAGATTTCCCAATTCATCATTCACTGCAATTCTTAAGGCTTGAAATACTCTTTTTCCTGATGTTGCTCTTGCGAAATCATTTACTGTTCTAAATCCATAAGCTGTTGCTAAGGTAAGTGTTAAATCATCTGTTGTTTTAAAAGGTGCGATCTTTCGTCTTTTAATAATTAAATCTGCAACTCTATTCGCATTCGTTTCTTCACCATAGTTTCTAAATAAATCTACAAGTTCACTTTTGCCTAAGGCATTCACTAGGTCGCTAGCTGCGACTGTTAGACTTTTATCCATTCTCATGTCCAGTGGTCCAGGTAATATGTACGAAAATCCTCTCTCCGCTGTGTCAATTTGGTGAGAAGAAATCCCTAAATCAAAGAGAATCCCAGAAACGCTCACAAATCCAGTGTCTTTAGCAATCACATCAATGTTTCTGAAATTACCTTTAGTAAGAGTTAAATTAGGATTATTTAGTCTACTTTTGACAAATGAAATCGCTTCATCATCCTGGTCAATTCCCAAGACTATTCCGCCTTTATTTAAAATTTCCTCAGTATGTCCGCCGCCACCCAGAGTCGCATCAATATATTTGCGTCCCTTTGTGACATTCAATGCATGTGTTGCTTCGTTTAAAAGTACAGATTTATGATATTTCATTATTTTTAGACAATCTTTCTGCAATTGGTTCTATTTTCTTAATTAATTCTAAATTGTGTGTTTCCCAACGTTTCTTGTCCCATATTTGCACATATCTCATTACCCCCAATATGCTTACTTCTTGTGTTAAATTTGCGTAATTTCTTAAATAACTAGGCACTATGAACCTTCCTTTGTCATCTAGTGTAACTTCCTCTGCAGATCCAAGAAGAAATCTTTCAATTTCTCTTGCACTTTTATCAATAATTGGCTTTCCTCTTGTTCCTTCGAGAAGAAGTTCAAATTTACTAACCGATATAACTATCAAAGAGCTTTCGAAACCTTGAGTCACAATTAAATTGTCACCCAATTCACGTCTAAATTTACTAGGTAATATAATTCTATTTTTCTCATCAATTTTAGTGTCCTGCCTGCCTATCAACATACTGCCTGATTGGATCAATGTGGATCAATTGTCCCACCTTTTCCCACTTTGAACCATAAATCTATTGTGCTTTTTTTCGTGAAAACTGTCAATAGGCATTTCACGAAAATAGTGTAATTTGGCAGGCCAAAACACTAGATAAAGTAGGCTTATAAGAAATTGGTGTTTAGAAGAATTAAAGTTTTACGATTTGCTGGACTTGGTATTCTTTTCCGTCTCTTTTGGTGACTTTTAAGTTAATGGTGATATCAGAAGTTACATTGTCATAACGGCATTTTCCCGCAGAACATGTCCCAAATTCTCTAAAGTCTGTTTTTGTAATCCCATCCTCACCAATATTCATTACTCCGAAAATTCCCTCATTTGCAGTCTCCCCCTCTACTTCTTTTTCATATTCGATTGTATACTCAACCAGATTAATGTCGTCAGCTTTAGTGAGCTCAAACATAAGAGCTTTATTATCTTTTCTAACTGTTACTTCCATACCTATATCTTCAGGGGACAGCGTAGGAAGGTCTGATTCTGTAATTTCGTCCGAAGGGGTTTCATTACCAGATCCTTGCCTTGACAATAGAAATACACCGCCAGCTATAGCCAATATTAAAAATACAGCTACAGCTGCAATGATCTTTTTATTTTTAAGATGTTCCACTAGATCTAGAATAAACAAAAAAATGACTTAATGTCAAGGATTCTTTCCTAAAGCAACACAAGCTTAGCCTTGCACAAGGCTAAAGTTATAAACCTAGGCTGCTTTTTTTCTTTGCGATTTCCTTGCTTCCTCCATTAAAGCTCTATGTCTTAATCGCTCTTCCGTTCTTATTTTTAAAGGCGGGAAAAAACGAGGAAACACATCTGGGGCATGGTCTATAGCGGCTTGCCCTGAATAAACATCATCCCCAACAATAAGCTCTGCATCTCCTCTTATCTCACCATTTAATTCTGAGTGAGAAGTTTGGAAAAACAGTGTATTAGCTCCTTCAATTAGAGTTACTGCGTCATCTGGAATATAACCGTCAGTTTCCCTAAATAAAAGAGAAACCCCATAGGACTTGCCTCCATCATCAAAATACACAAGATCTGAAAGAGGCTTTTCATCTCTAACGCTCTGGATAACATTCGCTGCAATTTCAGTAAAAGCAGGTGAATTCCCCAATGCTCTCCCCAAATCATCTATCGCTTCTTCAACAACTATTCCAAAAGTGGGCTTATCTGCATCTGGAGATATAGTGGGACGATCTTCAGACATAAATTATTTTAATTTACTAGCTATAAAATCCTGAAGCTTAGATATCTCTACTCTTTCCTGTGTCGCTGTATCGCGGTCTCTAATAGTTACTGTATCGTTTTCAAGAGATTCAAAGTCCACAGTTATGCAGAATGGTGTACCAGCTTCGTCTTGAGATAAATATCTTTTACCAATATTTCCCCTATCATCCCAAGCTATATTAAAGTCAGATTTCAGGTTATCATAAATTCCCCGCGCTTTTTCTAC
>CAYORA010000027.1:0-7422 GCA_964406285.1 uncultured Gammaproteobacteria bacterium
TTAAATTTAATGTGATATGCGATAATTCCTTCAGTATCTCCTGAAAAAGATCGACGTAAAACTGCTATTACTTTTTGTCCTTTTCTAAGATTTTTTTCTTCCCAATCCACAAGTTGACCTATCATTCTTTCTTTATTTTCGTATTCAATAATTACCACTGGATATGGCGCTTCATGATGAAAAGCGCGCGGCGGAACTCTAACAATAGTCCAATTTAAAATAGTTCCAATTCTCCCTATATGGGCCCCTACATTTTTCTGTCTTCTCCAAAGTTTTACTGGTGTTGTAATCATGCTCCTTCGCTCCTTTTTATTATTATCAAACTTGTATTCATGTTTTATATTTTTTCCGAAACTCAATCAGAGCTTCGGAAGCATTACCCTTCCGAAATTTTAATGAAGGGGGGTCATATTTGTATTATGTGAACTGCTGCGACAGCTCCGGATCCTCCCACATTGTGTGTCAAACCAATCTTAGATCCCTTCACTTGCCTATCACCTGCTTTTCCTCTAAGCTGAGTTGTAATTTCTACTACTTGTTTTATTCCAGTAGCTCCTACAGGATGCCCGCAAGCTTTAAGTCCTCCGGACGGATTAGTAATAATTTTTCCTTTTCCGATTGTCATTTTTCCCTTTGAAATATCAATTGCTCCCATTCCTTTTTCAGAAAATCCTAGATCTTCTACTGCTATTGCTTCTGCAATTGAAAAACAGTCATGAATTTCTGCAACCTGAATGTCCATGGGCTTTAATCCTGTTTTTTTATATGCTCTTTCTGCTGCGCTAATTACTGATCCAAGAGAGGTATAAGATTTCCTATCATGAAGCGCTAATTTATCTGAACCCACTTCACTTGCGGTAATAAAAGGAGCATTTTTTACTTCTTTAGAGCTAATTACTACTGCAGATGCACCATCTGAAATCGGTGAACAGTCTAATAATTTTAATGGATCTGCGATTCGAGAACTTTTCATTACATCGGCTACTGTTATGGGCTTTCGGAATTGCGCTTTATCATTCAAAGATCCATGGTAATGATTCTTTACGGACACTGCGGCAATAGTTTCTTCAGTTACTTTATATTTATCCATATAAGCCTGGGCCATGAGTGCATAAATTCCTGGAAAAGTTGCTCCAGCCATTCTTTCATTATCTGATCCTGCTGCCATGAGTCCCGTGGTAACATCATCCTGTGAAGAGTCTGTCATCTTTTCAATTCCAAGCACTAAAACTGTTTCGTATTGTCCAGAAAGAATACCATTTACCCCGGAATTTAACGCAAGCCCTCCAGATGCGCATGCTCCCTCTACTCTAATTGCTGGAACTGGAATTCCTAATTCTTCTGCAAAAAATGGTCCTAAATTTGCCTGATTTCCTAAAATTCCCGCAAGCATATTTCCTACATAGATTGCATCAATGTCTTCGGGATTCAACTTCGCATCGTTTAATGCGCCTTCTATAGCTTGGCGCGCTAAAGCACGTGGCGACTTATTCCATAATTCTCCAAACTCAGTAGTTGAGACTCCTAAAATATTTACTTTCATAATGTGTGCATTTGTTTTAGATATTGTGGGTAGCTAATATATTTTTTGTCTTCAATTTGTTTTTTAACAGGAATAACATTTTTCTGTTTTTCTAAAATATTTTTTGTCGCTTGAAATATAAATCCATCCGATCCTGCACCCGAGCCATAACTTACAAAGAAAATTTTCTGTCCTGGTTTTACAACATCAAGAACTGCACCAAGACCAGTAAGAGAAGATGCAGAATAAGGATTTCCTATTTGATCAACTATTAAGGACGGTGCTAATTGCTCATCAGTAAATCCTAATTTTCTAGCGGCAACTCTTGGGAATTTTCCATTTGGCATATGAAAAACACAGTATTTGAAATCCGATGCTTTTAATTTGCTTTCTTCTAAAAGTTTTTTTGCTTCACTAATTACATGCATAAAATAAGCTGGTTCTCCAGTAAATCTCCCAAAATGTGAAGGGTAACGCATTCCATCTCTTCTCCAAAAATCAGGTGTGTCTGATGTATATGAAGACGTAGTTAAAATTTCTGCAATGATCTCTTCTTTTTTCGAGCCCAGAATATAAGCTGCTCCAGCGGAGGCCGCAGTATATTCTAATGCGTCATGAGGTTTCCCCTGCGCAGTATCCGCCCCAATCGCAAGTCCATATTTTATCTGTTTGCTAGCTATTAATGAATTCGCAACCTGCATCCCAGCAGTTGCAGCCTTACATGCAAACTCTAAATCTGCAGCCATATAATTTGGCCCAATCTGAAGATATGTAGCAGCGATAGATGATGAAGGATTTACTGCATAAGGATGTGATTCAGATCCAAAATAAACACACCCAATTTTTTCAGGATTAACTCCTGCCATATTTAGTGCTCTTTTTCCTGCTTCAACTCCGATAGTCACTGAATCTTCATCAATTGCAGGAACTGATTTTTCTGCAACTTTAAGTCCGCCTAAAATCTCATTTTGATCTTTTTTCCAGACGTCTGCGATTTCTGATAATTTTATTCTGTATTTAGGAATATAAATTCCGTATCCTACGATTCCGCTCATTTTTTACCCCTTCCTAATCTTTCATGTGCTTTGGCGAGCGTCCCTTCAGACAAACTCGACAACAATGATATTTCTCCTGCCAAAACAGCCGCTCCAATTATTTCTGCAAATTTTTCTGCATTTCCCTCTCCCTTTACTCCTAAAATATTAAGTGCTTCAGATTGCGTCGCAAGCGATGTTCCTCCGCCAACTGTTCCAACACTTAACGCTGGGAGGTAAACCGAGACATGAAGATCTCCATTTCTTAAAACTTTCGCTGTTGTAATTCCTAGACTTCCATCCACAACATGTGCTGGATCTTGTCCTGTCGCAATAAACATAGAAGCAATGATATTAGCATATTGTGCGTTAAAACCTAAGGACCCACTCATTGCACTTCCTATCATACATTTTGAAAGCCAAACATCAAAAAATTTTTCCGCAGTAGTTTTTAATGTTTTTTCTAAGACTTCTTTTGAGATAATTGCTTCACTCCAAACTTTATATCCTCTGTTATTTATAAAGTTTATCCATGCAGGTTTTTTATCAATGTCAAAATTTCCTGCAACTGCAATAGTCTTTGCTGGAGTCTCCTTCTCAATAAGCTCACATAAAGCCTGGGTGGCGATTGTCGCCATATTCATTCCCATTGCGTCTTTCGTATCAAAATAAAATCTTACAAAAATATAGTTCGAGAGACTTTTCACTTTAGCTTTTTTAAATTTAAGATGTCCAGAAGTTCCCTCCGCAGCTTTTTTTAACTTATCATCATTTTTTTTGATCCAGTTAAAAACATCTTTTTGCTCTTTGAGTGAATCGACATGAAAAACCGGTCCACGAGTCTGACCTACTCTATAAGCAAAAGAATTTGCTCCACCGGACTCTGTAATCGCTTTTGCACCGCGACTTATTGAAGCAACAAGCGCTCCCTCAGTAGTAGCGACTGGAAGGAAAAATTCATCTTCAAATGTGGAACCCTTTATTTTAATGGGGCCGGCCAAACCTAAAGGAAGTTGCGTGGCGCCAATCATATTCTCGCAATTTTTTATGGATGCCGCTGATTCATCAAGGGTAAATGAACCTATGTTTTGCAATTGAATACCTAAGCCTTTCTCAACTGCAGACCTTCTTTCCGAAGAATTTTTAAAGTCTCTTAGGTTCATAACTAAAAATAAAGCGCAATACACGCCTATTTATATAGTCGTAAACTTTTAAAAAATCATTCGAAGCAAAAACCATGTATAATACGCATGTGGGAAAACTTATTGATAAAGTTTTACAGGGAGACCCGGAAGCAGTAAGTGATTTTTATAAAGAGAACTCCCCTAAAATTCAAAAGTATCTCAAAAAGCATTTACCAACCGAGGACGATGCTAAAGAGATTACTAATGATGTTTTTTTTGAGGCAATTGACTCACTCCAACTTCTCCAAACAGAAAAAAATCTAGACTCCTGGCTATATAGGATCGCACATAATAAAATGGTAGATTATTACAGGAAGAAAAAAATAAAGTCTCTTCTTCTTTCCCAAATCCCTTATCTAGAAATAATAGATAAGGAAGTTCACCAACCAGAATTCCAATTCGAAAAAGACAGAATTAGAGACAAGATTGAATCGACGATTCTCAAGCTCTCACCAAATCATCAGAAAATATTAAGACTTCACTACGAAGAAAATATACCAGTAAAAGAACTCGCACAAGTTTTTAATCTTTCATTTAAAGCGACAGAATCTCTATTATTTAGAGCTAGGAAACAATTTCAAATTTCTTATGAACGAAAATGAATTTATTTTAAAACTTCAGGAAAGAGCCCGCGAACAGGAAAAAATAGTTAAGGATATGCCACTTTCAAATATGTTTTCTACCGTTAGTCTTTGGCTTGGACGTCATCCATATAGAATCCTAGTACCGCTTGCATTTATTTTGACGCTTTTATTTAGGGGTGTTTTGGGACCTAAGTACACTGACTTTGTGCTTTATATATTTAGAACAATATGAAGAAAAGAACATTTTTTATATACGTCGCTTACGTGTGGACAAAAACTTTACTCGGTCTAACTTTTCATCCATACAGTTCTGTTCGAGAAACAGTAAGGCGTCCTGTCTTATTACCAGTAATTATTAGCCCTTTAATAGGTCTTGGAGTTTTATTAATAGTAGGAAAAATAACTTCTCTCTTAATTACAGTATACGATTTAAAAAGAGAGCTGATAGGAATTGTCTTAAGTACTACTTTAATTTCAATCGTTTTCTGGCAACTTTTACTTCTGTATCTATTAATAAGCTTCGTAGCTGCATATCTCAAAAGACGATAAACTAGCTTTATTAGCCTCAATAAGATAAAATATGGAAGTCTTGCTGGATCATCTAATGGTAGGATAGCGGACTCTGAATCCGTTCATCTTGGTTCGAATCCAAGTCCAGCAGCAAAGAAGTAATTTATCCTCGGAGGATTTTTTCCATCGCTTTTCCGCGAGCTAATTCATCAATAAGCTTATCTATATACCTAACGGACTGCACAACTGGATCTTTAATTTCCTCAACCCTAAATCCACAAATCATTCCTGTAATTAATCTTCGGGAAGGATTTAGCTTAGAAGTGTCAGAAAATAGATTTTCAAAAGTTGTCTCTTTTTCAAGTTCTTTTTCCAACTCTTCCTGACTATACCCCGTTAGCCAACGAATAATTTCATCTACCTCTTCTTTCGTGCGCCCTTTCTTTTCTGCCTTAGCGATGTAAAAAGGATAAACTCTTGAAAGAGACATTGAGTAAATTCTATTTTTGCTTTTTTCCGTAACTTCCATAAGCCATATTTTAACATGAATGTAGTAAAATAAATAAGATACTTACCTGATGAGATCTAAAAGACAATCAATTTATATTTCTTGAATATCAATAATTATATATTGACAAACGATAAATAGTAGGCTAAAATAGCAATTATGAAAAGAGGCTCGACTTTATTTTTGAGGCTTGTGATTTGCCTCTTAGCAGTGGGAGTTTTTGCTCTTATGATTTGGTTTCCCCAAACGGAAGGAAGAGCAGCAAATTTAGATCTAATAAGTATTTATAAAGATCCTCTAATAATTTATGCTTATATAGCATCCACACCTTTCTTTTTCGGTTTATATCAGGCGTTTAAATTATTAAATCTAATTGACGCTGATAAAGCTTTTTCTCAAGCAGCAGTGAACACTCTTCGAAACATGAAATATGCATCAATAAGCCTAATTGGGTTTATTTTATTAGCAATTCTTTTTATTCGTTTCGCAGCTGGCGGTGATGATCCTGCAGGTCCAACTATGCTTGGACTCATTGCAACATTCGCAGCTACAATTATCGCTACAGCAGCTACTCTTTTTCAAAAGCTTTTCCAAAACGCAGTAGATCTTAAATCTGAAAATGATTTAACTGTTTAAAGAAAGGCAGGATATGGGAATAATTATTAATATCGATGTTATGCTCGCCAAGCGTAAGATGAGCGTTACGGAGCTTACTGAAAAAGTGGGCATTACGATGGCTAATCTTTCTATTTTAAAAAATGGAAAAGCCAAGGCCATCAGATTTTCTACTCTTGAAGCCATCTGCAAAGCTTTAGATTGCCAACCTGGTGATATCTTGGAATACAAAGATGAAAAGGAGGTGAGCATATGAAATTAAAAAATAAAAGAATTATACTAGTAACTGCAGCTCTAATAATCTTGGCTCTTTTAGCTTTTTATGTGCATTTAGCAGTGGGAATCGTAGATACATGGCCACTTGCAGGTAGTTAAATTCTATGAAAAAAGCTAGCACTAGCTCCATAAATGAATTATTAAAAATAATTAACTACACTCTTGGAATATTATTTATTATTCTCGGTGTTCTAAATTTGTTCTTGGTTCATCCAGTTCCGGGTATTTTTTATCTTATATTTTCTTTAATTTATTTCCCTCAAATAAATAAAGTCATTAAGAAAAAGACAGGTTACATAATTTCAAATAAAATTAAAATCCCACTCGGATTTTTAGTGATATGGGGCACGCTAGCAGTTGGAGATTTAGCAGAAATCTATGGTTTATAAATAACTAACACCTTTAAAACTATCACCCTTCCCGCAGATTAAACAGGTCTTGACAAAAGTTAGCAGTCGTATTATATTATTGCTAATAAGATTTAAGGAAAGGAGGTGAAGAAAATGGCATACGACCTAATTCCAAAAAATTTTTTCTCTTTCCCATCTATTCAATTACCGTCAATCTGGAATGAAGATGACGAATGGCTAACAGCTCCAAGCAGTCCAAGTGGTTTATCGGTTTCAGAAGATGACAGCAAAATATATATAGAAGCTGCACTTCCCGGAATAAATCCTGAAAATATTGAAATAACCACGCAAGACGGATACTTATGGATTAGAGGTGAAATGAAAGAGGAAGAAAAAGACAAAAGCAGAAAATACTACAGAGAAGCTACCAAATTCTTCTCTTATAGAGTTGCAGTCCCTGGAGATATTGATCAAAATATGGATCCTACAGCAACTTATAAACATGGAATCATGACTGTTGCATTCATGAAATCTCCAAAG
Organism: uncultured Gammaproteobacteria bacterium; assembly: GCA_964406285.1. Lineage (GTDB taxonomy): Bacteria > Patescibacteriota > Microgenomatia > Levybacterales > UBA12049 > 2-01-FULL-39-10-A. Next base: position 7,124 of record CAYORA010000027.1, read on the forward strand.
TCGCAACCTAAGAAAATCCAAGTCCAAATTCAGTCGGGTAAATAATAAATTAAAGCAAAAAGGCTCCAACCCAATAAAAGGCTGGAGCCTTTTTTATTAAGAGTCATCAGTCTTACACGTTCACTACATATTTTTCATAGATTTATAAACAACTGCTAATAAGATAAGGTAATGGCAAAATACGGTAAAAGAGCGCAGGACAAAGTTCATATCGCTATGCACGAAATGAAAGAAGGAAAGCTAAAAAGTAGCAGTGGGCAGAAAGTAACAAATCCTAGACAAGCAATTGCAATTGGTCT
>CAYORA010000027.1:7522-13762 GCA_964406285.1 uncultured Gammaproteobacteria bacterium
ACTTGACCAAACCACGGCTCCGGAATTAAAAATAATACATCAGGTGTTGTGAAACTCTGTGGCCATCTAACCGTAAACCACAGATGGACATAATAGATGATATCCCAAGTCGCAAATACCCAGAGAAAAATTGCAGTCCGCTCTTTCCATTTACTTGCAGCCATTAATGCAACCATCCCAAGCATTATAATCGTACCCGCTTCTCTAATTAATTCATAAGCCAACAAACTATTAGGTAGCTCTCTTTCGAGAAAATTTTGATTGTAAAATATCTCCTTTGACATCCTCCAAACATCAAAAATATTCCCTTCAAATCCAGGAAGCAAACCCGTAGAAGCTCTCAAATATATTACGCATGTCGCCTCTATAACACCAAAAGCTATTCCAAAAATTAAAGTATAAATAAGAGTTCTTGGAGAAATAGAAAGTTTATTTTTTCTCCAATAAAAGAAAAACAGAACAGGTACAAATATTAGAAAATTAACCCAGAAAGGAGTTGAAAATAATGAAAAGTCATTCATTCAAAATTCATAACAGAACTACTTTTGTTTTTTTCAATATTACTTAAAAAATCCATAATAATTTTCCCAGTTTTTTCGGGTTGCTCATGAGCAACACAATGCCCGGCCTTATCTATTATAGATAATTCTACATTTAAATTCTCAGAACTATTAACAAACGAGTTCGCAATTTCTGGATTAACAAATTTATCAAATTTTCCAAATATCAGAAGTATACTTGATTTAGTTTTTTTAAGTTCATCATCTAATACATAATTGAAAATAGACGCTCCCATTTGAATATATGATTTACCCTTTGTTTTTTTCCCCGCAGGATAAATGTAATTGTCTACAACCAACTTATTAAATTTGTAAGAACTAATAAATCTTTCACTTATATATACCGTAATCTTCTTTTTTATAATTATTTCAAATATTTTATGAATAGTTTCGGAATCTGAGGAAAAATCAAGAAGCTTACCGTAAATATTTTTTATTCTTTTATATTGTATATTTTTAAAAATCGGGCCTATTAAAACCAGAGAGAATTTATTGTTATTTATTCTATTTAAAGAGCTAGCAATGAAAGCTCCACCAGATGCGCCAATAACCACATTTACATCTGGACAATATTTTTTGATAAATAAATCTATATATTTAGTTGTTGATTCAACTGAATATAAATCTAGAGAATCTGAATCTCCAAATCCCGGTAAATCAATCATATAGATTTTATATTTAGATGCTAATTCTTCCGCGAGCAATGTCCACACCATCCAAGACCCGCCCCATCCATGAATAAGAACTAGCGGCTTCCCATGCCCTACTTCTGCAACATTTAAATTAATATCCTTAACTTTATATTTACTGGTTTTAATAATAAACTCACTGCTCTTTATTTTCATATATTTTTATAGGGGTCAAACGCGGGACCTGAGGTTTTCTATAATTTGATCGCGGCCCTCAATTTTTACCATTGTTTCTATAAGAGGCAAACCCTGTTCTTTTCCGGTAATTAAAAAGTAAATTATTTTCATGGAAACATTTTCCTGATCTCTAAAATTTTTTAAATGATTTAAGATTATATCCTCTCTCCAATCAGTATGATTTATTTTTTCTAAAACTTCTAAAAGTTTTTTTCCTACTTCTTTTTCTTCTCTTGTAAATTCTCTTTGTTTTTGTGGAGCATTAACTAAATTTCTAAATTCTGAAAGCTTTTTCATTCGGCTTTGTGCCAAACCGATCAAAAGATCCACATGCTTACTGTCAAAAATTACACTAAATTCTTTGTCGGATCGGTAAAATTTTTCAAGTCTTTTTTTAAGCTCCTGCGAATCCATATTTCTAATCCACATTCCATTTATCCATTCTAGTTTTGCAACATCAAAAATAGGCCCAACAGGTTTTAAATCTTTTGGATCAAATAAACTTATAAATTCATTAATATCAAATATTTCTTTTTGCTCTGGATGACTCCATCCCATAAGTGCCAGGAAATTAAGAATTGCTTCTGGAAGAAATCCTTCTTCTTTATACCAGTCTACTGATGCATGCCCATGTCTTTTTGACAATTTTGATTTATCAGGATTTCTTAAAACAGGAGTATGATAAAATTTTGGCTTTTCCCAACCAAAATATTCATAAAGTAAAATATGCTTTGGAAGACTCGAGAGCCATTCTTCCCCTCTAATAACATCCGTTATTTCCATAAGATGGTCGTCAACAATTACTGCTAGATGATACGTGGGAAATCCATCGGACTTTATAAGAACTGTATCCTCAATTAAACTTGACTCAAATTCCACATCCCCACGTATTTCATCCCGGCCGACAAGCTTTGTGTTTTCTGGAATTCTAAGACGAAGAACATGTGGCTCGGAAAGTCTTGTTTTCGATTCTTCAATTCCCAGATCCCGACAATGACCATCGTACATTGTAGGTTGATGACTGGCAGTTTGACTTGCTCTAAGCGCATCAAGTCTCTCTTTTGTGCAAAAACAATAATATGCCCCACCCTTTTCAACCAATTCCAAGGCATATTTTGCATAGGTTTCAAGTCTTTCCGATTGACGATAAGGACCATATTCCCCACCTTTTCTTACACTTTCATCCTCTGTTAAAAAAAACCAATCAATTGCTTCAAAAATTTTATCCTCTGCGCCCTCCACAAACCTTTCTCTATCCGTATCCTCAATGCGCACTAAAAACTTTCCCTTATTTCTCCTGGCAAATGCGAAATCAAATAGTGCTTGATAAACAGTTCCTATATGTGGAAATCCAGTTGGGCTTGGTGCGACTCTAGTTCTTATCATACTTCCTTGCATTGTAGCTAAAATCTCCTTTATACTCAATATATGCCCACAACCTTAAGTAAATTTAAGAGTCAGTTTTTAGTGGTAGCCAAATGGGCTGCAATAGTAATAGGAATCTTGGTTGGAATATTTGTCCTAATTAAAGTATTTTTTATAATAAAAGAGGTTATTTCCCCTACTCCAGCTCCTCCACCAACCACCTCTTTTGGAAAACTTCCTCCAATCTTTTTCCCTGAAAGTATTAATAAAAAGTTTACTTATTCATTAGACACCTTATCAGGCAATCTACCTTCTTTTCCCGACAGAACAAATGTTTATGAAATGGAAAAACCTGGTCCAGATCTTCTCGCAGTTCAAAGAGCAAGTGAAAAGGTAGAATCTCTAGGATTTAGCTCTAAACCTGAACAATTATCGGACATCCAATATAGATGGACAAGCCCAGGCCCTCCACCCAAAAGCTTAATACTAAATGTTAACATGGCGTCCTTTACGCTTTACTCTTCGTATTTAACAGATCAAACAGTTCTTTCAGGCACTTATCTTGGGGATCAAGAATCTGCAATTGATACTGCTAAAGAATTTCTAAATGCATTAAATCTTTATCCAGAAGATATTGATGAGGAAAAAACAAAAATTGAATTGTTCTCAATTAACAATGAGGTGTTGGGACCTGCTGAAAGCTTATCAAGAGCAAAACTAATTAGTGTTACATATTTCCAAAAAGATAAAGAAAAGATAAGAATGGTTTATCCTGGAGGGACTAATTCTCCGATGAATATAGTTGTAGGTTCTGGAGAAAGAGAACCACAGGTAGTAAACGCCAGATTTTTCTATCAAAGAGTTACTGACAAATCAGCAACATATCCAATTAAAACCGCAGAACAAGCTTTTGATGAATTAAAAAATGGTAAAGGTCGGATTGTAAGTCAAAACGGCAAAAACTTAAATATTGTAATTAAAAACGTATATCTGGGACTTTATTCCGAAGGAAAACAACAGGATTACCTGATGCCAGTAATAGTTTTTGAAGGTAATGATAATTTCGTAGCTTATGTTTCCGCTGTTACGGATGAATGGATAGAAAAGTAATATTATTTTCTAAATAATTTAATAAAATTTCTGTATCTCCAAATCTATCCTCACTTTGCATTACCACAAAAATTAAATCTGCATTTTCATCGGGAAGATTTCTAGAAGTCACTAAGACCTGACCCGCTCCCTCAGTAAATCCTGTTTTTACTCCATTTACTCCTGGAATATCTAAGAGAATATTTATATTTCGAAGAGTAAGCCTTGTACCCTCAACGCTTTGGATTTCCTTACTCTTAGTAGCAACAACTTCTGAAAATTTTTCTTTCTCTAGAGCAATACTCGTAAGCCTGGCAAGATCAATTGCAGTTGTGTAATCTTTTTCATCGAGTAGTCCAATTGGTTCCTCAAAATATGTATCAGATAAATTATATGCCTTTGCCTTTTCATTCATCCTCGCAACAAAAGCCCTTTCTCCACCTGGATAATTTTCTGCGATCGCTTGTGTTGCATCATTTGAGGATGGTAGCATCATTGCGTATAAAAGATCTTCAAACTTGAATTGCTCATTAAGAGGAAGCTTTAGTGTCGTCCCCTCAACATTTGATTTGTAAATAGTTAAAATGTCATCCATCTTAAAATATTCAAGCGCGACGAGAGCGGTCATTATTTTAGTCGTAGAAGCTGGCGAAAATCTTAAATTTGGATTTTTCTCAAACAACACTACTTGAGATGCTTTATCTATCACCACAGCTCCTTGCGCAGAAATCGTTGGCGTTAATGAATAATTAATCTGAGGATATCTTTCAGGAATAAAATTAATTGGATTTATGTATGTTCCAATTAGAGAATTCTGTTTTTTTAACTCTATATTTAGGAGTGCTAAAAAACTAAATGCAGCAAATACAATTACCAGAGTGATGAAGTAGACAATTTTAACCTTGTTTAGCCTTCGAACAAATTTCATCCATTTTACATCGTGACAATTTTAATTCCCAATTCTTTAAGCTGTTCTTCTGATACTACAGCAGGGGCATCCATAACTGATGTTCTTCCAGTAGAGGTCATAGGAAATGCCATAGATTCCTTTATGGAACTTTCACCCTTAAGAAGGGCTACGTGACGATCTAACCCTAGTGCAATTCCTCCATGAGGAGGAGCTCCAAAAGAAAAAGCCTCAATCATATGTCCAACACTTTCTTCAATTTGCTCATCAGAATATCCCATGATTTTATAAGTAGCTCTTAAAATTTCTGGAGTATGTGCACGTATACTACCTCCCCCAGCTTCTAAACCATTGCAAACCAAGTCATATTGAGTAGTAATAATTTGATCGATATTTTCACCTTTCATAAGCCAATCCAAATGCTCCGGGATAGGCATACTAAAAGGATTATGAGTAAAAGTCCATCCACTTTTACTGTCAAATTGATCTGATACTTCGTCCTTACTTGTTTTTCTAAAAAAAGGAAAATCTGTCACCCACGCAAATGCCAATACTCCATTTTTTTTATCTTCTTCGCTTCGCAAGTCAAATTTATCAGCGCCATACTTTTCCATCGCTTCTTTATAAGAAATGACCGGAAAAGTCTCTTCTTTTAATTTTCCACCTACTGCTCTAACACTTTCCTTAACCACATCCTCAACTGTATTCATTACATCTTCTCGGTTAACAAAACTCATTTCCAAATCTAGTTGAGTATGTTCAAATCCGCGATCTGCTCTTAAATCTTCATCGCGAAGACAATGCGGAAACTGGAAATATCTTTCAAATCCTGCAACCATTAATAGCTGTTTATATTGTTGAGGTGATTGAGGTAGGGCATAAAATTTTCCTGGCTGAAAACGGGAAGGAACTATAAAGTCTCGTGCCCCTTCCATAGTAGCTTTTGAAAGAAGCGGTGTTTCAATTTCTACGAAATCTTTTTTGATAAGAGCACCACGAAGAGCTTGCATGTAATCACTCCTTAATCTAATATTTCCCTGCATACGTGGACGACGCAAATCTAAATAGCGATATTTCAAACGCACTTCTTCATTTATGTCCAAACCTTCTGATGTAACGTCAAACGGTGGAGTTTCTGCTTTACTTAAAACTTTTACTCCTAAAACTTCCAGCTCTACAGTCCCTGTTGGGATATCTTTATTAATATTTTTCTCAGGCCTTGCGTTTATTTTTCCTGTAATCTCAACAACAAACTCTGGCCTTAATTCTTGCGCTGCTTGGTGCGCTTCTGGTGAACTATTTGGAATTACTACAGCCTGAATTTTTCCTGATCTATCCCTTAAGTCTAAGAAGATTAATTTTCCGTGATCCCTCCTTATATCTACCCATCCCTGAATTAGAACTTGTTCTCCAACTTTACTAACTGTATCTTTAATTAGCGTTCTTTGCATAA
>CAYORA010000028.1:0-13679 GCA_964406285.1 uncultured Gammaproteobacteria bacterium
TAGAGCAATCCGCTGTTAACGGAAAGGTTCTTGGTTCGAATCCAGGCGGGCGAGCAGAGCTTCATTTACTATAACCTTCTTATTTTCCACTAAGACAGAGAAAATTGGCGTATACACCACTCCGGATATTTTGTGATCCTTGATATATATCTTCTCAAAAAAGAATCTTAAGTAATGTCTTCTAAGAAAATCGGGGGCAGAATCATAAGTGGTGTGAATATCCCGAGTAAAAGACAGCACTTCTTCGATCAGATCAATATCCATACTACCGCTTTTCTCTACCTTAGTCATTTGATCGTTTAAGTTTTCAATTCTTTCCTGTATTTCTTTATGTTTTCTCTTGAATACATCACGATCAATCGTACCGTCCAGTAAGTTGTCTTCAAGTCTATTTCTCTTCATTTCTAATGCTGACTTCTGATTCACTAGCGCCTGTATTCTTGACGCTGACGTCTTTCGACTCAACGCAATATGTTCTTTGCATTTCTCTACCACTAAATCGATAAAGTCACCAGAAAACTCTACCTCTTTAAACATATCATGGACCAATTTTTCTAATTCGTCCTTCTCTACATAAGTTGCAGGACAAACTACTCTGTCTCGCTTTTGACAATGGTAATACCCAATAATTCCTCCTCTGACTTTTAATTTGACCTTATCTTTATGCCATTCAGCGGTATATCTTTGTCCACAATAGGCACAATACATAAATCCTCTAAGTAAGAAGTTGTGAACTCTTTGTCTGACTAGAAAACTTCTATGTTTAGCCGCCACATACTGACATATGTCAAAAAGCTCTTTAGCAATAATCGGTTCGTGTTTCCCGATTTTAGATTCCCCATGCCAACGGATAAGACCATAGTAAAAAGGATTTCTTAAAATATTGTTGAGAGTACTTCTTCCAAGAACTGATCCGTTCTTTGAGATCAAATTCTTATCTTCCAACCAGTCCTGTAAATAGATCAATGAATAATTACCGGTAGAATACAACTCAAACAGTTCTTTAATAATCGGAGCCACACTAGGGTCTGGTACGCACGTTTTTCTTTCTCTGTCTCCTCCTACTGATTTATATCCAACCGGTGGTGGTGTTGGCTGCCAGCCTTCATAAAATTTCTGACTCAGAGCGTCCCTAGTTCTTTGTCCGTTCACTTCACTTTCCCACTGGGCTACACTCGCAAATATATTTGGAATCAAGCTATTTCCTTCCATTAAATCGCCTTCCATAATGGAAATCAGCTTTATTCCTTTCTCTTTCAAAACATTGTACATTCGAGAGAAGTCGTTAACATTTCTCGCAAAGCGGTCAATTTTATAAATTATTATTGCTTCTACTGGTTCTTCTTCTATTGCTTTGAACAGATTTACTAATTCCGGCCTATCAGCCGTTCTTCCGCTTTTACCGCTATCATCAAATATAGTCTTAATGTGATAACCTCGCGTTTCGGCAAACTCCCTGCACTGCCTTATCTGGTTGTCAGTCGAAAATCCTTCATTCTTCTGCTCGTCAGAAGATACCCGAATATATAGATAACAGTTTTTCATATTTTTAACTCCTTTAATGAACTTGTAAATTCTAAATATGCATTTGCAATTTCTCCGCCACAATCCACAGAAAGGATTTTAGTTTTCGGACTTATATATTGGATAAGTTCCCTGATTGTTTGATAGCTGCTCCTTCCTAACCTCGAAGGATTAGTAACAAGGATATATTCGATTTCATACCTTTTTTCTAAAGCTTCAAAAAGTGTGAAAAGACCTTTTCTGCTAATAGAGTTACCACTAGCAATATCCGAAATCACTTCTCGAACAAGCAGTTTTTGTTCAGACGCATATTCTCTACAGCGTTTTTCCTGATTTGACAAAGAACTAAATCCGTTGTCTAGTTCGTTACTAGCTTTTCGGACATAAATAAGACAAGTTTTTCTTTTGTTGTGCATAAGTTATATTAAATTATACTGAGTTCTACATTTAAAGCTAAATATTTGTTATCTCATACGATCAACTACCTCCCTCAAACTTGATAAACCTTTAATACTCCTTTTACCTTTTGCTTTTAGATAAGTACTTTTAGGAGGAACTGGGGTTACTGTATGGAGAGGAACGTAGCTTCTTATTTGATAGGAACCACCGTTCCTATGTAGTTGTAATTGTTTGGATACTTTATAAGTGTTCGATCGGTTATACCCACGTCGTTTTTTATAAACTAGACCTGCATTTATTAACTCGTCCATAATATCTCGAACATGACGGGCGCTAATTCTTAAATTCTTACCCAATAAAACTTGTCCAGGAAAACACCAATCGTCTTTTCCGCAATGTTTGACCAAATTGCAATATAGCAATACTGCTAAGGCAGATAGCTGACTTGGCTCAAAAATTTCATTTGGTATAAGGGTGAAGTTTTTCATTTTTATACTTATATTTATTAGTCATTTGCCCGTATTAGTCGCTATAAATCAGCTGTTTTAAATCTTTTTGAGCACTAAAAAACTTATGCGGTTCGACGAGTCCTTCGTACCGCAGAAACTTTTCAGTTACTTCTCTGCGACGATCATCATCATGAAATTTAAAAATCACCCTACGAGGATTAGTTTTATCAACCGACTTCAAAAGGCACGATTCACACAGTAAATAGCAAGCAAGTTGGAAATTATCAGTTGGAAACAAATTATTGGTTACTTCTTTCATACCCTTTTACCTCCATGTTTGCGGATCCGTTAATTTTTGATTTAGTCGATTGCTTGTAATACAAGTGCGCTAATAAGATTTCAAACCATTGCTGAGCTGCTTGTTCGATCAGTGCTTTATTTCTATTTATAGTTATTTTCATGAAACGATCTTATAAAGACCGCTTCTTACGTCTGTTACGTTATTTTTTGGCTTTTACTTGATGCCAAATTTCCGTTTTATACGGTACTTTTGTTGCCTAAGGGTATTTGATTCTTTGTTTGCTTCAGTCTCATTTAATTCCTTGTTACTTATTTGTTGAGCCAAATCCTTAAAGTTATATTTAGTAGTTTCTTCCTTTCCTTTTGTCCAGTCGTACTCATGAATAACTTTAGGTTTCGTTATCGCTTTAATAGCTGTTTTGATTGTTCGACTTCGACGATAGTTATTTCTGCTTTTCGATAGACCTTCACACATTTTCTTGTAAAAATATTTGAATTTTTCCTTAGGTAGATTTGCTTTTTCCATTTTCATTTTTACGAAATCTTTCACAAACTTCTTTTCCTGAATAGTCAGTCCAATTCGTTTTAGTTCCTTTGGGTTTTTTATTATTTGATTAACTACCTCCGGGTTATATTTTGGAATTTGCTTTGAAAGTTTCCCATATAGAACCGCATATTCTATCCCATCAGTGAAATTGAGTGGTAACTTATGCTTAACGAGTATCGATCGAATCTTCTCTTCGAATCTGGCAACAAATTTCTCACTCTTACCATAAATAAAACCTGATTCTTCAATTGTCTGTCCTTTATTCTCGAATATTCTACAGTCCTCTTTAGGGTCAAGCTTTGGAATTTTAAGTTCTTTTCTAATTTTCTTTATGTCTTCTTGGAACTCATGATCATTACTTATAAACAGCAAATGTTCTTCGTTAAACTTAGCCCTTGATCCAAAATAATGTTCCGCAATCTCTTTTAAAAATGGACCTAATATATCCGAAAGTCCCCAAGGCTCATCATTTTTATACTCATTTTTATTTTTATCCACTTAATTATTTTATCGTGAGTTTGATTTAAACAAATAACGCGGTACTTTCTGCCCCTATTGTCAATAGTGGCAAATGACTTATAATTACATAACAATCAGTTTGCCTAAACTTGATAGCAATATCAGGCATGGCAATAAATCCGAGTTAAGGGGCGTAAGCTCTCCGTTTAGCTTTCCTTAACTCGGTCGTATGCCGAAAGGTATACGGGTTTGATCCGAAAGGGTCGACCGGCTAGCGGGGAGCTTTTGCTTTATGGCTTCCTAATAACTGATCAGATTATTAGTTGAGAGCTGGAATAAATATGAAAAAATACGTTCTGATCGGAATTGTTTTTATTTTGGTCCTTATATCCATTGCAACGACTACTGTTCATAACAGCTCCACTCAACAAGAAGGAAAACCATTACAAAACCAAGAAATAGCTGCTAATCCTACCGAAGCGCTAAAATATAAAATCCTAGATAAAAACGAAAATAAAGTTGTTGAAAATATATTTGTCTTAGTAGAGCCCGGTGAGACTAATGGAGAGAAGATCGCATTAGAGATTAAGAAGACTTGTAAAAATAAATGCAACATTGACCTTTTTGATGACCAAAAAGCCTTTGACCTTCAAAAACAATACACTGAAATGCTAGGAAAACCGGAGACCAAGCCAAGTGACGCAACAGAATGGAAAAACACTAATTATGTCTTCGTAGCTGAACATTTAATTGGATCTATAGATTTTGAGACGGGCACATATAAAGCATTTCCAATGAAGGATTGGCATTACGAAGAGCTAAAACAACAGAAAAAGTAAGCTATTCCCGGTATCGAACTAGATATTGTTGTCGTTTTGGAATACAATCGGTGTAGAAGTTAGTGGTATTTGTTGTATGTCCAAAAACGATGAGAATAAATTGTTAAAAATAAGAGAAGCGGCTGAATTCCTAGGAGTTAACCCCGAAACTTTACGTCGTTGGGATAATGACGATATTCTACCGGCCATTATCGTAAGTCCAAGAGGAGATAGGAGATATAGAAAGGAAGATTTAGAAAGGTTTTTAGAAAAAAATCGGGCTAAAAAGAAATAATCAATCAAAATAATAAAAATAAATATAAATATGGATAAACCACAGTTAACAAAATCTGATATTAAGAAAGCTTGTGACGTTTTGAGAATGGACGATGGTGTCGGAGCAAACAATTATATTGAGCAACTTTCATGGTTATTATTTCTAAAAATCTTTGAAAATATCGAAGAAGAGTTAATAGAATTAGCCGAAAGCGGTAATTACACAGCTATTATCGAGCCAGAGTACCAATGGTCAGATTGGGCAAAAAAGGATTGGAAAGATAAAGACGAGTTAGTTTATTTTATTAATCAAAAACTATTCCCTTATCTTCGTGGCTTAAAAGGTACACCCGAAAGAGAAAAAGTATCAGAAATATTTCGAGAAATAACAAACCGTATACATTCCGCAAATACGATCTTAGACACAATTGATATCTTGGACAAAATCAAAATGGAGCATTACCAAGATACTCATTTATTATCCCAAGTATACGAAGAAATCCTTCAGGAAATGGGTAGTGAGGGTGGCTGGTCCGGTGAATTTTACACTCCACGTCCAATAATCAGGTTGATGATCAAGATCGTTAATCCAAAATTAGGAGAAACAATCCTTGATCCTTTTGTTGGGTCTGCTGGTTTCTTAGTTGAGAGCTTCGATTATCTGCAAAAGAATAATCCTCAAATGGGGATTAAAGAATGGGAAACACTTCAAAGTAAAACTTTTTATGGTCAAGAGAAGAAACCCCTTCCGTACCTAATCGGAATGATGAACATGATCTTGCACCGCATTCTAGTCCCCAACCTGACTCGCACAAACACTCTAATGGAAGACGTCCATAATATGTCTGACTCTCGAAAAGTTGATGTCATATTAACAAACCCTCCTTTTGGAGGCAAAGAAAACAAAGACGTTCAAAATAATTATCCAATTCAGTCGGGCGCAACCGAAGCACTTGCTTTGCAATACGTGATGAGAAGGTTAAAGAATGGTGGTCGCTGTGGAATTGTATTGCCTGAAGGTCAAATAATGTTTGGTAGCGGTGCTTTTCAAGCTATCAGGGAGGAGTTACTCCAGAAATTTAATGTAAGCGCCATAATTTCTTTGCCTCAGGGCACATTTTCACAAATGGGTGCTGGGGTAAAGACAAACCTGATATTTTTTGAAAAAACAGGCCCAACAAAAGAGATCTGGTTTGGTGAGATTGAGGGCAAGTTTACTAAGAAAAAAAATATTCAAAATTCTGACGTAGATAACATATATGAGCTATTTAAGAAAAAAGAAATAGGATTAAATAGCTGGACGCTAAGTATTGATAAGTTAAAAACAAAGGGATTTGATTTGTCTGCAAAAAATCCAAACAAAACGGTCGTTGGCAATTCAGATTCTCCATTGGAAATAATCGAAGAAATAAACAAAACCCATGTGGAAATTTCACAGATACTTCTGAAAATAAAAGAAAGTCTATGACAACCCTTCAAAAAATAAAATTATCTTCATTGTCAGTAATTAATCCTCCAAAAAGGAAAGTAGATAATGCTGATAGTGAAGTTGGTTTTGTGCCAATGGAATGTGTAAGTGAAGTGACTGGTACTCTTTTAAATACTAAAACAGTACCTTATTCCAAGGTCTCCAAGGGGTTTACATCATTTATTAATGGTGATGTAATTTTCGCCAAAATCACTCCGTGCATGGAGAACGGTAAATGCGCTGTTGTTGAAAATATGCCAAATGATATTGGTTTTGGGTCTACTGAATTTTATGTAATTAGACCAAATGTAAACGTATCTCCTGAGTACCTTTGGTTGTTTCTTCGACAAAAGGAAGTTAGAAAATCAGCAGTTTTAAGTTTTACTGGTGCTTCAGGGCACAAAAGGGTTCCAAAAAATTTTATTGAGAACATTGAAGTCCCAATCCCGGTAAATAACGGTAACCCTGATATTAACTTACAAGATTGCATAATTAGAAAGATTGAAGAATTATTTTACGACATCGACAAATCTATTGAATTGCAGCTGAAAGAAATTAAAAAATATGAACAGCTTTTTTTGAGTAGTTTAAGACTGACTTTTAATGAAAATAACTTAAAAGAATTTAGTCTTGAACAAATCGCTTCTACTACGAGCGGAGGAACTCCAAACCGGTCTACAAGTGCTTATTACGGTGGTAATATACCTTGGCTTAAGTCAGGAGAGCTTAATGATAATAGGAATATAACCGAATATGAAGAAACGATTTCTGAAGAAGGATTAAAAAACTCCAACGCAAAATTATTTAGTAAAGGTACCCTGTTACTCGCGATGTATGGAGCAACTGCAGGAAAGCTTGGAATATTAGGAATAGAGTCGTCTACCAATCAAGCTATTTGTGGGATAACTCCATTTAAGCACGTATCTACTAATTATTTATATTGGTACCTTTATTACATTAGACCAGAAATACTCAGTAAAGCATTTGGAGGCGCTCAGCCAAACATTAGTCAGAATCTAATAAGAAATTTATTGATAAAAATCCCATGTTCCGGAAACTTGCCTGATACGGATAAACAGGAACTAGTGGTTAAGAAACTAGAGATAACTTATGACCAATGCCAGTCTCTGACTAGACTTGCAAATAAACAAATAGAAAACCTAGAAAAACTAAAACAATCATTATTAAGCCAAGCATTTAAAGGCGAATTATTATAAATATGCCACTCTCAGAACAAGACACAAAAGCAAAATTAATCGATCCGGTTATTCATGAAAGTGGTTGGATTGAAGACTACCTCATAAGAGAATTTCCGATTGCTGATGATCGCTTTTATGTCGAGGGGGAGGATTATAGAAAATTACCAACAAAAAAGTTTGCGGACTATGTTCTTAAATACAAAGAAACTGTAATTGCCGTACTGGAAGCAAAATCCGACGATGAAGATCCCGAAAAACACATTAGCCAGTTACAAGATTACGCCAAAAGGTTGGACGTTCCAATTTCCTATATTACTAACGGCAAGAAGACGCTGCTGTTTGACCGCAGGACTACAAAAGTAGAGGAAGTCGATCATTATCTCGCCCCAGAGGAGATTTACTCAATTTATGTCGCCTGGAAGGGTCTATCTCAAGCTAACACTGACGCTTTAAATTACCCACTTTATATTTCAGGCTCCAGACGCCCAAGAGCTTATCAAGAAGTAGCAATAAAATCAGTCATTGAGAATATCAGCCGAGGCAATAAAAAAACTCTATTAACAATGGCTACTGGAACCGGAAAGACTTTCACCGCTTTCCAAATTGTTTGGAAACTAATCAAGTCCAAATCAATGCACCGAGTTCTATTTCTGGCTGATAGAATCATGCTCAAAGACCAGGCGTTTAACGACTTTGAAGCGTTCAGGGAGGGAAGTGATGATATTCGCTGCAAGATTGAAGGCGGAAATTTTAATAAGAATAGGAATATTTATTTTGCTACTTACCAAACCTTATTCACTAATGATCTTTACAAACAAATCCCGGCAGATTTTTTTGATTTAGTCATTATCGATGAATGTCATCGATCAAGATATGGAGATTGGGGAATAGTACTTGAACACTTTAGTTCTGCTTATAACTTGGGCATGACCGCTACTCCAAAGCGAGAAGATAATATCGACGTTTATAAATATTTTGGTGAGCCTGTTTTCGAATACAGTTTAGGGCAAGCAATCGACGATGGTTATCTAGTCCCTTATAAAATCTACAAAATTACTACCAATCTCTATAAAGACGGATTAAATGTAAACCAAGCGGAAGAAGTCATTTATGATGATGAAATTGATGTAGATCAAGTCAAAGATTTTTACGAGCCTACCGAATACGAAAGGGCAGTGTCTATTCCAGATCAAATTGAACTGTTAACTAAAAAAGTAATTGATGTTCTCGATAAGACAAATCCCTATGGGAAGACCATCGTGTTTTGTGTAGACATGACTCATGCGCAATTAGTCAAAGATAAATTTAACGAACTTAAAGCAGACGAAAATTACGCTACTAGGATTGTTGCTGAAGACAAAGACGACATGACTAAGTTCCGCGATAAGGAAATGCCAAAGCCGGTTATCGCGACTACTGTCGATCTACTCTCCACCGGTGTTGATATTCCCCACATTCAGAACATTGTCATGATGAGACCTATTAATTCCAAAGTTTTGTTCAAACAAATCATTGGTCGCGGCTCTCGACTTTTTGAAGGTAAGGGATTTTTTAGAATTATCGATTTTACAAACGCAACAAGACTAATCGATGAATGGGACGTGCCACCGGTTCCACCAGAGCCACCAGAACCGCCCGAAGAGCCAATTCCACCAATGGATAAGCTTCTATTTGGAATAGTTTCAGATAGCGTTACTGAAGCACCATTATCGAAAGTTCAGGTAATGGTTAAAGTTGGACGTTGGGCTAAAAACGAATTTACTGATGAAAATGGATATTTTAAAATATTTGGTTTACCTTCAAATGAGAATGTAAAAGTTTCTCTTGATAAAGACGGTTACAAAAAATCTTCTAAAAAGCTTGAGCCTCAAAAAAGTGAATCAGAAGATCCGTATGCATTCAGTCTAAAAGCCCAAAAAGCCAAACCAAAAAAAATCAAAGTCAAAGGAGTTGAGGTAAATATCGAAGAAGAGATTGAAGTAGAGTTTGACGGTCGAAAACTGTCTTATGCCGAATATCGCAGATACTCCAAAGAAAATATTAACAATCGTGTCCACTCAACCGATGAATTAAGAAAAATTTGGCTAGATCAGCAACAAAAAGAAAAGTTTATATCCGATCTGGAAAACAGCAAAGTTAATATCGACTTAATCAAATCAATCGATAACTTGGAAGATAGTGATAGTTTTGATGTTATTGCTCATTTGGTTTTCAATGCTCCATTATTAACCAGGGAAGACCGAGTAAAACAATTTATTCGGGAGAACGAAGCTTTAATAAACGAATATGGTCCGGCAATTAAAGATACTATTTACGAAATGCTGGATAAATATAAATACAGCGGAGAAGAAAATCTATCAACAAAGATCTTCATGTTGCCTAATATGTACGCTAAAAAAGAAACCGTACAGACTAATTATCCAAATGGCCTTATGGGATTTTTGGGGTTTATGAAAGATAAGATTTATTCAAATTTCGCGAGAACTTAAATATGACTTTAGTTACAGAAACGGAAGAGTCAGAGAAGGTTGAGCAGTATAAGTACAGAGTTGTTAAGTTAAAGGAAATTTTTCAGAAAATTAAGTCGAAAGTTAAGAAAGTTGATTATAAAAGGATACTGAAAACATTAGATTTTCAGATCTCTTTGCGGAAGTTTAGCGTAGTAAATGCACTAAAGATCTATGTACTCCAAAAAATTAAAAATAAGCTGTTTGTTATCATAAGCTTTCTGTATTTCCTTTTCTTGTTCACATTAGCTTATTCGTTTGAGATCTATATCGGTTCTTCGCTTGATATTGATAATGCAATTACTTTTTTTACCGCAGCCGGTTCAATGGTTGGAGGAATCTTGGCGATTATTTTCTCTTTGAACATACTGTTAATGGATAAAGCTGAAAAAATTCCTACTGGTTTTTATGACATAGCTGCTTCTGATAAGTCTCAGAACTTTATTTATTTTCTTATTAGTGGTTGCTCACTTTTTCTATTTGTATCTTCTCTTATTTATGGAAGAATTCACATTGGTTATTCAAAATATGCTTTGGAAATTGCCTTGATCGTTTTGGGTTTAGTGTTCTATTTAGTATTTCTTTTGTATAGAAGAGTATTAAAGAAATTAAATCCTATTCATGTAATGAACGAAGTGTATGGTTTGGCAATAAAAGAACTGAAAAGAATTAAGAGAAAAGCAGAATATATAGCTAAAATTCTTAAAAAAAATCCTGACCTAGACGGTTCAATTTCGGAAGAAACAGTGATTGCAAAATCCTATGAATTTCTTCAGCCAGATTTAAGAAAAATTAATGCAAGTCTTAATTATTTATTCGATTATCATGATCGGTTAATTACTAACAGAGAAAGAAGTTCAGCGGAAGAAGTGCTAGATATTATTCAGTCAATTCTATCGGAGTATATTAAAACTCGAAGAAATACTTCGACAATAATTCCAACCTACTTTCTTATTACTTCGATAAGTGACTCGAATGCCTTTTTGACTCCTGTATTGGAACGGCTTCAAGCAATCGCTGAGGAATATATGAAAGAGAACAACACAACAGGGATAACTAAGATTATTCGTCTATTTAGAGACATGTATAAAATTTCCTCCGAAATAAATTACGTTACAGGCAGGCGAACCGACAATCCCATACTCAGTCTTTTTAGAGGGTACCTGGATCAAATTGTTGAAAGTTCGGTAAAACTAAATTCCTTGGAAGGATTATTTCAAAGTGCAATTGTCTATAAAGATTTAGGCATTATTTCTATTCAAAAAAGTTTGTGTTACGAAATGACTCCGGTATTTAATACCCTCGAAAAAATTTCATTTGCTGGTATGACACTCAATCACGAAGTTGTTATGACTGAAGCTATAAATTCGCTCAATGCCTTATTACATGAATTGATTCAAACTTCTCATCATAACTTAGAAATAAAGCTAAGACCATTAGTAGAGAAAATCCAAAACATTGTGTATTTATCTTATATGTCCCACAGAAGTGGGACATTGAGGGAAAACTACTTTTCTTTGACTTCCCTGTCTACGCCATTTGAAGTATTTAGAGATTCGTTGCTTATTTTGGCAAGGAAAGTTGAAGAAACGGAGGAAGAATCAAGAGAGTATAAGAGATCGTTCTTAATAGCCACAGAAGAACTAAGGCGTCTTTTGAGAAATCTTTCAGACTCAATAAAAAATGCTGATCATATACTGATTGGAACTTTTGGAAAAGTCATTGAAGATATTGGGGTGGTTTTACTTGAACTTTCAGTTAATCCAAAATGGGAGAATGAGAAAAGAGAACTCGTAAATCAAGCGAGTTGGTATATACATCAACCGGAATGGTTTACAAGCGATGTTCCAAAAATTAAATCAAATCAATCCTTCGACTCTCTGGTAGAGGCAGTATCAAAAATAGGCATAAAAGCAGTACAAGTAGGTAATTTGGAGATTGCAACAGTGTCTGTTGAAATTATTCAAAAATTCGCTTTGGAAATGTTGGAAAAAGAAGAGGGAACAAGTTACGGTTATACTGAACCAAGAATAATGGAAAGGGCGTGCTATGTAGGAATAATTGCTTTGAAGAGCAACCTCCAGCAGGTAGTTGATAGAGTAAAAGTACTTATCGAAGAATTTGAAACAGCGTACGTCGCTAAGTGGTTTCCTGATGGAAGGGAGGTCTCTTCACCAAAGAAGAATCAATTATTGGTTGAATTATTTGAGCTAATAGACGCTTCTAGACAGTTCGATCGTCTAGATAGAATTCTAGATAATTCAAGAGAAGTGGTACTAGAACTAGTAAACACTCAAGACATCAAAGCTTTTATTACTAGAATTTGGGGAATAACGGTAAATGATTAAAAGAAATATTAAGATAATCCTTTTATTGATATTCTTATCCGGTGTTTTTATGTTTGTTATTCAGAAAGAATATTTACACATTAAACTAGCGGAAGAAATCATAAATTACGTTTTAAGATTCGCTGAGGTTTTTGGAGTTTTAGGAGCTATGTATTTTTCTTACAAATCAGTTTTAGTAGCGAAAGAAAATATTGAAGAAATCAGAAAGAATGAAAGACCTAAGCTAGTAATTTACATAAAGCAGCCACAAGATAGTATTCACCAGGTAAATGTTGTTATTAAAAATGAGGGTAAAAGTAGCGCTAAAAAGATAAGATTCAAAGTAAAAGGGGAAAACTTCAAAACTTTATTAGGTAAAAAACTAAGTGATGTCGAGATAATAAAAAATGGCATAGAACTTCTTGCAGGTAGTGAAACATTGAGCCAGCCGATAGGAATTATGATGGGCGATCAATACAAATTGTTAAAATCAGTAAACACAAGCATTGATATCGAGTATTTAGACGATACTGGACTCACGTACACTTCGAATTTTAAGTTGGATTTTAAAGGTTTGGTTGACACTAAAGTTGGAGAATCAAACGAAGAAATCATGGCCAGCTCTCTTAAAGGTATTAGAAGCGACTTAAAGAATATAAGTAATAATTTAGAACTAATTTCACATAATGGAATAGGTCCGGTCCAATTTCAGGTTCCTGATTATGTAGACAGACTTGAAATCACAGATAAGCTCGGTGAGGACAAGTAAGACTTCAATTTTCAGAAGCTCACCCTCCCTATTTTCAATAGGTACGGATTAAATCTAATTTCAAAGCTAAGCGTACTACGAAAACTTCTTTGAAAATTACAATTATAAGATATTGAATTTGTTAAAAAAAGAAAAGTTAAATTTAGGCACACTCAAACTGCTAAAAATCGTCAAAAAAAGTCGATTTTGAATATGAAATTAAAAATAGTTCTTGCAGTCGATTTTTTCAGTATTTTTAACAAATATAGGACTTACAATTAGAGAGGAGTTTTCGGAGTATCCTTTATTATGGATATTCAAAAGGCTAGAGAGCTAATTGGTGAAACGAATGTGAAGTATATAGACGATCAAATTCAGAGAATAATCGACGATTTAAAGCTTTTATCAAGAATTTTGATTGATCAATTCTATAAAATGAGTCCAGAAGAAAGAAGAAAGTATTCTAAATCGAAGAAACATTTAATCCAGCGGTCAACTTTTTAATCTCAAGCCAACGTTGTTTCAATTCACCAATATATTTAAACTCTTCTAGCCTCTCAATTATCTGTCCGAAAATTTGGGTTATATCAACCGAACGACTGCGGAGCAAAATTATTCTTAACTACATTAAAACCAGCACATTTAGGACACTTTTTTT
>CAYORA010000029.1:0-9450 GCA_964406285.1 uncultured Gammaproteobacteria bacterium
ATTGGCCAGCAGGTTTGGAGGATCAATTGATCTTTCTTTTGTTCAAGATACTCTACTTCATTTGGCCAAACTACTTTCTTTTCAGTCACTTTATACGTATAAATTTTATTGTCTTTTTTGATTTGAATTTTATCATTTGTTTCTAATTGCCCAAGCTTTAAGAAAATTGTGTTATAGGTACTAATTTCAATCGGATTTCCTGAGGAATGAGCGAAAATAAATACACTTCCCTTTTCTCCCGGCAATGCTGTGTTTTTGGCGTGTGCCACTCCCCTTTTTAAAACTTCCTGGTACTCATTTTCATTAAATGCATTTACATTAAAAGTAACTGGCGCTTGAGCATTAATTTTAGGCACAGAAATATAATTATTTGGTAATGTTTTAATATCAACTGCTTTTGGAGGGAATAGATAGATTGAGATTAGAGGATAAAATAATAATAAGAAAAGGAGAACTGATCCTACTAACAAAAAATTTCCAATATTCTTGGAAATTTTATTTTGTTTTGCTTTTTTTGTTTTACGCTTAGCCACGGCCGTATTATATCACTATCTGGCGTACAGATAGTTAGGGGCTCTTCCGGACCGTAGCCGCAGGTACCCACCCAAGAAGAATAACATTATATTTCCTATCATTAGAAGAATCATGAAGTAGTCACCTGTTACAGGAAGTACTGATCCTAGAACTGATCCTCCGTTTGAACTTGTTCCGCCTGAACCGCCACCGTTATTTGATGGTCCTGGATTTGGATTATTAGTTGGTGTTGGTGGTGTGCCATCAGGTGGTGTTGTAGGGTTATCGTTGCAGCAATCTACATCTACTAATCCTACATTTATATCTGTGTTTTCAATAGTTGTTGCTAAGAGTATGTCTCCGGTCGTAATTTCTACGTCTCCAGAGTTTTTAGAGGCGGTATTTCCGCCTGTGTTTAGCTCCCATGATGAATTATTTACGATATTAGCCGAGTTATTTACATCGATATTTACACTGCCGTCATTTACAAATGCAATTTTATTTTCTGAATCAGCGCCGTTATCAGAGATTTTAATTGAAACGTCTCCTCCAACGCCATTTGAAGTGTGCACCTCATGAATATTTATTGAATTATTTTTAATAGTATCAACAACCTTTATGCTTCCTGTATTTATAGATACATTTGCATTATTTTCATTTGCGCTGTTATTACCAGTATTAGCATAGCCTTTTACATTATTTGAAATGTTTGCATTGTTATTAATTGAAACATTGTTATTAACATTTGATGAGTAATTAATACCATTGTTTGAGCCTCCGCCATTCCCAGTTATATTTAAGGCTAGATCACCCTGGCAGCACTCATTTTCTACATATGATTGGTTAATCCCTGCATTAATTATTGTCGTTTCTACGTTTACGTCCCCAGTGTTAACATTTACTTCTCCACCGTTATTTTCTGAAGCATTGTTATCCCCTGTGTTTGCGCTTACATCAACATTATTATTTACTTCTGCTGTATTATTTTGAGTAGTAGAATTATTGTTAGACTGAGAAATGTTTACCGTATTGCTTGATCCTTCTCCATTTCCGCTAACTGAAATCTCGTCTGCATACGCAAAGTAAGGGTTCACGAAAAGTGACAAAGATAGAGCTCCTAACAATATTTTTTTAATTTTCATAATACTTTATTTTCGCGGACAGTTGGCAGATAAGGGCAGGGGTTATTTAGACAGTTCTTTTTATAAATCTTTTCCTAGCAATTATTCCTGCTGCTAATAATGGTGTTGCCAGCAGTAACCATGCTAGGTTAAGAGTTGCTTTTTTATCAGATGAATCTTTTGTAAGACCGGCTACTATGTCATTCGTATTTGCACCAGCTACTTTTACTTCTACATTTGATTCATTATTGTTCCCTGCTCCGAATACTTTTGGTAAGAATCCTGCAGCTGCAATTATATTTGGTCCTTTTGCTGCTACTGCTGTAGGTGAGCTTGTATTGTTGTTTGAAGAATTGTTTGAATTATTATTTTCTTGTCCACCCTGAGCTACAACCGGCGATGTGTCTTTTTTGCTTCCAGGTGTCATGAAGTCACCGTTCCAGCTTCCGAATACATTTACAAATGTTACAAGTAGTTTTCCACCTGCGATATTGTTGTTTACGAAGTTAACTATATTTGCAATTGCCTGAGCATCTCCTGTTACTATATCAACATTTCCGTTATTTTTATCAGCTTGATTCCCCCCTGTGTTAGCAAATAAGTTTACATTGTTGGTGACATTAGCTGTGTTCGTTTGATTCAAGTTATTGTTAGTTGTGTTGTTCACCTCTCCGTTATTTGTAGAGCCCGCACTGTTATTTGCATTAGTTACATTTATAGTGCCATTTGGATCCATAGCGAACTCCATTCCTTCTGAGCCAGCCAATATTGAGCCTTCTGGTGCTCCGAATAGTTTTCCTACCCAGTTTCCAGCTTCATTAACTAACACTAGCCACATATTTCCCCCAAGGAGGTTCATGTTTGCAATGTTAAGAATACTTGCGTCCAGATTTGTGTCACCTGTTGTAATATTTACATCTCCCTGATTATTTTTGCTTGCTGAATTTTCTCCTGTTTCAGCCTCAAGAATTAGATTGTTTGCGATATTTGCGTCATTTGACTGGAAGACATTATTGTTTGTTGTATTGTTTACGCTGCCATTGTTGTCAGAATTAGCTGCATTACCTGTGTTAGTTACATTAGTGTTTCCTCCGCAAGTAGAGCAAGCGAATTGATCAAATACGTTTTCCGGCATTATAATATCCCCTACTAAATCTCCGAAGATATTTACAACTCCGAATACTACATTTCCTGCAATGTTGTTGTTTAAAAATGTAACTAAGCTTGCTGCTACATTTGCATCTCCAGTCGTGATGGAAGAATCTCCGCCTGTATTTTTAGAGGTTTCGTTATTACCTGAATCAGCTACAAAATCTATGTTATTTATTACTGTCCCGTCATTATTCTGGTTAGTATTGTTATTAGTTGTGGTATTTGATGAAGCGTTGTTGTTGGAATCAGCGCCATTTCCGATATTTGCAAGTGAAGTTGTTCCTGCTCCGCATCCTGCTATGCAATTAGCACCAAAATCTAAGATAAAGTCACCGAAGTGATCGTCAACTATATTAAACTCTGAAATTGCTACTCCGTCAACATTAGTATTTGCTGCTGTAATAACAGTGCCACTTACATTAGCATCTCCAGTCGTGATCGTGGAGTTTCCAATATTTTCGCTAGCAGAATTATCGCCTGTGATCGAAGCCTGAGTCATGTTATTTATGATAACTGCACTGTTATTTTGATTAGTGTCGTTGTTATTTACGATTGTTGCAGAGCCATTATTTTCAGATCCAGCACCATTATCTGTATTTGAGATGTTCACTCCAGCACCTGAACCTGACCCAGCGCCAGATCCAGCCGTGTTCGTATTTGTGTTATTAATAATAGACCCTGTGTTATTTGCATCACCGGTATTAATAGTAGTATCACCAATATTTCCATTAGCATTTGTTCCGCCATGTTCCACTTCAGAGGACGTTTGGTTAACAACTGAATCAGGAATTGGGCTTGGTGTAATTGTTGGTCCGCCATCTGCTTCCTTAGCTGACGTAGCTTCTCCTGCGGGTTTTGCCTCACCTTTATCAGGTTTATCTTCTTTATCAGGTTTATCGTTATCGTTATTTGTTTGAGCTTCTTGAGCGGGTTGAGCTTCTTCTGCAGGTGTTGCCTCAGTAGCCAGAGCAATAGAAGTTCCGGCCTTACTTAGAAGGATTGTTAAAATTAAGAATAATGCTATTAATTTTCTTATCATATTTTTATTAAACTTTAAAACCTATTATTTACTTTTTTAAATCTTAAGTTTTAAATTTTAATTTTTTCGGTGTAGGGCTAAAGCGAAGTGCACACTCTAACCCTACAGCCAAAATTAAAGTCCCAAAGCGTCCAAAAGGTCGCCTAGATCGAAGCTAATATTGATATTAACTCCTCCTAAGTTCATTTCTGGCCATTCTGGTTCTTCAGAACCAACACTATTCATGTTAGCGCTGTTTGCAACTCCGACATTAACGTCTGCATCGCCGGTTTCGATAGAAGGATCTTCTCCCGCACCTGCGTTGTTTTTGTTAGCATCATTGTTACCTGTTTCAGCGTCAGAATTCTTTACGTCAGTATCGAAATCTGCGTTGTTATCTTGATCTGCATCCTGAATGGAATCGAAATCTCCGTTAACATTGTTATCAGAGTTATATGCGTTTCCAGATACGTCTACAGTAAGTCCACCTTCTCCAAATACGCATCCACAATTAAGGTCTGCCCAGTTGAAGTTAGCAATGTTATCTACTGTTACGTCTACAGATGCGTCTCCAGTATCAATAGAAACTTCTCCGCCATTATTTTTCTTAGCGTCGTTGTCTCCAGTGTTAGAGTCTCCGTCGATTCTGTTGTCAAAATCAGCGTAATTGTCTTGATCAACTTCAACATCTGAGTAAACATCAACAGTTATGTCGTTGTCTGAATCAGCTGCGTTGTTTAAGATTTTTAGACTCATAGATGCGTCATTGCCATTTCCACCTCCGACTCTTGCTGAATTAGCATTAGCCCAGTTAGAAACTGCAACTTTTACTGAAGCATCTCCTGTTTCAACAGTAACGTCTCCGCCATTGTTTTTGTTAGCGTCATTGTTACCTGTTTTTGCATCAAGATATTTAACATTATTTTCGAAATCAGCACGATTGTCCTGATCTACGTCAATTTTGTTATCTACGTCAAGGTTAGCTGTGTTGTTAGAATTAGCTGCATTGCCTCCAATTTTAACTTCAGTGTCCCCTTGTGTGCAGCAATCTACACTAGCATGATTGGTGTTTGCCTGATTGACAACGGTAGCATTAACTGTAGCGTTGCCTGTATTTACAGAAACGTCTCCGCCATTGTTTTTGTTGGCGTCGTTGTCTCCTGTATTTGCATCTCCATCAATATTGTTAGTGAAATTTGCTGTATTGTTTTGTGTAACATTGGTATTCTGAGTGTTGTTCACTTGAACATCATTATCAGAATCAGCACCGTTGTTCGTAATACTTATTGTTGTACCTGCGAATGCTGCTGGTGTAGCGGCATTAGCTAAAATAGCTACGGTTGCGATTGCTGTTCCAATTCTTCTTTTGTAATCTGTCATTATATATTTCACCCCCTCTCTTTTATAAATTAATTCGCCAGCTGGCGAAGCACTTTCCCGCCCTTGTAAACAAAAACGGAGGCCTTCCCACTTCCATTACTGGAAATGAAAAAGCCTCCGTTTGCGGTCAGCTATCTCTATCTAGTGCTTTTAGTAACTTACAACACTAAATGCTTGGTTGTCAATACTTAAAATTTAGATTTATCCCTGTGCCAGTTCCTTTTCTAACTACTGCGCCTGTAATTTGTCTTTTCGGGTTTGTCGGGACATTTGTTTTTTTTATGATTCTTGTAGAAATTTGTGTAACTTCTCCGTTTTGTACAATGACCTCAACACTACCGAAGCGGATATTATCAATTGCTTGTTTGATTTCATCGATTATCGATTGATCAGCCATAAATTATCGTGTGAGTGTTAACTTAATTGTTTCTTTTTTACCAGTTAACTCTCCAATTTGAAGAATTAAATCTTTGTCGGTGTCATTTATTGGAAGACCGATTCTTGTATACTTTGTAGAATTTGCTTGGATTTGGATAGGATCATTATGAATTTCAGGAGCTAACTGTTCTTCTTTTCCATTCATTTTAACTCTTACGTAATCCTTTGCATTTATTTCAATTGTTTTAGTATAAGGATTTGTAATCTTTAGATCGAAAATTAAAAATGTCCTTCCTTTAACTGCTTTTGCTAGTTTTCCTTGATATATAAATGCATCCTGAAGATTAGCAGATTCTACTAAATATGAAATTTGCGCAACTGTTTTTCCTTGATCATCTTTTAATGGGAATTTAAATTCACTATTTAATTCTTGTGTTGCAATAGGAGTTGGAGCGCTTGCTCTTTGGTCTGAACTACCAAATGATGAACCTGGAGCCATGAATCTTCCAGCGACAAAAGCTAATACTAAAAGAACAGCAACTACACCCACCATAACATGGTTTTTCTTAAGATTTCTAGTTAAATTACCATTTCTTAAAGACTGAGTATTTGATAATAAAGAGGATGTTCTATTTTTTGCGACTGTAAATTTTCTTGAGAAATTATTTAAATTTTGAGTATTCATTTTTCGTATAAAAAACCCCCTTCTAGGGGGCAAGAATTTTGTGTTTGGATATTAACAAAATTTTTTTGCTCTTGTCAAGGGGAATATTTTACAGATTCTTTTTAAGCACAAAATGTTATAATACCAAGCAATTCTAATGCAATATAAAACCAAAATTTTAACACTATTGTTATCATTTGTTCTCCTACTAGGAGTATTTATAGGGTCTTTATTCTATCCTACTGATCCAGATTTAGGGTGGCATTTAAAGTATGGTGAGAGTTTTTTTGAGAATGGAAAAGTACTAAAAGAGAATACTTTCTCCGCTCTCATGCCTGATTATAAATGGAACAATAGCTCTTGGGGAACAGACCTGATTACTTATCAAACTTTTAGTAATTTTGGATTTTTAGGACTATCCGTACTGGGTGCATTTGTAATTACATTAACTTTTTTCTTCATAGGAAAAGCTGCGAAAATGGATATTTTTGAAAAATCTATAGCATTTCCTCTACTATTATATTTAACTCTTCCGGTTAACCAGGTATCATTCAGAGGTCAGCTTTTAAGTCTCCTATTAATAGCTGTTATGTATTGGGTTCTTTCCAAATACCAAGAAATAAAAGATAAAAGATTCATATTGATTATAATTCCGCTTTTTACTCTTTGGTCAAATTTACATGGAGAATTTGTATTAGGCCTTGCTTTATTCGGT
The DNA here is from genome assembly GCA_964406285.1 of uncultured Gammaproteobacteria bacterium. Classification (GTDB taxonomy): domain Bacteria; phylum Patescibacteriota; class Microgenomatia; order Levybacterales; family UBA12049; genus 2-01-FULL-39-10-A. The sequence goes on from CAYORA010000029.1 coordinate 6,942, forward strand.
CTTTGGGTAATTATCTATTTTGCAAAAGAATACTATTTAAATTATCGAAAGAAGCTTAAAGAGCTTTTTGTAAAAGAAAAGTTTTTAATTGCTGCGCTTATATTATCTTGTGTTTCAGTATTAATTAGTCCTTTTGGTTTGGGAGTATATATCGAAACTTTTGGACACATAGAAGATCCGCTTCAAGCATCCATTGTAGAATTTCTTCCACCAGATTCGTTCTCATTTGTTTGGTGGCATCAATTGCTTGCTGGAATGGCACTGACTTTAGGAATAGCACTTTATGGTACAGGTAGAAAGACATTTGAACTTGCGCCTTTCTATCTTCCTTCACTCATATTATTTATCTTTACTTTTTGGATCAGGCGCTACGCGTGGCCTTTTTACTATTCTGCAATATTTCTGATAAAGCCTCTTATTTCTTTTATAAAACCTGAAACCCAAAAATATCAGTTAATAGTTTCAGGAGTGTTTATTTCATTATTCTTATTAGTTTCAGTTTGGAGCAAGTATCCCTTTAATGAATTTAAAAACATGAATTGGGATACTTATTGCATAAAATCTATTAGCTGTACACCTGGGGCTGCAAAAGCCGTTTTGCAAAATAGTTTAAATAATGAAAATCTTTTAACTATTTATGATTATGGCGGATGGCTCATTTGGAATTATCCAGAGATAAAACCTACAATAGATGGAAGAATGCATTTATGGCGAAATAAAAGCGGTTATTCTGCATTCGAATATTACTACCCGATTGAACAAGACTTAAAAGATGTAGATAAAAGTCGATATAATACAGTACTTACTTCCAATAAAAAACCTGTATATAATAGACTTATAGAGCTAAGAAAACAAGGGAAATGGGATGTAGTACATGTGGACAAATATGGCGCAGTTTTTGTTAGAAAATAATGCTGTGATGTTTAGAATTAATACTTTAATAAATAAATGACAGAAGCAGCTGATACAGGTATAAGGCCAGTATTTGACATTCCGGTGGCAGAAATTCCGCCGCAGCAAAGAATTAAAAATTATGTAGACAGTTTAATAGCTTCGACTTCAGATCGAAGAAGAATTGAAGCTACTGAATCTACATTAGTAGCCCCTGAAGTTTTGGATTCGGGCATAGGTCTTTCGGTTAACATCCCCGCACACTTCACAGAAATGAATTTAGGCAGAACTCTGGGCCAATACTTAAAACAGGAACCTTATTCCCTGGATCCTAAAGTAAAACCACCTTTTGAATTATTTGTTTTGGTAAATGGTGCACCCGGTGAAGATCTAGAATCGTCTCGTGCGTACAGTGATGCTGAGGCATTTAAGGCAAAACATCCAGATTTTCCTTTAGTGTTAGGTACAGCACATTATTCTCCGAACGAAGCTAGAATTGGAACCATAAGAAGAGATATGGCTGCAATTACTCTGCGAAGAGCTTTAGCTTCTGAGCATCCCGATATTGCAAATATGATTCTAGTAACTAATGACGCTGATCTTCAAGAGCTTCCAAAAGATTACATACGAAGTATAATTGACAGATTTAAATATAATCCCACTCTAGCTGCATTAACAGGATATATCGATTATCCAGAAAAAGATCTTGATTCGGAACATGTATTTTTAACAGTTCAAAGGTTTTCTGATGTAATGGAAGTGATCAAAAGGAGAAGAGATAACGTTTTTACCATGAGAGCTGGAAATTCTGCGTTCAGAATGATCGAGTATGTAGATGCAGGGGGCTTTAAAAGAAGTATGGTTTCTGAAACAAGGCCCCTTTATAAAAAATTTAAACAGGAAGGGACAGTTGGATATGATAGAAGGGAAAGTGGCATGAATATAGTAACAAGCGCAAGAAGACAGCTTATGGCACTAGATATAGGTATGCCACAGGCCGACAAATACGTAGGTTTTGGAGGAGAAAACGATGTTGCTGCAGGATACAGAGTTCCGGAAGCGTCATTGCAAATTCCGGATAGACATCTAAAATATACATCTCGTCAGTTTAGGGGTAGAGTGCAGCAAGAATTAGGAGCATATTATAGAGCGCAGATATCAAAAGATCCAAAAGGCAGAGATAAAATAGAAAGGCAAATGAAGCTTGCTGCAGTGGTCATGGGAATTAGAATTTCGTTTCGTAAAATGGGAAGCGGTAAAGTTGATGATACAGGAGAGGGGGGAAATTCACAACTCTTACACGTCCTTGAGGTAAATTCAATTGATAGATTAAAAGAAGGAATAAGTAAAAGAACTAATAGGTTTTAAATCTATGCAAAATACTTTATGATTACATCATGGCATTAAAACCGCTAGATGTTAAAGCTCTTCCTCAGGCACTTCCTCTCAAAAAATTAATCGGTCCAAGTTTTATATTTTTAGGATTAGGACTTGGAAGTGGAGAGATTATCCTCTGGCCATATCTTACTGCAAATTACGGGATGGGAATTATTTGGGCAGCTCTTCTTGGAATAACTTTTCAGTTTTTTATGAATATGGAAATTGAAAGATATGCACT
>CAYORA010000029.1:9550-13664 GCA_964406285.1 uncultured Gammaproteobacteria bacterium
TTCTTGGAATAACTTTTCAGTTTTTTATGAATATGGAAATTGAAAGATATGCACTAGTGCATGGAGAAAGTGTATTTGTAGGATTAGCCCGCAAATTTAAATACATTTCTTACTGGTTTTTACTCTCTACTTTTATTCCATGGATTTGGCCGGGAATTATCGCATCATCTGCAAAATTATTTGGCGCCACAATTGGAATGACTGATACAACTAACCTTACAATAATTCTATTAATAGTAATTGGATTAATTTTGTCGCTTGGACCAGTTCTATATAAAACAGTTGAGAATTTTCAGAAAATCTTAGTACTAATCGGTGTTCCTGCGATAGCCGCTTTTACGTTAATTTTATCTAGGCTCTCGGATTATGAGGCACTTGGAAAAGGAGCTCTGGGAATTGGGAATTCATATATTTTTTTCCCAGAAGGAATTATTATGGCTTCATTTTTAGCTGCTTTTGCATATGCTGGGGCTGGAGGAAATCTTAATCTAGCCCAATCATTTTACGTAAGAGAAAAGGGTTATGGAATGGGAAAATATGCAGGACGCATTACTAGTCTTTTTACAGGAAAAGGAGAAACAGTAAGCCTGACAGGAGCAAAATTTGAGCTAAGCGAAGAGAGTCTTAAGAATTTTAAAGTCTGGTGGAAAAATATAAATATTGAACACCTTCTAATTTTCTGGGTAATGGGAGGAGTGACAATTGCATTTTTAGGATTACTTTCTTATGTGACAGTATTTGGAGATGAAGGCAATTTATCAGGAATTGGATTTGTAATAAACGAAGGAAAAGCAATTGGAGAAGCTCTCTTCCCTCTTGCAGGGACATTTTTCTTACTAGTTGGGGGTCTTATGCTTTTCGGAACTCAGCTTACAGTTTTTGATGCTACCAGTAGAATTCTATCTGAAAATATAATTATTACTGCGCAAAAAAAATTATCTGAAAAACATATCCCAAAAGCTTACTACATAGTTTTATGGCTCCAAATAGTTGCAGGAATTATCGTTTTACTTTTAGGTTTTACAGAGCCTCTTGCGCTTCTAACAACCGCAGCTGTGTTAAATGCTATGGCAATGTTTGTGCATATAGGTCTTACTCTTTGGCTTAATTCTACTTCACTTGATAAACCACTTAGGCCAAGTATTATTAGGAAATCTGCGATGGGACTCGCTTTTCTTTTTTACGGAGGATTTAGTGCATATGTAATTTACGATAGATTTATTAGGAATTTATTTTAATTACCTGAAAGCTTCTGGGTGCCTATTTTTTGCTTCCTGAATTATTCTTTCATACATCTTATAATAAAGCATATGCTGAGGAGTTCCTGGTTTTTCACCAAAAGCGCCATGAAATAAAAGTGGACCGGTGTTTACTTCAAGTAAAACAAAACTTCCATCAGTTCTTTCCATAAAATCAATTCCCATAAATGGAATGCCAGCCTTTAATGCAAGTCCTATCTTGCTTGATGCTTCAGCTAATAAATCTGGAATCTGAGGGAAATCTGGATTTATTCCTAGATCTTTTGCCAGTTGTCTGTCTTCTTCATCTTGAATAGGAGTTCCGCCTAGTAAAATTCCTTTTCCGCCTGAGAGGATATTTGAAACTATGCTTTCAGAATTTAGAAAAAATGGGCTTTGAGGATCTTTTAATAATATAGTACTGCCTGCTGGATCTAGTAAGTTTGTTCCTGGTCTAGGCAATCTTGGATCAACTTCAACCTTTTTATTATCAGCTTTTTTATGGTCAGATTTCGTAATTAATCCATAATGTACATTTCCATAGGAATCAGGAACGACTCTTATAGATGTATAGTTTGAGCCTGGTGTTTCAATAAACTCTTCGAATTCCCATCCGTCATTCCATCGTGGATTTGCACCGTTATTTAAATAAAAATGTCCAGAAGAAACTTCTCTTCTTAATCTCTCGATTCCTTCCAATCCATCATAAGGGACTCCTGATGTGGGATTGAGTCGTTGTACATGAAGCATCCATGTTGCAAATCTTACTTTCTGCTCTTCAGTTGCGAGTAAAAATTTATTCTTACCTCCATTTTTGTGCCTATCTTTAGCAACAACAGGCGTGCATCGTGTTAATGCTTCTCCGAGCGAGAAAGTTTCAGGTAGTCCTATTCCTGAAGCACTTGAAGCGATTTGTGCTCTTTCTTTTGGAAATGGAACCTTAAACGATGTAGAAAGCTCAATAGATATTTCTAATGGGTTTTGGTGGTTATGTCTCCCGCCTACTACAAGTTGATAACCGTTGTCTAAAAAAAGTCCCTGTACATCATCATAGTCTCTTTCCTGAAATCCGTCGTAAACCCGTATTACGGGTACTGGTGTAGTATGTAAATCTTCAGGTCTTAAAGGAGGGCCCCATCTATCTTGCATAGCCACGCATTATAGGTTTAAAAAAGAGAACAGTCAATTAGATTACTTGAGGCTTTTTATGAATCTTTCAATTACTTCTAAAAATCCACTCTCGTCAACTCGGTGTAATAACCAGCTATGATTATTTTTATTTATAGTAAATAGTTCAGGTTTGGGAATTAATCTTTTTACCTTCTCACCCATTTTTTTGGTTGCTTGTCTATCTTTTGAGCTATATAAAAGTAAAACCGGAGTATCGATTTGAGCTAAATTATCACTATTTAAAAATTTAAATTCACCCAGAACAGAAGACACCTTAAGTTTATTTGCAAATGGCACTTTGGAATAAGTAAGAACCTTTCTTATTCCATAAAAAAATGGCATTCCTGCAAGTATAATTCCTTTAACTTTATCTGGATAATTAAATGCATATTTAAGGGTAAGAAGTGCACCATAACTAGTTCCGAAAAGAACGAATCTTCTTCCGTTTGAGGTTTTTTCAATAATTTCTGCTATAAAAGTCACTCTGTCTTTTTTAAAATCTTTTAAGTATCCGAAGCCTGGAAGATCAAATGCGATAACACAATAGTTCTTCATAAGATATCGCATGGGTAAGTCACCGATATAGTCAGAAAATCCTCTAAAATATCCATGAATAAAATATATTAAGGGTTTTTTAGGATCTCCATAAATCCATACAGGAACTGAGGCATGATTTATGTTGAAGTACTTTGTCTCGTGTTCATCTGAAATCATAATTAAATTATATCAACAAGTTGAATTCCGTTTTTAATAGGATTACAATTGTGGCGTAATTAAATAAGATTAGATATGGAAAGAGCACCAATCTCCGTCCAGATTGGTAGTGATATAAAAACCCCAGGCGGAGAACATATAAGAGTCGACTTTGTAAATAGAAAAGTCGCCAGACGAGACCAGCAAAAACCAGGTAAAGTTCCCCGTTATGAATCCGAGCATGCTGTGGTGGCAGAAAGCTTGGGAATTTCAGTTAAGAGTTTGAATGTTTTATCAGAAGACGAAGGATATGTGGAAGTGGCTCATGGAGATCCGATAGTTGCTGCTACACATATTGGAGATGGAGATGGTCATGACAGGTTAGTTGTTATGAGTTTTGGTATGGATCCTGATGTAGCTGCTGTAATAGCTGATCAGCATAAATCCAGACTTCAGGATGAAATTTCTGAAGTTTCTAAAGAGGCAAGTATTAACAATAGAATGACAGGATTTCAAGTCAGAGAAGCGATTAGGGATGGGAGAGAAGGACGTGAAGTAGTTATTTTTTCCCAGGCTAAGGATGGCAGAAAACATAAAGAGACAAGAAGAGTTAAGGGTAAATTTGCAGAAGTTATTCCCCTATTTCCAAATTTAGAAGAGGAAATCTCCGCCGCAGCATAATATGCTATAGTTTAATCAAATATGAAAAGATTTAAATATCTTGTTTTCGGAATTCTACTTTTTCTTGGAGTATACATGCTTACAGTTCACTACCCTCCACTCCCTTTTAATCACGAACAAATTGGCTTAGGTGTAAATCATATGATGCACCGAATTGTTGGAATTGTATTATTAGTTGCAGCAATATTAATATTTTGGAAGTGGAAATCTAAATAAATATTTAGGTGCCGGCAAAAAATACCGAATTTTCCTCCAGCTAATTCAAGAACCATTAATATGTGAGCCGGCAGGGGATCGAACCCTGGACCAAGAGCTTAAAAGGCTCCTGCTCT
>CAYORA010000030.1:0-12974 GCA_964406285.1 uncultured Gammaproteobacteria bacterium
ATTTTTTCTATTCTTGCTCCCATTTTTTCAAGTTTTAAAATAGCGTCTTTTATAGCTTTTTCAACCTCTGGATCGAGTCCATCTATGAAATATTCATCGGAAATTCCAATTACTAGATCTTTAAAGCTTGAGTCTAGATTTTTTGTATATGCTGGCACATTTTTTGGGGAAGTGGTAGCGTCCATTTTATCCTGACCTGATAGTATTTCTAAAATTAAAGCAGAGTCTTCCACGTTTTTTGTAATAGGTCCAGGAGAATCGAGACTTGAACCCATAGCGACAACTCCATATCTTGAGACTCTGCCGTAAGTAGGTTTAAGTCCTACAACTCCACACCAGGATGCCGGCTGCCTGATTGATCCTGCAGTTTCTGATCCAATAGAAACTATGCATTGATTTGCAGCTACAGCCGCAGCTGACCCACCTGAGGAGCCTCCAGGCAAATGCTCTGTGTTCCAAGGATTTTTCGTAGAACCATAGTCTGAAGTCTCTGTACTCGAACCGTGAGCCCAGGCATCCATGTTTGTTTTTCCAAGCATTACCATTCCAGCTTCTTTTAATTTTTTAACAACAGTAGAATCAAATGGGGGAATATAAGAATCCAAAACTTTAGCAGAAGCCGTAGTTCTAATTCCAAATGTAGAAAAATTGTCTTTTACGGCAATCGGAATCCCCAGGAGTGGAAAGCCTTGCAAGGCGTCCCCTTGCGAGGCTAAAATTTTATCAGCATTTTCTGCTGAATCCAAAGCTTCTTTTTCTGTTAAGGTTACAAAAACATTTAATTTGTCATCTGTTCTTTTGATTTGGTCAAGACAAGCCTTTGTGAGCTCTACTGATGAGAAGTCTTTTTTTAGTAATCCCTCGCGAGCTTGTTTTATGTTTAATTTATTTAACATATTAATCTGAAAATGTAATTCCGCTTGTTTCTTTAATATCAAACTCTACTCCGTTTGTTTCAAGTTTTATGTATGCATTATTTCGAATACCACCGCGGATTGTATTTTTTAATCCAAGTTTTTTCATGAAAGCACGCATTATGCCGCCATGACTAACCGCTAAAATTGTCTTACCCGGATTGGCAACAGCAACCTCTCTTATAAATGTGAGGAATCGGGTGACTATTTCATGATCACTTTCAATATTTGGAGAATGTTTATATGTGTATTTCTGTTCGTCTGATAGCTTGTCTAACGCCTTATTTACTACTTCGTATTCTGAATTGTGTTTACCCTCAAATTCACCATATTTTCTTTCTCTAATAAGTTCAGTAGTTTTTATTGCAATCTCTCTTTCCAAGGAAATTGCTTCAGCTGTTTGCTTGGCTCTTAATAGATCAGAAGAGAATATTAAATCAAATTTTATGCTTTTTAATTTTTTTGCCAATTTCTGTGAATCTTTAATTCCTTTTGAAGTTAGCTGGGAATCTGAGTGCCCCTGCATTAAATGTTTTACGTTCCAGTCGGTTTCAGAATGTCTTACTATGTAAAAGGTTGCGGGTTTATTCACTGTTTAAAATTCCCTTCACTTTAAAATAGCCTTTGTGAGTTGATTTTGCATTTTTTAGTGCTTCTTCCTGAGATAAGGATCGAGTGACTTTATCCTCCCGGGTTATATTCTCAAGACCAGTAACTTGGGATATGGGTTCTACATCTTTTGTTTCAACCTCGCTTAAACCTTCAATGTAATCAACGGTTTCCTCCAGCTGTTTTTGAAATTTCTTTTTTTCCTCTTCAGTAAGAGTTAGGTTCGCTAATTTTGCGATGTGAGCGATGTCAAGCTTCATGAGCTTAATTATATTCTAAGAGCTTCCTCTATTCAACAAACGTAATTGACTCTCTATATATCGATATCACGAGTTGAGAAGTTTTAGGACATGAGAGTGGGCTTGGTTCTCGAGTTTGTCATCAAGAGGATCAAGTTCTTCGGTCTCTAAAGCTAGTTTTAATAAGTGGTCAGCAAAATGTGGATTTTTCGGTAAAATTGGACCATGTAAATAAGTTCCGTAGCTATTTTTATAGATTGCTCCTTCAGTCCCGTCATCATTGTTACCATGACCTTTTAGAACTGTTCCCAATGGTTTTACATTCACACCTAAAATGGTTCTTCCGCCGTGATTTTCAAATCCTATAATTGGTTTGTCCATACCCTCAAAAGTGGGCTTTATCGAAATATTTCCGATAAGTCTTTCTTCCTTTTCTCCAGGGTTTTGTGTATTTAAATCAAAAATTCCTAAGCCGTCGATCACGGTCCCGTCTGCATCTTTATAGTAATTTCCTAAAAACTGAAATCCACCACAAACAAAAAGTCCTGGCGTACCTTTATCGATTATTTCGGATAAAGTTTTATGATGTTTTTTTAAATCAGTATTAACAATCTCCTGCTGTTTGTCTTGTGCGCCACCCATGAGCAGGAGATCACAGCTTTGTAATTCGGTATCTGAAAATCCAGGATTTAAATTTTTAACTTCTGCCTTAATCCCGCGCCATTCTGACCGCTTTACAAGCGTAGTTATGTTACCCCTATCTCCATATATGTTCATGAGTTCAGGATAAAGCCAGCCGATAATTAATTTTTGTTTCATAGTATTTTTTTACCAGTGATCAATTTTCTTATTTCAAGCATTGCTGAATAATTGGGTAGAATATAAAGAATCTCATCTTTTTCTAAGGAGCTCAACATGTTATCAATTAGAGTTTCTAGGTTTTCATTATGGTGTGCGAAAAATCCTGCATACTTGAGTCTTAAAGCCATATCGTAGGTTCTGTCTCCGGAAATTCCAATGTTCATTTCTTTATTTAATATTTCTTCAAAATTAATATCCCAAATCCAGCTAACGTCCAATCCATCAGGAATTTTATCGTTAAGTAGCATTACTAGATTTTTTGCACCGAGTTGGTTAATGGTTTTTAGAGATTCATTAAAGCTTGTAGGATTTTTAGAAAGGAAGATTTGGATGTGTTTTCCTTTATAAATTACTTTTTCTCCTCTCCCAAAGGCTGGTGTAAATTTGTTAAATGAATCTTCTATTATGGCTTTTTGGATTTCTTCAAGATTTAAAATAAGGGATGCAGCAATCACGTTGTATTTGTTATAAGTTCCTGGGAGGGGATAAGTGCTAGACATATCTAAATCTAAGGAAGGTCTTTTGAGTCTACACTTATTGCATTTCCAAACGCCAAGGTGAGAGAAGTATACTTTTTCAAATGACAGTTTATTGGAACATTCCGGGCAATAAATGGAGTCTGCACCATGCTTGGTAGCTTCGTTTCCTTCTTCTGAAAGTCCGAAATATTTTACCCGAGCTTTAGTGTCTTTACCTAGGAATGAGACTTGAGGATCATCAGCGTTTAAAATAAGGGTATTTTTGGAAGTTAAATTTCTAAATGAATCTTTCCATTTTTTTGTAATCGAATTAATTTCGCCGTATCTATCTAATTGGTCTCTAAATAAATTAAGGCAAATTACGTACTCGGGATTTGTTTGTTCTAAGACTTTTGGAAGTGCATTTTCATCGCATTCAAAAATAAGATAATCTGAGTCTGCAAGGCCACGTCTTGCAGAACTACTTTGAATTAATATTGAAGCTAAACCGCTAAGTAAATTTGCTCCTGATGCATTATGGATCACATTTTTACCAGTCGAAGTTAAAGTATGTGAAATTAGAGCTCCTGTTGTGGTTTTGCCATTCGTTCCTGCAATGATTACTACTTTAGTTTTAGAGCTTGATAAGACATTTTTTATAAATTTTGGATTAAATCTTAGTGCTATGTGTCCAGGCCATGTGGATCCATTTCCCAGACTTAAAACTTGACTCAAGAAAATAAAAGATTTACCAAATAAGATTAGTAGGGAATTGACCATGAAGATATTGTAGCATTAGAGATCCTTAGACGCACTTTATTTTCTCAGGATGTTCTGTGTTACATTGATCTGAGGATCTTAATTCGTTCCTCAAGTGGGGGATGGGTATTGAAGAGCCCTGTAAACATATTTTTTACTTTTTTATTATCAAATGGGTTCTCTATAAATAAATGAGCAGTAGCATTGCTTGCTGTTTTAGGTGGAGTATGATCATTTTTAAGTTTTTCTAATGCAGATGCCAATCCTTCAGGATATCTTGTTAAAAGTGCTCCTGAAGCGTCCGCCAAGAGTTCTCTTTTGCGGCTCACTGCCAGGTGAATTAAGGATGCTGCAATCGGGGAAAGAATTGCTAAAATAATGGCAATTACGAGAAATATCGCATTGCCTTTATTATCGTCTGAGTCTCTGAAAAACGTCATTCTTATAAATAAATCTGAAAGAATGGCTACAAATCCTACAAGAACTGCTATAACTCCCGCAAGTCTAATATCATAATTTTTAATATGCGAAAGTTCATGAGCGATTACTCCTTCAAGCTCTGTGTCGTTCATTATGTCTAAAAGTCCAGTACTAGCTGCAACGACTGCATGTTTTGGATCTCGACCGGTTGCAAAAGCATTAGGAGATCTGTCTTCGATAACATATATTTTAGGAAGTGGGAGACCCGAGGCTATTGCTAAGTTTTCTACAGTTCTATAATACTGGGGAAAGTCCTCTTTTTTTATTTGTTTTGCTCCGGATGTGGCAATTACAAGTTTATCGGAATAATAAAAACTTCCAATACTCATAATTCCAGCAATTATTAAAGATAGTCCAGTGACAGAAATTACACTAAGCCCTAAAGCTTTGCTCATTATGTAGACTAAAGTCGTAATGAAAACCACAAAAAGAATCATGATTATCCAAGTTTTCCACTTGTTTGCAGAAATGGCTCCGTAGATGTTCATATGTTTAGAAGCTTACTTTAACGTTTTTTCTCTCTTCTTCTGTTGCTCCGAAGAACTCCGCAGGTTTAAAATTTAAAATTCTAGCAAATAAAACATTTGGAAAGATTTGAAGCTTAGTATTGTAGTCCAAAACATTTGAATTATAAAACTGTCTTGAATATGCAATTTTATTTTCTGTATCAGAGAGTTCGTCCTGAAGAGCTTTAAAATTTTCGCTTGATCTAAGTTGTGGATATGCTTCAGCTACAGCAAAAACTGATTTTAATGCGTCAGTAAGCATATTATTAGCTTCTGCTTTCTTCTCTGGAGTTTTTGCATTCATGAGGTCTGATCTAAGTTCTGTAACTTTTGTGAACACTTCTTTTTCCTGTTTTGCATATCCTTTAACTGTCTCAATTAAGTTAGGGATAAGATCAGTTCTTCTTTTTAATTGAACATCAATCTGAGAAAAAGCTTCGTTAACTCTTAATTTTGCGGCGATAAGAGAGTTATATAAATACAGAGCGAAGAGTACTAGTGCTCCTACAACAACTGCGATAATTATTGTTACCATATTCATAACTTAAACCATTCTACAACATCTTTATGCTTTGCGCAATTTATTATGTCAGATTTTTTTGCCCAGCCTCGTCTAGCTTGTGAAACACCATATGGCATAAGATCCATTTGGTCTACCTGATGTGAATCAGTGTCAATCGTCATCTTAACTCCTAAATCTACTGCCATTCTGATTATAGGTCCTTCCAGGTCCAGTCTATTAGGATACGCGTTGATTTCTAGGGCTTTATTGTTTTCCAAGCAAAACTTAAATAGCTTTTCAAAATCTACTTCATAGCCTGATCTTTCATTAAGAAGTCTTCCGGTAGGATGAGCTAGGATCTTTGCTTTCTTATGGCTTAAGCCTTTTATAATTCTATTTGTCATTTTTTCTTTATCCATTTTAAATACACTGTGGATTGAAATAATTGATCCATCCAACTCTTCAAGTGCTTCGTCAGGAAGTGCCAAAGATCCATCTGGTAAGATGTCTGTTTCCATAAGTTTGAAAATAGGAAATTTAAGCTTTTTAGAAATTCTATCTATCTCATCATTTCTTTTTTTAATTAAATTTACTATTTGAAGTGTAGTATGTTTTGACTGAGAAGGATTATGTTCAGAGAATCCTATATATTCGTACCCAAGATCTTTAGCCTTTAATGTCATTACTTCTATCGAACTTTGACCTTGGTCATGAGATTGTTCGACAGGAAAGCTTGAATGAAGATGGAAGTCGCCTTTAACGTCTTTTAGATTAATTATTTTTGGCAATTTATGTTTTAATGCTAGTTCTATTTCTCCGCTGTCTTCTCTCATTTCTGGAGGAATAAAATCCATACCTAGAGCATTATAGAAATCTTCTTCCCTGGAGTATTTTTTTACTTTTTCAGTTTTTACATTTTTTATTCCTTTTTCGTTAAGTGAAAGACCTTTTTTGAGTGCAAGTTCACGAAGGTGTACATTGTGTTCCTTACTACCTGTAAAATGTTGGAGAAGTGAGCCCCATTGATCAGGTTCCAAAACAAGAAGATCAATTTGTGCACCTCCTGTTGTAAGTAGGGAAGAGCCGCTCGGTCCTTTCTCGATAATGCGGCTTGCTCTTGGATATTTTGTAAAATGATCGATTGTTTTTAAAGGATCTTTAGAAACAACAGCGATATCGATGTCTCCAACTAAAGTTTTTCTTCTTCTTAGTGATCCAAGAGGCTTTGCTTCTTGTACGTTCTTATCTTCATTTAGATACGAGAGCATGTCCAGAGCAATTTCACCAGCATAAGGAAGAAGCATTTTTGTAGTTTTACCAAAACCTTTTTTATACTCCTCTAAAGCCTGAAGAATATCAGCTTGTGACTTTTCTCCAAATCCCTCTAGTTTTGCAATTTCTCCAGCTTTCGCAACTTTCTTTAAGTCTTCAATCGCGGTTTCATTTTTATTAAGCTTAAATTCAGTCGCTAATCTATACGCTTTTTTTGGCCCAATAGAAGGCACTTTCATTAGTAAGAAAACCGGCTGGGGGATTCCCTTCATAACTTCTTCAAAATGCTCAACTTTACCTGTTTTAAATAGCTCCTCTAACCTTTGCTTTAGTGTAGTGCCTATTCCTGGAATTTGATCTAATTTACCTTCATTATATAAATCCTGAACTTGAGTAGATAAACCCTCAATAGCGTCTGCTGCATTTTGGTATGCTAGTAGTTGAAATCTAAATTTCGCCTCATTTTTAATTGAATATGAAGCTGCTACGTCCCTAAAAAGTTCTGCAATTTCTTTATTAGTCACGGCTTTGATTTTACCACTTCGACGACAATTTATGAAGAGATAGTAAGAATAATAAATTATATTTGATAAAATGCTGCCATATGACTGAAGCTGATCGTTCACCTGGTACACAGCTCATTGATCTAAGGAGAGATAAAACCTTTAGCGTGCGTTTTAGTACAGTTCATAATCGCATCAGTGTGAATACAGATCTGCTTGGTGGGCTTGGTGTGGTAAATCAGGATTTAGACACGGCTTTGTGGTACACACTTGTTGGTACTAACTCAGGTGTACCAATTATTCATTTAGGAATCAAATATTCCCATATCTCCTCTGAATTTAGTACGGGATTAGACGTCAGAATAGTTAAGACGAGCCCAAACTTAAATGGTTTGTCAAGGAGAGTACGAAGTTTTAGGGAGCAATTCACTGTATTAGACCTAGATCAATGGCGAGCTACAGAAGCAAGGTTGCCTTGGAACGTTTTTCTTAATGGCAGCACTTCTTTAGTAAAACATAGAGTACCTGGAGTTAATGGTGAGCAAATGCTAGTTTTACCTCTGTAGTTTTAGTTGGGATTTGGCGGGGTGGACGGGACTCGAACCCGCGACCTCTTCCGTGACAGGGAAGCGCTCTAACCAAACTGAGCTACCACCCCATTTAGCTAATAGCGAATTGCAAATAGCTAATAGGGATCGCAAATAGTTAAGCGTCTAACTACATGCTATACGCTACGTGCCATTTGCCGAATTGTATTTTATCAGAAGAGGGATTTATGCGCAATTGGGGTGTCTTGACTGATGTGATATACTTGGATTATCAATGTAATCATGGCAGTAAAAAAGAAATCTACAAAAAAAGTTTCTAAGAAAAATATAAAAGCTTCAGAGCCAGTTGAAGTCACTTCTCATAAAAACAAATTCGCAAAAGACATTTCAACACAGATAAAGCTTGGTGAATCATATATTTCTTTAATATTAGGAGCAGTTGTAGTTTTAGGAGTTTCAGTTATGTTTTTCCTCTTTATAAAAGAAAGTGGGCTTGAAGGAACTACTCCTTTAATTGATGAAAAAGATATTCCTCAAATTGAAAGTCCAGTAAGCGAAATGAGCTACACGCTTCAAGAGGGAGAAGGGCTTTGGGATGTGGCAGTTAAGTTTTACGGGGACGGATATAGATGGATTGATATTGCAAAAGCAAATGGACTTGAAAATAACCCTGATAATATAGCTCCCGGAATGAAGCTTATAATTCCTCAAGCCGCACAATAGTCTCGTGATATAATTTTCTCATTGCGGGATTAGTACACCGGTAGTATGCTACCTTCCCAAGGTAGAGAAGCGAGTTCAATTCTCGTATCCCGCTCAAGCAGCTAAAGGGAAAACTTGAATCTCTCCTATATTCGCTATTACTCCGCTTTTAACTTTTGCAGCTTCTGCTTCCGTCGCTCTTTTGCTAGCTTCTTCATCAGTTACGGCATTATTTTCCGCAATTAATCTATCGTTGGCTGCTAATGCTTCTTCTTCAGTTGTGAATTCAAGTAGAGATAGATGATTTCTTCTTTGCGCTTCGGATCCGTCATTTTTCCCACCTTCTTTTAAAACAATTTCACTGATCTCCTCAGCGGGGAGTTCAACGGGTAAAAAATCAACAACATCCTTTCCTTTTACCTTTCCTGTTTCAGGATCAACTTCTTCTTCAAATGCCTGTTTAATAGCTCTAGCTGTTTCAGATCTGCGCGCTTCATTTGCCTCTTCGTGAACATAAAATTTTTCTTTTTGCTTTTGTTTTTTAGGCTCTACAACTTCTTCAATAGGAGAGTCTATAGCTTCTATAATTGCTTGTACGTTTGCATTTACTGGCTGCGCTTCCGGTTCGGTTTGTGCATTAGAATCAACTGAATCTTCAGGTTGTTCTAAAGCTTGAATTAAACCACTTCTTTCAACAGCTACATTTATAGCAGCATTTGAGATAGCAGTTGAAGTTTTCTGATCAGCCTCTTCAGTTGCAATGTCTACTATGTTTTGGACAAGTCTTAAGTCACTTTCAAGCTGTATGTAGGTAAGTGGATCGTTTATTTTCATATCCTGGATAGCGTCTGGAACAGTTTCCAGTTGAATATCAAGATGTTCTGCTTGATCTGAAACGAATGTTTCAATCATTGCATCTACACTAAAATCTTGTTCAGCTTCAGGGTTGCTAATTGGTGCTTCACTGACTGTTGTAAGTGTAATAAAGTCACTACCAAGAGATAAAGGTGCAGGGCCTTCATTCGCTGGTATCGTAGCTTGAAAAGGAACTGTATTATCAAATAGTGACACCGGTTCTGAAGACAAATTTATTTCTGCAAGGCCACGCCTTGCAGAACCAGCAGCCGCATCTTGGGTCTTAGCAATAACATCTGTTTGGCCAAAAATATCACCTTTAACAGATCCTTCAGGTACGCTTGTAATACTCCCTACGAATGATCTAGTCTCAGAAAATAAATCAGTAGAATTTGAAAATGAAACTGGTCCCCTTGGTCCTTCATTTGTGGAAAATGATCCAAGACCATTATCGCTTCTTCCTAAACCTGAGAAAGAAGGAGAACCTCCTTCAAAGCCTATTCCTGACATACCAATTTCTCCTCCCATGGAAGGACCAGCACCTAAACCCGCTGCTGGACCTGCAGCTACTGCTCCTCCTACGCTTCCAACTGATGCTGCTACTTCGCTCATATGCCCACATTATACTCCCGAGCACAAATCGAGCTTGAAATTAACTTTACAAAATCCTGACAGAAAATAAGCAAATATTGACGAATTTTCGCAAATTTGATAACATTAATCGTGCCCGATAGTAGTAAAAACACAAAAAGGGTTAAATATATTTTTGTCTCTGGAGGAGTCATTTCAGGAATCGGAAAGGGGATAACTTCAGCGTCCATTTCACTTCTTCTCAAATCTGCAGGATATAAAGTCGCACCCATAAAGTTTGAAAACTATCTTAATCTTGATGCAGGTACTATCAATCCAATTGAGCACGGTGACACATTCCTATGTGAAGATGGAACCGAAGCAGATATGGATATAGGTACTTACGAAAAATTCTTAAATGAAGACATGGGAAAAGATAATTTCGTAACCATGGGTAAGATTTACTCCACTGTAATCGAAAAGGAAAGAAGATTTGAATATAACGGAGAAGACGTAGAGGCAATACCCCATATAACTGATGAGATTACAAAAAGAATAAAAAATGTCGCTAAGGCAAAAAATGCAGACATTGTAGTAATTGAACTTGGAGGGACAGCTGGAGAATATCAGAATGTTTTCTACTATGAAGCATCTCGCATCATGACGCTTCAGAATCCCGGAGATGTAATACATGTGCATGTGAGCTATGTTCCGACTCCTGCTCATTTAGGAGAACCTAAAACCAAACCTACACAGCTATCAGTAAGAACATTAAATTCACTTGGAATTCAGCCAGATTTTATAATTTGTCGCTCAGATAAAGAGTTGGATCAAAGAAGAATTGAACGTTTAGCGCTTTTTTGTAATGTTCCACCCCAAGCAGTTATTTCAAGTCCAGATTTAGAATCAGTTTATGAAGTTCCTCTTGGTCTAAATCGCCAAAAGCTTGGCAAGCAAATTTTAGAAAAACTAAATTTACCAGTTCGTGAATCAAATCTTTCTGAGTGGGAAAACTTTGTATCTAAGGTAAAAACTGTTCAGAAAAAAGAGAAAGAAATTGATATTGCTATCATTGGAAAATATTTTGGGACTGGAGACTATCAGCTTAAGGATAGTTATGCTGCGCTTTTTGATGCAATTGATCACGCTTCATACGAATTAGGAGTAGCTGTAAAAACACATTGGATAGATGCTGAGAGAGTAGAAAAAGATTTTAATTTAGAAAAATTAATTGGAAATCCTGATGGAATAATCGTTCCAATTGGCTGGGGTTTAAGAGGAGCTGAGGGGATGATTGAAGCTGCAGGATATGCGAGAAAAAAGAAAATACCATATTTAGGTCTTTGTTATGGAATGCAACTTGCAGCAATTTCTTATGCTAGAGATGAACTAGGAATAACTGACGCCAACACTGAAGAAAATATAAAAGACGGGAAAAATCTAGTGGTGCATCTTATGCCCAAGCAGAAAGACATTATGGAACGCCGGGCTTATGGGGGGACTATGAGATTAGGGCGTTGGGATGCAATAGTTAAAAAAGGGACTAAGGCATATGATCTTTACGAAAAATATAATGATTTTATAGATAAATCTAAAGATTTAACTTCTGAAAGACACAGACACAGATTTGAATTCAATAATGATTATTTGGAAAAATTTGAAAAGAAAGGATTTGTAATCTCAGCTAAATCAGTAGAAGAAGGTTTGGTAGAAATTATTGAGCTTCCAGAAAAAGATCATCCATTTTATTTAGGAACTCAAGGTCATCCAGAATATAAAAGTAGACCTCTTAGACCGCATCCATTATTCCTAGGATTCCTGGATGCAGTGCAGTCATTGAAAAAATAGCAATTTCAGGCTATAATATACATCTCATGTTAAAAACTATTGATTTCAGAGTTGGTGACATCGTAAGAGTACACCAGAAAATTACTGAAGGAGAAAAAACTAGAACTCAGATTTTTGAGGGTCAAGTGCTCCAAATTAAGGGTAGAGGAGAAAACCAATCTTACACAGTTAGAAAAGTGGTAGGAGATGTGGCAGTTGAAAGAATCTGGCACGTTGGAAATCCAAACGTAGATAAAGTAGATTTTAAAGCAAAGCCAAAGATGAAAGTTAGACGTGCAAAGCTAAATCACGTTAAAAGTCCTAGACTTAATCCCTAAAACGAAATGAAGATCTCTAATCCCATTGCCATCAAGGGAGAAGAGTTAGCCGCCAAATTCCTCAAAGAAAAAGGATATAAAATAATTGATAGAAATTTCCGAAAAGGATATGGAGAAATAGATATCATCGCCATTCATAAAAATACTTTAGTCTTCGTAGAAGTTAAAACTCGAACCTCAAATGCATATGGCAGTCCTCTTGAGGCAATTAGTTATTTTAAACTTAAATCTCTTTTAAAAACTGCCGAGTTTTATAAGTTGCTCAATCCCAAGCTGCCAAATTCTTTGCGAATTGATGCCATATCTATAATGCTTGATAATTCTGAAAATCTAAGTAGTATAGAGCATATAGAAAACATCTCAGGGTTTTAACTCTTCATATATCGATATATGAAGAGAAGCGTTATGAAAAGAGGGGTAGCCACATTTACACTTGATACTGGAAAATGTCCGCCATGGCTTTTTGAAAGAATGGTTAGTCTAGGCCGGAGTATGACTGATGTCTTGATAGAGGAATATGGACCGGACGAGTATATTAAAAGAATAGCAGATCCTGTCTGGTTTCAATCCCTAGGAACAGTTCTTGCTTTTGACTGGAATGCGTCAGGTTTGACTACGATTCTTACAGCAGCTCTTAAAGAAGCTATTCGAGGCAGGGAAAAAGAGCTTGGAATTTTTATTGCAGGCGGAAAGGGGGCAACTTCTAAGAAAACTCCAGAGGAAATAGAACAGTGGGGCTGGAAACTTTTACTCCCTTCTGCTACTACAAAAAATTTAATTTATTCATCAAAAATGTCTGCTAAAGTTGACTCTTCGTTAATCCAGGATGATTACACTCTTTATCATCATGCTTTCTTTTTTAGTAAAAATGGTGCTTGGACTGTTGTACAACAGGGAATGAATACTAAGAATGCAACTGCAAGGCGTTATCATTGGCACTCAGAAAACCCATCGGATATTGATTTCACAAATGATCCCCACAAAGGCATCGCTTCTCAGGTATTAAGGAAAACCACATTAAATCTTGCTAC
>CAYORA010000031.1:0-5105 GCA_964406285.1 uncultured Gammaproteobacteria bacterium
ACAATTCCCTCTGTCTTAAATGTTCTCATGTTAGATATCTAACTCTATTTCTTTGTCCTGGTCAAGCACAAACTTTTCTTTTTGTTTGCCGTTTACTTTAAGTGTATATTCATCCTCAGCTGTTCCAGGCTGCTTTTGGATCATTACAGGAAGAGGAGATCCATCTTCTACTTTAAATGGAAGAGTGTATTCAACTGTAAGTTTTCCAATTCCAAGAGGGCGCACTGTTAAGAATCCCTCAAAGACAGTTTTCCCAAACTCCTCATATGTAGTCATCTTTACCTCAGAGCCAGTTGAGTCTTTTAACTTAGAACCTTTTGGCACATAGATTCTAAACCAATTTCTCCAAGGCGCATTTAAACAAAGGCTATTTTCAGCTTCTAGATTACAGTTAGAAGGCTTGTGTGGATTTTTATAGTTTACTGTAACCTTTTTAGTGATCACCCCATTACCACCAATTGTATATTCCTGTTCAACATTTTGGTCTACAAACAAATTCGACTTTGCTCCTCCGAAATTAGCTTCATTAAGATGGAAATAATCTCCCTCAAAGTCTCTTATTTGCCCAGTTGCATTAACTGCAGACAAGCCCTCCATCGCATCCTTATTTTCTAAGCTAAACAGGATATGCTTCTGACCAATCTCTGAAAACATAGCCTGCATAAGAGGTCCCCAGTACTGCTTAGGTGAAGATTGGAACGCTTTATTCATAATCGCAAGCATTAAGTCTCCAATAATACTTTTTCTGTCTGATCTAATATATTGAACTCTAATTCCAGCAAATTCTTCTAACTCATAAATAACCTGTGGACAATCGCATCTTTCGTCAATCTTAGTAGTATAAGTCTGGCCATTTACCTGGATATCTCCTAAAACGTTCATTGCGGCGACTAGCGCATGCGTATCAATTGCGATAATTCCATCTACATCCACATAATTTCCAGCGTCTTTATAAATGTCTCTAAACTCTTTCATGGATTCCTGGAAATCAGGAGAAAGATTACTGTCGCGGAGATTTAATACTGGCACTTTTGGAAGATATTTAAGAATTGGCTCTGGAGCCTTTTCTTTGCCCGATATGGTGTTATCTAATGTATAAATATCTTCTGAAGTATCAACTTTAATCACACCTTTATTGATTCTAAAAATTGCATAAGCTGTTAAAAATCCTCCGGTAGGGCGAAGTTCTTTATCATTTTGGAAAAGAACGAAATATTTCTTTTCTTCTTTTTCACCAAGAAGCTGTGGTAAAACTTTAATAAATGGACTTGCATCTTCAATAAACTTAGTTCCATCATCCGCGAGAGTTCTCATGGTCATCATTCCATTTCTAACTTTTCCACCTGCTAAAAAGGCAGGGTAATCATTTGGATTTACATAGGAAATTTCCTTTTGAGCGAGTTTTAAGGATTTTGCAATATCATCAATTCTAGGTGTCACTTTTCCCATAGTGCTTACTGCAGTCTCAATCCTTTGCTCAGCACTTCCACCTGCGAAACTTCCTTGTCCTTTAAGCCCTAAAACATCTGCGTATGGCTCAACTGACTCTACGAATACATCCGCTGCGTCCAGTCCATAAAATCCAGCATTTACCATATGCCTCGCATCGTTATAGTAAATATTTGGTCCAGGAATAAATCTCATAACCATTAAGAGATTCAACTTTTGCTGAGTATCCCTTAAAGCTTCACGTGTTTTTTTAAGCTCTTTATCCGTTGCTTCAATATCCTGCTTCTTGAGAGCATCTACGGTAGCATTTACCTGAGCATATGTTTTTTTAGCTGAAAGGTAAGTCAAAAACCCTGGAATAATCATTAGAACAACAAAAAGTATTAGTATTACCCCTAAGGCAATTCCAACTTTCTTATTTTTAAGTCTGCCAAGCTTTGAAAACCTAGAACCTGTTTTAGGAGCTTCTTGGGTTTTTTGTATTGGAGTACTTGATGATTTTACGGGCGCATCTGAGCTAAGCTCAATCTTTTCGAATCCGTCCATTAATATATGATACTAGGTCAGAAACTCTCATGTCAAATTGACAAGATGTAATAAGTCAAAGCTAAATCAAGCTTCTAGAGGGCGCCTTTCCCTGAAACCATTGCACCTGGAGTCTTCATTATTATAGATAAGTCATATGCAATAGATCTCTTTTTTACATATTCGGCGTCCATTTTTATTCTTTTATCAAAGTTTATTTCTGACCTCCCAGACACTTGCCAATACCCGGTAACTCCTGGACGAACTGAAAGTACTATTTTTACTGGCTCTCTTGTCTCCGGATACCTCACTTGTTGGTCTCGCAGTTCATCTGGATAGTACGCACGTGGACCCACCAGACTCATCTCACCTTTTAAAATATTAAAAAATTGTGGAACTTCGTCTAGTGAATGCTTTCTTATAAAGTGTCCTACGTTTGTGATTCTCGGATCATCTTTTAGCTTATAACTTCCTTTTTTATAATCTCTATAAAGCTCAGCAAATTTAGGATTTTCTCGTAAAAGTTCGTGGGCATTCTCAATCATTGAACGAAATTTATACATCTTAAAAAGCTTACCGTTCTTACCTACTCTTTCTGGAGTATCTGCTAAAATTGGCCCTTTTGAATCTAGCTTAATTGCGACTGCAACAATAATTATTATTGGAGAAAAAATCACAATAAGAACTAAAGAAAAGACTATGTCAATTAGTCTTTTAAAAAACTCAAATAAAACGCTTTTTCTAATTTCTATAATCGGCATACGTTATGTAAGATGCTCGTGAGGAGTTCCTGCCAGACTCTCTACTAGTTTTTTAATTTTCGGAACAGAAGACTTAGGACAAACTAAAACTACATCCTCAGTATTAATTACAAGCATTTCTGATAAATCAATTCCTACTGTTAATTGATTTGTATAATTGAACACTAAGCTATCTCGTGAATCTTCTACCATCACTTTTCCTTTAGTTACATTTTCATCAACTTCTTCACTTAATGCTTCTTTTAGTGCCTCCCATGCACCAATATCACTCCATCCAATATCAACCGAGATAACAGAAATCTTACTTGTAGTAAACTTCTCAAGAATCGCATCATCAAAACTAATTTTTTCAAGAGTTGGATAGATCTCATCTAGAGATTTTTCAAAATTAGATGAATCTACGATCTTCATAAGATCTTCATACATTAGCGGTGCGAATTTTTCAAATTTTTCAATTAAGTATGCTGGGGTAGTAACAAAATACCCAAGGTTCCAAACATAATGCTCATCCTGGAAAAAATCCTCTGCCTGAGATAACTTCGGTCTATATTTTAATTTTTTAAATTCTAATGCTCTTAGTCCTTCCTCTTCCCATAGCTCATCGCCACAATAAATCCAACCCACATTTTGGTTTGCAAATCTTGGCTTTTGTCCAATAAATACAAAATCAGACTTTCCTTCTTTAATAGACTTTTCTGCCATCCTTAGCGCTCTTTGGAAAATCTTAATTTCTCTTACCATGTGATCACTCCAAATAATCGCCATGGGCTCATTTGGGAATTTCTTGTTAATAATTGCTGTTGTAAGCCCAATAGCCGGTCCGACATCGCGCATTTCAGGCTCAAAAATAAAATTATTTTCTGGAATTTCTGGAAGTTGAGAAATTACAATATCCTTGTATCTTTTTCCAGTTGCAACATAAATATCTTGAGGGCTAAATTCTGGCTGGAGCCTTGCAACGGCTTCTTGAAGCGTCGATCTATCTCCTATTAATTTTCCAAATTGCTTAGGAGTATTTTTTCTTGATAATGGCCAAAGCCTTGTTCCTACTCCTCCTGCAAAAATAACTACCTTCATAAATTAGTTTTAGTTTCTAAAAACTTCTCCAGACTTTTCTTAAAATTATTATAAGAAAATCTTTCTGAATTCCTTAATATAGCAGCTTTATTATATAGCCTTTCATCGAATCTTTCCAATACCCTATTTATCGATTCGGGGCTCTGCTCTGGGAAAAACTCACCTGTTACCCCTTTTATAACAATGTCCAGCGCACCTCCACTTTTAAATGCTATAACTGGCTTTCCAAATAATTGCGCTTCTGCCATCACTAATCCGAAATCTTCATTTCCTGGAAAAATTAGTGCTTTGCAATTTTCATAGTAATACCTAAGCTTCTCATCTGTCAATTCTCCAAGAAATTTTATATTTTTATTTGCTCGCTTCCTTAGACTATTCATCATTGGTCCAGAACCCACGATTTTTAATGGAAATCCATTCTTGTTAAAAGCATCAATTGCCAAATCCACTCTTTTATAATTACTAAATCTAGACATCCGAGATACTAGCAGGAAATAGTCGCTCTTTCCTTTTTTAATATTTTTCCCTGGGTCAATCATCAGGGGTGGAAAAATAATTTCACTATTTCTTCCATAATAATTTTTTATTCGATTTTTAACTTCAGAAGAAATTGCAATCATATGATCTGGTCTTTGAGATGCCACCTTATCCCAATTCCTCAAATATCTAACAGTTCCTGTTGACAAGAACTTAAGAAGTGGGGTTTGAAAATATTCATCATATCCACTCCATAAATATCTCGTCGGAGTTAAACAATAACAGATATGCACAGTACCGGGATTTGTAATAATTCCCTTCGCAGCCTCACTAGTAACAGAGATTACAAGATCATACTCATCAAAGGAAAAACGCTCGAAGGCAATTGGCATAAAAATTGCTAGAAGCTCGTTGTATTTTCTAAGAGCAGAAGCGGACTGCAGAAATGATGTTTTTATCTCAAAATCTTTTGCCCAGCCTGTTCCATTCTCACTATGAACTGATGTATACAATGGCGCATCAGGAAACATTTTATGAAGCGCCAGAAGAACTCTTTCTGCTCCACCCCATTTATTTACCCGATCATATACTAATGCGACTTTCATGTTCTTTTTGGGCAGAGGTGGCTAATGCCAAATTTTATGAGACACTACTCTCATATACTCGTAATGTTTCTGAAGCAGCTTTTTCCCATGAATATTTTTTAACCTGGTCGCGGCCTCTTTTTACAAGCTTTTCCTTATCCAAAGCAGTTAAACTTAAAACATAATTCATTTTCGAAAGTATATCATCTGCTTTATATTGATCAAAGTAAAT
>CAYORA010000031.1:5205-12891 GCA_964406285.1 uncultured Gammaproteobacteria bacterium
AAACATAATTCATTTTCGAAAGTATATCATCTGCTTTATATTGATCAAAGTAAATAATTGAATCTCCAAAAACTTCTTTGTGAACAGGAATGTCTGATGCCAAAACTAAACATCCATTTTCAAGTGCTTCAAGTGGTGGAAGACTAAATCCCTCCATAAGACTTGTCCTCACTAATGCAATTGCACCTTTATATAATTCGGATAACTTTTCATCGGAAACATTTTCAAGAAAATGAACTTTATTTCCAGGAATATTTTTTCCAATATGTTCTTTAAGCTTATTATATAAAAAATCATTATTTCCTACGAAAACTAAATTAAGCGATGGGTTTTTTTGCGATATATTTTTAAATGCTTCAACTAATAATCCTACGTTTTTATGAGGATAAACATTTCCTACATAAAGAAAATAGTTTGGTATTTTTTCTTCTTTTTTATTGGCTAATTTTAAATCATCAGCGGCTTCATAAATCACATCAATTTTTGATTTGTTTATTTTTAAAGTATCAACTATATCTTTTCTAGTAAAATCTGAAACCGCAATTATTCTCCTGGAAAACCTTGCTGCATTAGCCACCACTACTCTATATGCAATCACCTTAAATCCTAAAAGCCAAAGAGGAAGCGTTGAGGATGCGCCTGAAACAAAATGATGAAAAATTAAGTCATGAATCGTAACAACATATGGACGCCTGTAAAAAATAGGAACACTAAAATACGGGAAGTGCATTAAGTTAAGATCTTCCTTCTTAATTTTTTTTGAAAATAAAACCTGTTCTTTTAGGGAATGCCATTTTAAATTTACAGTTACGAATTCCCAGTTTTTATTCTTTATTTTTCCCTCTATCTCTTTTCTGTCTTCACCCCTAACAAATAGAACATACGAATTCTTGTTATCCAATTTCGATAGATTTAGGCAAATATTTCTAATATATCTCCCAACTCCTGTTTGATTCCAAAGTCTTGCATCAATTCCAATTTTCATACAGTATTATTTTTTCTACTCGCTAAAAATGATCTTATGTCAATTCCTAAATAAACTAAATGTGAAATAATGAATGGATATTTTTTTGCATAGTGCTTTTTGTAAAAAGTTTTCATCGTCTCATAAAAATAATTTCTTGATTTATTTCTCGTGGATTCATCTGCGCCGGAGGCAGACAAACTATGTTTTTTAATTCCACTTGAAACCCCCTTAACATGTAGTATTTTTACCTCTGGTACATACATCACTTTAAATCCTGCTTCTTTTACTCGGTAACACAAATCGATATCTTCTCCATAAAGAAAATAATCCTCATCAAAATAGCCAACTTTTTCTAATACAGATTTTCTAATAAACATAAATGCTCCCACCACAGAATCCACTTCATGAGTTTTTTTCATATCTCTATCTGTTAAATGATAAAGCCTATCGTTTTTTAAAAAGAAATATAAGAAAGACGCAAAAGGAGTGGGAAATCCGCGATGAGACGCAGCGTCGATAGACCCATCTTCTTTTTCTACTTTAGATGAAGCAATTCCCACATCGGGATTTTTTTCCATATAATCGAAAATAAACGGTAGAGTTTTTTCTGGAACTTCGCTATCTGGATTAAGTGTTAAAACATAAGGGGTATTAGCTTTTTTTAAAACTAAATTATGCGCTTTCCCAAACCCCAAGTTCTCTTTATTAAATATAAAATTAAACTGAGGAAACTTTTCCTTAGCTCTTTCATGACTCCCATCCCGAGAATTATTATCTACTACAAAAACATCAAAATCTAACTCGTCTTTTATACTGTCCAAAGATTTCAAACAATTAATAAGATATTCACCTGTGTTGTAATTAACAATTGAGATGGTTAGTTTGTTCATCTAATTCAAACTCTCGTAAACTTTATTTAATTTTTCTGAAATATTCTTCCAATCATAATTTTTTTCAATAAATTTTCTTGAATTTCTGGAAATCTTTTCATATAAATATTCATCAGTAAGGAGTAAAGAAGTTTTATTTGAAAATTCTTCAGGTAAATCGCATATTACAATTTCTTCATTTTCCTGTGCTTTAATGCCTTCATTACCTAGTGCTGTTGTAATCACCGGAGTACCACAAGACATAGCTTCTAATATCTTAAAATTAGTCCCACCACCTACCCTAATTGGACTAAGCAAAACATCTGCTTCCTGGAAAATTAATTCTGTATCGTTAGGTGCATTTTCATCAAAAATAATTGAGTTGTTTTTGAGCTCTTTAACCGAGTCAGGAATTTTTTTTCCAACTACCCAGAGCTTTACATCAGGATTTTTCTTAACCACTTTTGGCCAAATATTTTTGATTATATAAACTATAGAATCTCGATTTTGGATCCATTTAAAATCTCCAATAAATAATACTTTTTTCTTTTTTCCCTTAAAAACTTTTCTCATTTTAAATTTATCTACGTCCACTCCATTGGGAACAATTTCAACGTCTCTACCCATTACTTTTGCCTCAATTTCTGAAACTGCAATTAGCTTTGTTGCTTTTTTCCAGCATGCTTTTTCAACTCTCTTAAGTTTTAAAATATCTAAATACAAAAGTGGCTTTGCGATAATTAAACTCTTATTAACAAATTTTTCGTAAACTTTATATTCCACATTATGCTCCGCAAGTACTACCGGGAGATTAGTCTTTGGAAGATTTTGCATTACATAAAAAGTCTCAACGTGAATTAAATCAAAGTTTTCCGATGAAAGTACTTTTGAAATAATTTCCTTCATCTCTTTACTTGTGTGTCCTGTAATTAAAAATGGGTCTAGCGAGAATCCAGTTTTTAAAATATTAGTAGTGCTCCATTGTTTTTTTCTTTCCGTTACATAAACGTTTTCACATATTTTTTTTACTTCATCAATATCTTTTTGCGTTTGATGGTCTCTCTTCTCACAAATTAAAGTAATCGTATGTTTTTCGGATAAATTTTTAATGAGATTATAAAGACGAATTTGTCCGCCTGAAAATAAGGGATATGGTAAATATGATGAGACAATTAAGATCTTCATGGTTTTTTTCTTAGATCGAAAATAATATACTGCGCTGTCTCCTCAACAACCATGTAATCTTTTCTATAATAATCATCTGCTGGTTTTGGATTCGCAATTACAAGATACTGAGCTCCCAAATCTTTTACCATTAAGGGTAACTCGGTTTGATAACTAGCCCATCCTTTTCTGTTTGTTTGATAGAGAAATGAAGTGTCACCCTCATAATTGGCTATAATTTTTGCATCTTTTGGAGTTAGTTTATCTACAGCATTTCCTGCGACAATAATGGCATCGTTAACATCATAATAATTCCTAACAAAAAACCAGCTAAACATACAGGAAAATCCAATAATTCCGATTAAAATTAATGGAGCAATATATTTATTTGCTAAATTTTTTCCCTGTGAAAGTAAGAAATCTCCACCTAAACCCGAAAGAATACAAAGTGTGGGAAGAATTAATATCTGGTAATAATCATGCTGTATATTTCCTCTTGCGATTACAGTTACATAAATTAAAGATGAAACCAAAAAGGAATAAAAAAATAAATAACTTGTTTTTGTTTTGGAAATTAGTCCTAAAACAACTAAAACAACACCCCAATATCCTAAGATAAGTTTTGCAATTCTTTCTGCGAAAATCCAGTTAAAAAATGCCCCCTTAAAGCGCATGCCGCCTTTATTAAAAAGCCAGTCGGACATAGGAATCCCTTCCGGGAACTGAGTTATCCAATTTCTCCATCCAATCATCGGGAGAAGCGAAATAGCTCCAAAAACCCAAAGATGTGGATTAATAATCATCCGCATTCCAAACGATCTATATGCTAAATAAATCATAGGAAGCGTAAAGAACATTGCAAAAGGTTTTAATAAAAAGGAAGTTGCTGTAAAAATAATTGCGAGTAAATAAAAGAAATATTTTTTAAATTTCGTTTTTTCATCTATCCATAAATCGAAAAAATAAATCCCCGCTAAAATAGCAGCTGCCGTGGATGTATCAGGAAGAACTGTCCTTCCGTAATATATACTGAATGGAAGAATTGAAAAAATAAATGCTCCAATTAACCCAGCTCTTTCATTTTGATGCTTTTTTAATATTAGGAAGATTAATAAAATAGAAGAAAGCGAAGCAAAAATAGTTACAACTCTCCCCCACTCTTCAAGCGTTAATACTGAGGATAATTCATACAATCCTGCCTGAAACAAATTATATATTGGGAATTCAACAAATCTATATCCTTGAGGATTATTCAGACCTGAAGGCACATTTGACAGATCATGATACCTGGGATGCAATACATCAAAGCCTTCTTCAACAAATACACGCGACACTGAAGATGTGTCTGCTTGGCGCCAGCTATGCCAGTCAGCAATAGGATTATCAAATTTATAAAGCCTTAAAATTAGTCCAAGCAATAAAATACTAAGAAGAAACCCCAGATAAATTCTTTTCATTAAATTCATTTTAATTTATCCCTAAGGCATTATCAAATCAGGAGGAGGATCAATTTTCCTTCTAACTTCGCTTACGTTTCCATCCGGAGTAAATCTAAAAACAGGATGTGAAAGCGATAATCCTGCTTGCTGAAGTGCGGTATCAGTATCATTATGAATAAACACTTTAGCATCAGGATTTTTAAATGCAAACCAAATAGCATCAGGGAGTCCAACCGGAAATACCCAAGCCTGTCCATCTTTAGAAGGAACATCTAGGAAGTGAAACTGGGTATCTTTTTGCGACCAATAAGCAGTGTATATAGATTCCATAGAAATAAAAAATCTCTTTGTTTTGTTTCCGGCTTCATGCCAATTAAATAAGGCGCTCTGGATTTGAATTATATGGAAAAGGGCAAATACTAAAATAGCGACACCTGTAAATCCAATCGCCATCTCCCTACCGCTATCTTCTAAGTACCCATAAACCTTCTTAAGGATTATTACAAGAATGAATACAACTCCCATTGTAGATAAATAACTATACCTTGAAGTAATATTTCCAAGTCCTAAGAAAGGTAAAAGCGAAACTACAGTGAATATAAATCCAAATATAATTATTCTTTTTTCCAAATCGCTAAACTTATTTGCGAACAATTTATAGATAATCCAAGAAGCTAGAGCAATAATGGGAACAGCAATTAAAGATATGGTCATATTTTCTCTGGCAAAATTTCTAATCGAGTCGTAAAGCGGGAATGATATTGGACCCAAAACACCCAAAGAAAAATAACCAAATATATTTCCAATTAAATTAAAAGGAAGGTTAAACGGATCGTAGCTATAATCTCCGCTAAACCAGTGGCTATTAGAAATTACTCGAAGAATTAGGTAACCGAGAATTGGAAACCATAGAATTAAATAATCAAATTTTTTTGGAAGATTTTTAACGCTAGCCATAAATCCATCTTTAAATAACTTATATGCAAAAACAAGAAGTGGCGCTACAACTCCTAGCTCGTGGAAAGTTAGAGCAACACAAACAGAAATCAGAGAACCAATTAAGTAATAAATTTTCTTTTTTTCTTCCCAATGAATGAAAAGTAGAATTGCTAATAGTGAAAATACAGCGTTGAATAAATGCCCGATTGAGGAAATCCAAAATACGTTTTCTAATGGACCGCTTAGAATTAAAAATATAAATGCGGCAAGCGATGCCAGCTTAACCCCTCCAAATATTTTTCTTGCTATTAAGAAAAATAAGGATGCTGCCATAAAATGTAAAAATAAAGATGAGAAATGATAAACAACTTGATTAAGCCAAAATATTTGATACATAAGATAGAAATATATCTTCATGCCTGGTCTATAAAAGAATCCATCTGAGTTTATAAAATAATTAACAAATAAATTTGGCGCTGAACAATTACCACAATCTGCTGCCCACTTAAGCCATGTGAAATCATCAGCAACAAAATAATTTCCCAACATAGGAGCAAACAATACTATGCAAAATATAAATAGGTAGGCGATCACTGCATAATTCGAAGTCAAAACTTTCTTAAGTTCATTTATTAAGGTAAAACTATGCCTTCTATACATTTCAAGAATAGCGAAGGCAATTCCTATTAGTGTCCAAAGTATAAACGCGATTTTTGAAGCTTCAAAAACATCTATTAAAGTTGCGTTTAGAGCAAGGCCAATTATTCCTGCTGACAAACCCAATATGAAGCTTTTTGCTAATGGTGATTCTATGTCAGGGTATATTTTCCTTGCATAAATGCCTAATATAAGAAAGAGAATAAAAAATGATATAAAACCTAATAACCCAACTTCTCCCAAAATTCTGAGATAATTATTATCAACTGCTAAACTTACTGATCCATATCCGCTCCCAAGTAAAAGATTTGTCTTGAATGCGTCAATTGCTCTTGGCCACTCACCCTGAAATCTTGTAGTAAAAGAGAGGTCATATGCGGAAGCACGCTTTATTATAAAATTGCCTCTGAGAACTAAAGCTGAGGAAGATGATTGAGACGTTGGTGGGAGCTCAATAAAAAAGCTATTTGCTCTTTTTATGACTGGTGATAAATAAATATTCGTATATCCTGTCCCTTGAGGCAAACTCTCTCCAGTTGAAATATTAACTGCGGTTAGAATTGGGACTTCTTCGGGAATAAATCTGTAAGGAAGAATTATGGTTGACTCTGAATCAATTGATTCATCTTGACTTTCTTTAATCGCTTCAGCAAGCTCTGCCTGATCCCTTACTGTTCTTTGTAGTACAATTCTGTCTTTAAAATATTCCTTTCGAACAAATCTAACATGTCCGACAGATTCCCCTGTATTTGCATCTATTAATACATCAGCCTCTGAAACCGTGCTTTTAAATCGATCAAAAAGCGAAGATTGAATAGTAATAAAAAGAACTCCTCCGATTAGAGCAACCGGTATGAGAGCTAAAAGCAATTTCTTTTTCTGAAATAGTAAAACAAAACCTAAGGAAATAAATAAAACAAAAAAGGAAACTCGGGAAACTGTCATTAGAAGAAGAGTGACTCCGGCTAGAGAAATTGCAATAAAAATTATTCGCACAAGCCAATTCTTAAGCCCAAATGCAAGACTCATAAAAATTGGAATTACTAATACGAGATATGCTGCTAAATCATAATGTCCTGCAAAAGTTGAAGGAACACGAGAAAGCGCAGAAAGAGTAATTGGAGTTCCCTTTGCAAATTCCTCGTTCATAGTTAGAAATGCAGGAAACGCTAAATACTTTTGACCAAATCCGTAAAAAATAACTCCTATTAGTGTTAATGTTAAAGCCGAAACAACATAAGGCAAATATTTTTTGTCTTTCATTCCGTGGTAACCTATGAAAAACAAACTCATGTATTCAATATGACGAACCAAACTTAAGAAAGCGACATTTGCAAAAGCGTTAGAGATGGTTGGGAAAATAATAAGAATTCCGTGAATAGTAGCTACAGCTCCAATAGTCCAGAAAACTAAGATAGGAATAGTTAGCGGAGTTTTTAAATTAATTTTCTTTTTTACAAGTAGAGTTAGCCACGAAAGTATTACAAAAAATACTAAGAAATCCTCAATTCTAATATAAACCCAAGTATTTTGAATATCTAGAAGTGGAAGCTTCGGGTATAGCGGAATAAATAAGAGCAGGAATAAACTTTCTAAGAATAGAATATTTTCCCAAACCCAGCTTAAGATTTTTCCCGGCTTAGTCTTTAAG
>CAYORA010000032.1:0-12724 GCA_964406285.1 uncultured Gammaproteobacteria bacterium
TGATCACTTGGAGTATTATTTGAAACTTGGCCTGTTGCAGTATTTGCAAGATTAGCGGCTCCTGCCTGCGCTGATTTAGCTGCATTCTTAATAGTAGATTGACCCTTCTCTATTACATCCTCAAAACTTCCTAACTGATTCATAGCTCACTTCTTCCCTCAAGCGCACGTTGAAGGGTTATTTCATCAGCATACTCTAAATCCGCGCCTATTGGCAAACCACGCCCAATTCTAGTTAGTTTAATGTCTGGATTCTGAGATTTTATTTGCTTAGTTATATACATGGCAGTTGCTTCTCCCTCCATAGTCGGATTGGTAGCTAAGATAATTTCTGAAATTTGTGATTTTTTAATTCTTTCAAGTAATTTATCAATGTAAATTTCATCCGGACCTATGTTATTTAAAGGATCAATTCTTCCATGTAAAACATGATATACACCCTTGTATTTTCCTCCACGCTCCAGTGCCAGAACATCAAGCGGCTCCTCTACCACGCAAATCAGTCCTTGATCACGATTAGCGTCTTCACAAATTTCACATGGATCACTTTCTCCTACAGTAAAACAATTAGAGCAAATGGTTGTCCCCGTTTTTAAGGAAGTTAAACTTGAGGCAAATTTATCGAGCTCGTACTGTGGAACATGAAGAAGATAAAAGGTCAAACGCTGAGCAGTTTTCGGACCAACGCCCGGAAGCTTCTCGAACGACTCGATTAGATTTTGGATTGACTTGGGTACTTTCATTTCTTGAGTGCTTCGGCAATTAAAGGAGAAACAGAAACCACATGAAGTTTTTCAAATCTTCTCTTTGGTCTAACCTCAATTGTATCGGCAATTGTTACTCTTTTTATAATTGATTTCTGAAGATTTGCTGAAGCGTCTCCTGCGAAGATTCCATGTGTCGCAAATACATATACTTCATCTGCGCCGTTTTTTTTAAGTAAATCTGCTGCTGCAATAAGGGTACCTCCCGTGGAAATCACATCATCCACAACAACTGCAATTTTTCTTACCTCGCCATTTATTTTATTTGACTCTATCTCTCCTGTATTAAGATCTCGATTCTTCTCAATTGAAATGCATGGAACGGCGTCTCCTAAAAGTCCAGCTAAAATCTTAATCCTTCTTATTCCTCCCATGTCTGGACTTACTAAAACTACATTTTTTAAATCCATTTTCTCGATTTCTTTTGCAAAAACCGGAAGAGCTGAAAGGTGATCCATTTTTATTCTTTTATTAATAAAAAACTCCGAAATTCTCGGAGCATGTAGATCAAAAGAAATAACTCTATCGACTTTCATCGCCTTAATAAGATTTACAATTACCTCAAGAGAAACTGCTTCTCCACTTCTAAATATGTGGTCTTGTCTTTGATAGCCTAAATATGGAATTACAAGTGTAACCTCAGACCCTCCACTCCTCTTTAATGCATCCAGGATAAAGAAAAGCTGCATATAATAGTGGTTGGGGTGTACTCCAGTTGATTGCACGACAATAGCGTGCTTATCTAAAACTTTCTCTAATACTCTAATTCTAACTTCTTTATCCGGAAATTTAAATATTTCCAAAGATGAAAGCTTGGTATCTAATTTTCCGGCAATTTTTTTTGCGAGAGCAGGATTTGATGTTCCTGAAAAAATTAACATTACTTTCCTAGTAATCCTCCTAATCCCCCTTGCATCCCTGCAAGCTTTTTAGCTGCGATTTCTTGAGATTTCTTTACAGCTTCATTTATTGCTTCCTTAATGTCGTTATCGCTTCTTCCGTTAGTCTTGATCTCTTTAATTTTTTGGTCTCCAGTGATTGTTATATCAACTCCGTTTTTGTTAACTTCTACTTCCTCTGCTGATAGCAAGCGTTGAATTTGCATCGCTTGATCTCTCATCTTTTTAAGTTCACCTATTTGTCCAAATGGATTGTTCATAAAATCACCTCCTTCACCCTAAGTTGTCATCAAACAACGTTTGGGCTACTTTAATTCAATTATAAATTTAATCTTTTTCCCTGTTAATTTTTCAATCTTTTCTTCTACCAATTTTATTATTTTTTCGTCACTTAGCCTTTCTTTATGAAAATTAAACTCCGTAGAAAGAACTAGCTCTTTGTCCGTTGATTTCTCTATTTTACAGCCTCGTAAAACTCCAGCAATTGAGAAATTTTCTTTCTTAATTTCCTCAATAAGAGACTCTAATATATTACCATTTTCAGTGGCTTTTGGAAGAGGCTTTTTTGCTGATGGCGCAACCGACTTCTCCTCTTTCTCTATCTGCTTTGGCTCAATTACATTATCAGAAATCGCTGCCCATTCTATGATTGTTAACTCTAATGGAAGCTGTGGTAAAACTGCATATTTAATACTCGTATGTGTTTTTACTAACATTTCTATAAGCTTTTTTGTACTATCCAAACCTAAATCGGTCTTTTCTCCGTTGACTCCAGAAAGCAAATTTTTATGCAATCTATCTATAAGACTTTCCACTATTAACTTAAAGTCAGCGGCTTCATTTGAAAGATCAGAAACAATTCGAATTCCTTTCTTTGAATCTTTATTTTTAAAACTTTCAATTAAATCTATAACTGATTTATCAATCGACTGAGTTTTGTATTTTTCTTCAATTAATTTGAGTGTTATATTTTTACTAGACGCACTCAACTCTTCCAAAATTTTTGCGCCGTCCCTAAATGATCCATCAGAAAGTCTAGCTAATTGCTCTAGCGCTTCTTTATCTATTTTTAGATCTTCTCCTTTTGAGATACGCCCAAAAGAACTTTTAAAATCAGAGAGTGTCGCTTTAGTAAACTTAATATTTGTGCACCTAGAAAGAATTGTTTCAGGGACTTTCTGAACTTCAGTGGTACAAAGTATAAAAAATGCGTGATCAGGCGGCTCCTCTAAGGTTTTAAGAAGTGCGTTAAAAGCCTCAGTTGTAAGCATGTGAACCTCATCAATTATGTAAATCTTCTTAAGGGAATTAACTGGTGCCAGGCGAATCTTCTCGCGAAGATCTCTTATTTCATCTATTCCCCTGTTAGATGCACCATCAATTTCTAAAACATCTAAATTCGACCCATTATTTATAGAGATACATGAGTGACATTTATTACATGGCTCAATTTCGTCACTCTTTCTGTTGGTGCAGTTTATAGCTTTTGCTAAAATTCTAGCCGTAGAAGTTTTTCCAAGCCCTTTTGGTCCAGTAAAAAGAAACGCATGGGGTATTTTATCTGGGAGATTTCCCTTTAAAATACTTGTCAATTTTTCAACAAGCTCATTACTATCTAATTCAGATATTTTCTTGGGGCGATATTTTAAATAAAAAACCATAAATGTCGCTGTGCTCCAATTTACAATTTACAGTTTTCAATTTACAATAAATGATTCACTGAAACGTTAAAAATTCAATGAAAATTGAGAATTGATAATTGAAAATTATTCATGGTGTAATCCTAAAAGATGACTCATTCCATGAACTACAAGCTCATCGATCTTATCATCCACTAAAACTTCGTCACGAGCTGCCTCGGTAATTACAACGGGATAAGAAATTACGATATCGCCAAGCCTGATTATGTCAGATGGAGTCGCATGTTTTTCTCCTTCAGTTAAAGAAAAAGATAAAATATTTCGTGTTTTATCTTCTCCTTTATATTTTTTTGAAAGCTCACGCATTTTGCGATCCCCTACAATTGCAATTGAAACTTCCACAGGAGAATTAACGCCTTGTTCACTTAGTAAGTTTGCTAGCGCAGTTCGAATCCTCTTTCTATTAACCTTGTATCTACTTTCAACAAAAATTAGAACGTTGAGGTTACTCATTTTTACCAGACCTTTTTTACCCTTCTGGCATCTTCAAGTTTTTGTTTACGTGCAAGAGAAGGTTTTAAATAAAATTCTCTTCTTTTAGCTTCCTGAACAATACCTTCAGACATGACTTTTCTTGAAAATTTTCTAATTAATGAATCATCAGAATCTCCTGGTGACTTTTTTACTACTACCATAAATTAAATAAACACCCCCTTTTAATTCATAGCTACGATAATACGTGGCTACGGTTTAACGAATGTGTGTTAAATTGTACCCCAAATGAAGCCAATTAACAAGTTAATTCGTGCGGATTTTCTCTGCTGTTTTGGCTAAATCTTGATCAAGATCTTTGGAAACTAGTGTCTGGATCACTTTTCCGCCATCCGTCTTAAACCTTGGAATTAAATGTATATGGAGATGCGGTACACCTTTTTCTTCTTTATGGTTTATTCCGATTGTAATTGAATCAGCATTTAAATTCTTTTCCAATTTCTTAGCAACAGTTTGAGCACCCTTCATAAATTCCCCTAATTCTTCTTTGGAATAATCCAAGATGCTTAATCCATGCTTACGCGGAACGACCATAGTATGTCCATCGGTAGAACCGAAAATATCTAAAAAAGCTACATATTCTTTTTCTTCTAAGATAAAATACCCAGGAACTTCTTTAGCGATTACTTTACAAAAAATACAATTATCCATAATTTTGTGCGGGGAGCTAAGAAATTTTAGCAGATCGCATTTTGAGATTAAGCTCACCAAGATTATTTTAATTTAAATTAAACAAACAATCTCGGATAACATTATAACATCAGTATCGCGAACTGCGGATCAAGAAAATTTTTTAGCGACCTCAGCATTAGTCCTTTCTTAAAACATTAATAATATCTTCAAGCTTTAATTTAGTTGGAATCATTTTGGGATTTTTTGGAGTCCCATTTAGAAGCATTCTTTTACCTACATGTAGAAACCAAGTGGCTTCAGGATCCATTTTTCGCAATTGCTCATAAACCGGAGTTAGATCTACATTTACCGCAGGTGTTGCTTTAATTCTCACGTAGCCTTTTCTAGGATCTTTTCTTATGGCAATAGCGTATCCCATTTTCTGACTAATTTTTATTACATCATCATTTATGGTCTCAAACGCTATCGCTCTTCCCCATCTAGATTCAAATTTTTTCCCATTTTCTTCAATTTCTTTTTCAGCCCAAATTTTATTTTCAAAATTATGCATTATGGCGTCTAGCGCTAAGAAGCTAAAATCCACACATGCCTGGTCTTGCCCCGGCTTCTGAAGTTTTAACCCATCTAGCATATCTGAAAGCATAAATTCATAATGATCTGCATTTGGTTCAGGATAAAAAACCTGCTTAAAATGATCGTCTTCTACTACCACGTTCATCATTCGAGAAATCGCCTGTTCCCGAGTTTGAACTTTATCCGAAGTAGCTTCATTCTCAAACATTTGCCCATTTTTGCGAACGAAATCCCAAGTTAACGTCGCACCGCAAACTTTATCTGAAAAAGTTTGATGATGGTCAAGCGGACCCATTCCTGTATCTACGTGAATCACCTCATCTACTCCAATTTTTTCAATCGGATCTGTAATTTTATCTGCACGAGATTTATCCAAACGAGAACCAGCAGGCACAAATTTCACCTCTGCATCATTCCAGCCTTGCAAAAATCTTTTTATAAGCCAAACAGAAGTTACAGCATCCAAATCAGGCGCCGAGTGAGTTACGATTATTTTCATATTCGAAGTATACCTATTTTTAAGAAGTTTTGGAAGCAAGCGTAACATGCGAACGTTTTGCTCTAGTAACTCCCTCTGGGCTATTTTTCCATTCTTCAAATAACTGTCTTGCTTTACCGACAAATGCATCGGCCTGCTCCTCTGTTGCAAGTAATTCTGGTGTTCGTTGATATCCTCCCGTTTCTGCGTTTGGATCTACCAATGCTACACCATGATATTGTAAATTTCCGGGCTCTCTAGAATCTGTTTCAAGTTGTACTTTTTGCATTGCTTTAACGCCATCAGGGTACTTTGATAAAAACTCTAAAACCAGGAATCTTCTTATCCCTCCATGTTCTCTGTAGCGATGTGCCACTAAGGTCACTCCACTTACGCGACTTGAATCGGCAACTCTCACTGTTGGATCTAACATTGGTTTAGGCATTTCCATCCCGTCAGGAATTAATATCCCTTTTGGTACTGCATCTCCCAAGCTTGCTAAAAACTCCTGAGGATTCAAGTCTGGAAATCTAAATGGTGAATAATTTACTCCACGACTTGGTCGAAATTGCATCATCTCATCAGTAAGCAAATTAAAACGAACATAGGGTAATTGAGGCTCTGCTGAATCTTTTTTTCCATCTCCTGGTGGAAGCGGCGACATCCCAAAACCTGCTCCTGAGTCTATTGGTCTATTCATGCCTGCATTCTACTATTTTTGCTTACTGTATTCAATTCATTTATAATCAGTTTCCATGAAAGTTCTAATAATCACAGGCGGTGATTCCTCTGAACGGGAAGTTTCTTTAAATTCTGCAAAAAATGTTTCAGGTGCACTTAAAGAAAATGGCCACGACATTAAGATTTATGATCTTATAGATGGATACGAACCTATTACTACAATTAGCAATCAATACGATGTAATTTTCCCAGTACTCCATGGCGAAGAAGGAGAAGGTGGAAAACTCCATGAATTTTTAAGCAAAATAAATATACCGGTAGTTGGAACTAGAAACTTTAAAGGTTTACAAAATGCTTGGTTCAAGATTCCCTTCAAAATCTATTGCGATAAGAATAATATTCCAACTTCACCTTGGAAAGTTATTAAAACAAAAAATGACATAGAAAAATTCGGGTTCCCTTGTGTTTTAAAATCATCAAATGGCGGTTCATCTCGTGAAGTCGCAATAATTAAAAGCACGGATGATCTAGTTGGCGCCGAAGTAAAACGAATACTAGATATGGAAACAGGAATTTTCGTTGAAAAATGTTTTCAGGGTATTGAAGTGACTGTTGGTATATTAAACGATAAACCCTTGCCGATTATTGAGATTATCCCACCGGATGGAGAATTTTTTGATTATGAGAATAAATACACTGGAAAAACTCAGGAAATTCCCTTTGCTCCATCATTAGACGATGAAATGCAAAAAAAGATACAAAACTTAACACTTAAAATTCATAGACATTTTGAGTTAGGAACTTATTCACGGACTGATTTTATGGTATATAAAAATGTCCCTTATGCTTTGGACGTAAATACAATCCCAGGGCTAACTTCAGAAAGCCTTTTACCCAAAGAAGCAAAAGCTGCAGGTATAAATTTTAATGAGTTTTTGGAAATTCTTATTACTAAAGCACAATAAGCTAAACTTTACCTGGATTAGATTGGGGTTGACAAAAACCACCGATGCGTTAAACTAAATAGTATGGATCCAAAGCTGTCCGCTACTGACCCAAAACTTCAAGAAGCATACGATAGAGTTATGAATGGACCCGCTACACCTCCAAGCGGAGCAGTTCCACCTCCTCCACCTGCAGCCCCACCACCATTTAACCCTGCAATTGGCGCACAACCAATAGCTCCAGCTCCTATTCAACCTGCGGCTCCAGTTATGCCACAAGCTGCACCTGCTACTCCAGCTGCTCCATCTCCGATCGGTGGAGGAACCATAGCTTTTAATGCAAATAATCCAGGTAAAAATCAAGGTGCTACCGTAAAACATGGAGGATCAAAAATGATGTCCTTAGTTTTAGGTGTTGGAGTTATAATTCTTTTGGTGGCTTATACTTTTGTGTGGATTTACGTATTTAAACTTCAGATTCCTTTTCTTCCCCAATTTTAGAAATAATTTCTTCTAAAGTTAATAGCTCAATGTCCTGACTATTTCTTTTCTTAAATTCGATCTTATCTTCTGTTTTTTGAGAAATTACCAGGCGATATGGAAGACCTAGTAAATCTGCGTTTGCGAATTTCTCTCCAGCTGAAGTTTCTCTATCGTCATATAAAACCTCTATTCCTTTTTCTTCAAGCTCCTTTTCAATTTTCTCTGCTTCTTCATTTCTTCCTAGACTTATTAAATAGACTTGGTATGGTGCGACACTTTTTGGCCAGATAATTCCGCGGTCATCGTGAAATATTTCTACAAGAGTTCCCATGACTCTAGTTGGGCCAATTCCATATGAAGCAAACCAAATATTTTGCTGAGCGCCCTCTTCATCTGTAAATAGGACTTTCATGTTTTGAGAATATTTAGTTCCAAGTGGGAAAATATTTCCGACTTCAATGGACTTTGCAGATTTTACTGTACAGTCATCACACTCTGGACATTTATCTCCATCGTTGCCTTTAAACAATTCCTTATTCTGAGCAAATTTACAATCACAAGATTTATTACTACAATCACAGATGTAAATTGTATCCTCTCCAACATCACTTATTACCTGGAATTCGTGGCTATTTTTATCAGTAAATACTCCCCCGGAGGCTTCTACTGTTATGGAATCTAGACCAAGACGTTTGAAAATTTTTGGATACGCTTCTTTTACAGCATTATAATAAACATACATATCATCTTCACTTACATGAGCAGAATAAAGATCTTTCATTAAAAATTCTCTTCCTCTTAAAATTCCAGATTTTGCACGGGGTTCATTTCTAAATTTAGTTGAAAACTGATAAACCTTAACTGGAAGATCTTTGTATGATTGCACCATTTTCCCAAGTAAATCCATAACTATTTCTTCGTGGGTGAAACTCAAACCAAATTCCCTATCGTGGATATCTTTGAACTGGTACATTATTTGCTTAACCCCAGCGTCGGACCATCTCCCTGTTTTATCCCAAACATCTCTAGGGTGAAGAAGAGGCATTGATAATTCCTGTGCTCCAGTTTTATCTAATTCTTCGCGGATAATGTTTTTTATTTTTTCTACGACCCTAAACCCAAGTGGCAATAATGTGTAAGAGCCTGCCATAAGCTGATCAACATAACCCGCTTTAACTAAATATTTAGCGTTTATGGAAAGATCATCTTTAAATTCTGATTTCCTGGCTTTTGGGAAAAATGTCGAATACTTCACAGATTCGAGTATAGCACAATTATTTCTTAATCTGATGTCCTCCAAATGCTTGACGAAGCGCATTAATAACTCGAGCTGTCATGGAATTTTGTATTTTTTCATCAGTTTCGGATTTTTCGCGATATGCGACTGAATCATCAATTACTTCGATGACCAATCCTTCTTTTCGCGCCGCCTCTATGGCCCAATCACCCTCTCCACTTCTCGCAATTTGTCCTTTAAAACTCTCAAGCTGGGGATCTTTATCAAGCATTTCCGAAAGCCTATCTACTAAAAACCCTGAAACAATTGTACCCTTTTTCCATAGCCTGGCTATCTTTGGAAGATCAAGATTGTATCGTGAATTTGCCATTACATCAAAACCCTCACCAAGTGCCTGCATCTGAGCGTATTCAACTCCGTTATGAACCATTTTTACAAAATGCCCGGCCCCCCCACTTCCAAAATATTCATGTCCTCCATTAGGCTTTGAAAGAGAATTCAAAATTGGTTTTATGATTTCATATCCCTCTCTGGATCCGCCAACCATCATTGGATATCCCTCTTTAGCGGCAATCAATCCTCCGCTTGTTCCAATTCCTAAATAATGAACCCCTAGCAATCCTTCTGCCTCATCCGCCCTAAGATCTGTATCTAAATAATGAGAATTTCCCCCGTCAATAATTACATCTCCTTCGTCTAAAACTGCTTTTTTAATTTCACCTAAAACCTCATCTACCGCACCGTGACTAACCATCATCCAAATTACACGCGGTTTTTCTAATTTAGAAATCAGGTCTTCAATGGAACTTGCTACTACCGCATTTGGATTTTCTGATTTAAATTCGTTCAATACGGCCTCCGATCTATTCCATACCACAATTTGATGACCGTCTTCTAAAAGTTTTTCAGCCATTCTAGATCCCATTTTTCCAAGTCCTATAAAGCCAATCTTCATATCATTTGAGTCTATCAATTTTATTGTAAAAATTAAAGTCAAATGCTAGACTCAATTTATGAATTTTGATTTAGAAGAAATTGTTAGAAAAATAAAATCTCATCGATATTTCGAATTATCAAGAAATGTTATCGAAAACAATGAAAATCATAATAATGATCCGGTAAATGAACATCTGGAAAGAACATATGAAAAAGCTAAGGAATTTTCGGATGGAGATTTTATTACCAACTCGAAAGCAAAAATTGGACTAGAAGAAATTTTAAAAAGTGAAATTGCTGGAATTAAGAAAGCTGATTTATTAAAAATAACCACACTTTTGCATGACATTGGAAAAATAATAATATTCATAAAGGATGGAAAAGAAATACCATTGTTAAGATCTGCAGGTGGCACTAATAATTCTTTTCCTGCTCATGAATATTGGGGTTCATTATATGCCAGAGAAATTCTCATAGAATTAGACTTTCCACCTGAAGCGATTGATTTTATTTGTAAATGCATAAGACTTCATAATTCGGGCTTTAATGTTTGGTTTGAAGATTTATCAAGCGAAGAAAGACTTTGGGAAATTAAACTAAGATCAGAAAACTTACACGCTGAGCTGCTATTCAGTACATATTGTGATCTTTTCTATGGAAAGGCATTTCAAGATAAGTTAAATTTTGTTCTCGAAGTTTTAAATTTAGAAGATACTTATAAAAGCGTAGAATTAAAAAGATTTTAAACTACCTCAGCACCTGCTTCAATTTCTTTATTAGGTTCAAGTAAAACTACATTATCACTTCCCGTTCCAGTTGCGACAAGCATGCCCTGTGACTCTTCTCCTTTAAATTTTCTGTATTCTAGATTTACTACAAATGGAAGAGTTTTTCCAACTAACTCATCTGGCGAATAACTTTCTGCAATTCCGC
Source organism: uncultured Gammaproteobacteria bacterium (assembly GCA_964406285.1). Lineage (GTDB taxonomy): Bacteria > Patescibacteriota > Microgenomatia > Levybacterales > UBA12049 > 2-01-FULL-39-10-A. The sequence continues at coordinate 10,753 of CAYORA010000032.1, forward strand.
TAATAATTTGGCGTTGAAACTCACCAAAATCAACTTGCAATCTTAACAACTTATCTGCGTTCTCAACTTTTTCGCAAGTTGTTATTTTTCCCATTAAAATTTTTATTTTTTTAAATTCGTCAAAATTTATTTGATCCATTTTTTCCCGTCCCGCTCAATTAGAGCATTTCCTTCTTCCGGACCCCAGGATCCAGAAACATACTTGGAAATATTTTCCTCATTCTCCCATGTTTTTAAAATATTGTCTAGCAACTTCCATGAATTTTGAATTTCGTCACTTCTTGAAAACAAAATTTGATCACCATTGAAGATATCGAGTAAAATTTTTTCGTATGCGTCAAGTCCAGTTGTCCCAAAATCATCTTTATAATTAAATTTCATATTTACACTTCCTAATTTTAATTTGGCACCCGGCTGCTTGGCTATCAAACGAAGAGTAATTCCCTCGTCAGGTTGAATTCTAAAAGTCAAAACATTTCCAATCTCAGGACACCCATACTCCTTAAACAATATATGGCAAGTTTGATAAAAAACAACAGAAATAGTTATTACCTCTTTTTCCATTCGCTTCCCAGCTCTTATGTAAAACGGCACACCTGAAAACCTGGGAGTATTAACTGAAAGTTTCATGGCCACATAAGTCTCGGTATCGGATCCTTTTTCCACCTCTTCCTCATTTTCGTAATCATCATATTGACCCCTAATCACATCTTTATCAGCGAGTGTTACAGCTCTAGTTACCTTTGCTCTTTCATTCCTGACGTCTTCTTTCGTAAAACTGCGGGGCTGCTCCATCGCAACTGCAGAAATAAGTTGCATAATATGATTCTGGACTACATCCCTAAGCATTCCTACTCCATCAAAAAAATTTCCTCTATTCTCAATTCCCTCCTTTTCTGCCCAGGTAATCTGCACATGCTCGATAAATTTAGAATTCCACATTGGTTCAAAAATGCTATTCGCAAATCTAAACGCCAGCATGTTCTGAACTGTTTCTTTTCCTAAATAATGATCTACTCTAAAAATCTGCTTTTCATCAAAAATACTTGAAAGTTTATCTTCAAGCATTTTCGCTGTTTCGGCATCTTTGCCAAAAGGTTTTTCAATAACTACCCGCGTCCACTTATTGCTCCCCTGTCCGCAACCTTCTGATAACTTAGTTGAAACCAATTTATCTAAAATATCTGAGTAATGCTCTGGTGGCGTTGCTAGATAAAAGAAGCGAGTAATGCACGCGCCGATTTTTTTATCCAAATCATTAAGGCGTTCAATTAAATTTTCATATCCTTCTTTTTTTTCAAAAGTTCCTTTTTGGTAATAAAGGTGCTTAGAAAATTCATCCCATCCTTCCTTTTCACCCAATCCGTCAAAAGAATTTCTAAAGTCAGCATCTGAATAAGCACGCCTAGAATAACCAATAATAAAGAATTCTTCAGGGAGCATTTTTTTATTAAAAAGTGAAAGAAGTCCGGGGATTAATTTGTGGTGCGATAAATCTCCTGTGGCGCCAAATATAATCATAGCAAAAGGGCTTTGCATTTGTGAAAATACTTCTGGCGAATCCATATTTAAAGATTATAGTAGTTGACACTAAAAGTTTCAAAGAGTATATTTGACAGCTATGGCAGGATCAACAGCAGCAGAAAGAACAGGATCCGGAGCACCAAAAGAAGCGCCACTTGATCTAGACCAAAGAAGAGACGCGGTTTTAGAAATCAATGGCTTAGTTGCAGATCGCGCTGGGATAGCTCCTGACCAAAGAAGCGGATTTTTTGTGGGAGGAGATGGATTTGAATATGATGGTAGATTGGGGCCAGATCAAACTCGAGTTTCATATCCTGGAATTTCAGCAGAGGGAAATCGCTATATTATAAGAACATTTTATGGCGGGAAAAAATTAAAGGAGCCTGCGTTCGAAGTTCTTTTCCCCTTCATTTATAAAAATCTTGGCTTATCTACTCAAACTGCTTTG
>CAYORA010000033.1:0-8904 GCA_964406285.1 uncultured Gammaproteobacteria bacterium
TGCTTTCTTTTTGCCATTAATAATATTAAGCAACTTTCTTAGGACTTTGTCAAGCCCCACCCATTTAAAATTTTGAGGGGCGCGACCCTCCAATAATCGCTCCGTGAGCCTCGCTACGAAAAGTAGGTAAGGCGAACGGCAAGATATGGATCGGGGCAAGCGGAAATTATATAATAGTAATATGGTAGATGTTCATTGTCATTTAAACTTTAAATCATTCACAAAAGACTACAACGAAATAATTAAAAAAGCGCATGAAGACGGTGTTGAAATAATAATTAACACGGGCACAAGCCTTGAATCTAGTCAAAAAGCTGTAGAGCTCGCTGAAAAATATCCCAACTTATATGCAATCGTAGGAATTCACCCGCACCATGCAGATAAAGTAGAAGAAGGATGGGTTGAAGAATTAGAAAAAATTGCTAGATCATCTAAAAAGGTATTAGCGCTTGGCGAGATTGGACTTGACTACTATTCTTATGCCTCAAACGGAATAGTAGAGCCAAAACTTCAAAAAGAGGTTTTTATTAAACAGCTGGAACTTGCACATAAATTGGGACTACCTCTCCAAATCCACAACCGACAAGCTGGAAACGACATAATCGAAATTTTAAATAAAAATTCATCTTTAATAAGGAAAGAAAAACCCGGAATGTTTCATTGCATGTCTGGAAATGTAGGATTTTTAAATAAGGTTCTTGAGCTAGGATTTTTAGTGGGATTTGATGGAAATATAACTTATGATGGAATTGCAAAAGGTGAAGATACAAAGCTTTCAGATTTGATCAAAAATACACCAATTGAAAGAATTGTTACTGAAACAGACTCTCCATATCTAACTCCTGAGCCTCACAGACATAGCCGTAATATTCCTTCCTATGTTATAATTGTCGCAGCGCAGATAGGTAAAATTAAAGGTATTGATCCGAAAGAAGTTGAGGCTAAAACTTCAGAAAACGCAAAAAAATTATTCAATCTGGTTTCCTAAATTCAAATCGTTATGACAGAATTCTTTAACAAAATTTTCACTCGCTATCCTATTAAGACACACAGATCACTTTTAGCCCTCCCTGGAATAACCTCTTGGACTCTTATACTTTTCCCCATCTGGGGATCAATTTTTATTCCTTATACGGTTGCCTATTTCATACTTTTTTTTGATGTTTATTGGTTTTACAGATCCTTCTCTTTAATGCTTACAGCTTACATTGGATCCAAGAAAATAAAAGAAGCAGAGTCCCAAAACTGGCTTGAAAAAAGTGAAAAACTTCAAGATTTTGAAAAAGTTAACCATGTGGTAATAATTCCAAACTACAAGGAGACTGAAGAAAAATTAAGAAGAATTGTAGGAACATTAGCGGCCCAAACATTTCCTCTTAAAAGATTATATGTAGTTCTTGCTATGGAAAAGAGAGAAGATGCTGCGCACAGAAAAGCCTCTAAAATTATTAAAGATTTCGAAAACACATTTGGTGGAATATATGCAATTTATCATCCTGATATTCCTGGAGAAGTTAAAGGAAAATCCTCTAACCAATCATATAGTGCTAAAGAGATAAATAAAATTTTAATCGATACAAATATAATTGATGTAAATTTTACAACTGTTACCACCGCTGATGCCGATTCCATATTTGACAGACAATATTTTGCTTACTTAGGTTATGACTTTTTGAAAGAGGAAAAAAGATACAACAGATTTTGGCAATCAGCAAATGTGGATCATAACAATTTCTGGAGTGTTCCAGCCGCAACTCGAGTATTTTCATTTTTCTCAAGTCTTTATAGAACTGGACTATTAGTTCAAGGAGATCGATTAATCGCAAATGCCACGTACTCTCTTTCATTTTTACTACTAAAGAGAATCGGATATTGGGACACAGATGTAATTCCAGAAGATTACAGAGTTTTCTTTAAAGCTTTTTTTATGATGAAAGGAGATATTTATGCAAATCCAATTTTCCTCAAAACCTCTATGGACTCTCCTCTTTCTCCTACCTACATCGGAAGTTTAAAAAATAAATACTCACAAATAAGACGCTGGAGTTACGGAGCAAGTGATGATCCATTATTTATAAAATGGTGGCTTACGGTTCCTGGTGTTCCATTTATCCGAAAAACAAAAATACTTTTTCAAGTTTTATATGATCATTTTCTCTGGCCAGCAAATTGGTTTATCTTAACAATTGCGACAAGCGTAATTACTTTGGTAAATCCGGAGTTCTCTAGAACATCGCTCGGATATAGTCTTCCAATTATGGCAAGAATTATTCTGACCACTTCCTTAATAGCTCTAGTTGTCATGATCGTAATCGATTACAGAAATAGACCAAAACACTTAAGTAAATCTAAATTTAGAGAGTTAATTTTCCCATTAGAATTCGTGCTTATGCCTATAGCTGGTTTTTTCCTCAACTCCCTACCCGCTATTATTTCCCATACGCAATTAATGTTAGGACGAAAAATGGAATATAAAGTTACTGAAAAATTATGAAACTTTTTTCGCGTCTTGAAAAAAGCAGATCATTTTGGTTTTTGTTAATAATCTCCGTAGTTTTCTTTTTACTTCGCTGGCCAAGTCTTTTTGAACCTTACTGGTATGGAGATGAAGGGATTTATCAAGCAGTTGGAATGCTTTTAAACAGCGGTCAATCTCTATACTCAGGGGCCTGGGACAACAAGCCACCTCTTCTTTATGTACTATACGCAATTTTTAATTCCGATCAATTCGCACTTAGAGTTCTATCATTATTTTTCGGGCTTTTTTCCCTATGGGCATTTTATTTTATAGTAAAAAGGCTACTTCCAAAATCTAAATACGGCGCAATCGCTTCAACAACTCTTTATACTTTCGCTTTTGGAACAAGACTGATTGAGGGAAATATTGCGAATGCAGAAAACTTTATGCTTTTCCCAATTTTAGCTTCTGCATACATAATAATATCCGGCGACTTCATAAAAAAAGCTTGGCATTTTAAACTTCACTTGCTCGCTGGTTTTTTTATGAGCCTCGCTTTTCTAACCAAGATCGTTGCGGTTTTTGATTTCATGGCGCTCTTATTCTTTATTTTAATTGATCACGAAAAAGATCTAAAAGATAAGTTTGGAAATAGAGCGCTTCCATTTATACTAGGATTTGGATTACCGACTGTTTTAATTCTTAGTTATTTTTTTCTTACAAACAATTTTAAAGATGCCATAAACGGTTTTCTTTTTAGCAATGTAGGGTATGTGGGATACGGAAATGAATTTATAATTCCTCAAGGTCTTCTATATATTAAGGTTGGTCTTCTTGCTTCGTTCTTAGGATTTGTTTTTTGGAAGAGAAAAAAAATTCCCCGAAATGTTTTATTTGCTTCTGTCTGGTTTGCATTTTCTCTTTTCAGCGCATTCTTTGCTCAACGCCCATACACACATTATTTGATAATGCTCCTTCCAAGCTTTTGCTTAATGGTGGGAACAATCATTGAAGAGAAAAAAACCAGAGTTTTATTAGCAATATTCCTAGTAGTTGGATACTTAGCGATAATAAATACTTTTAATTTAAAAGGCAAAATCATACAGCATTACACAAATCTAATTGCATTTTGTAGCGATAAAAAGGATGTCGCTTCTTACCAGGCATTTTTTGATGGCAATACCCCAAGAGATTATGATCTCGCAAGATATATTAAGGCAAACACAACAAAAGAAGAATCAATATTTATTTGGGGAAATAACGCACAGGTTTATAAACTCTCTGAAAAAACTCCAATCATGCGCTATACTGTCGCATATCACATAACGAATTATCCAACAGGACTATCAGAAATGGAAAATGCCATAAGGACTAGAGAACCAAAGCTAATTGTTATTATGCCTAATGTTCCAGAATTTCCCATGGAACTTATTAACTATGAAGAAAAAATAGATATTAGAGGAGTAAAAATTTATGAAAAAGCATTTTAGTTCTTTAAAAAGAGATCGCCTTATTTTTAGACTTTATATCGCAACATTTATCCTAATTGTTGTTACATATGGATATATTTTAATTAACATAAATAAACTCCCGCCACTAATTCCTGTTTTTAACCAAATGCCTTGGGGGGAAGATAGATTAAGTTCAACTTTTGGAATCTTTATTCCTTCAGTTATCACATCTCTAATATTTTTCGTAAATATTATTTTATCTGCAATTAGCTCTACCACTTCTCCCCTAATCTCAAGACTTATCGCAATTACCAGTTTCTTAACAGCTCTATTAACTTTTCTTTTTATAATTCGCACAATTCATTTAATAATCTAGATGGAAAATTTTCTAAATAGTTTTATTTTTTTACCATTCATTGTTGCGCTCCTGTCAACGGCTGCTATAACTCCAGTTTCCATTTTAATCTTGAAAAGATTAAAAATAGTTGATGATCCAAAAGTCAGAAAACACCCTGCAGTAATTCACACAAAACCAATTCCCAGGGGCGGAGGAATTCCTCTTTTTCTTGGGGCACTGATTGCCGGAATTATTTTTCTCCCAATTAATCAAATAACTATAGCAATTTATCTTGCTGCATTTATCTCTTTAGCCGTAGGAGTCCTGGATGATAAATTTGATATTTCTCCTTACCTTAGATTTATTGTTAATATTTTCTGCGCAGTATTAGTTGTGGCAGCTGGGGTAAATGTAGATTTTATTACAAATCCACTAGGTGGGATTCTTTATTTAAATGAACTTCGTTTACCAATCGAATTTTTAGGATTTAGCATGGCGATAACACTTTCTCATGTCGTAGCAATTCTTTGGATTGTTTGGGTTATGAACATGCTTAACTGGAGTAAAGGCGTAGATGGACAAATGCCAGGAATTGTCGCTATATCTGCAATATTCATTGGTATTCTCAGCATGAGATTTGGAGTAGGAGATATCCTCACTCAGACCACTACTTCGCTTTCATTTATAATTTCAGGAGCTGCAATTGGATTTCTGATTTATAATTTTCATCCGGCAAAAATTTTTCCAGGATATGGTGCAACAGCAATTTATTTACTTCTAGCGGTTGCCTCAATTCTTTCGAGCGCTAAGCTTGCAACTGCAATTTTAGTTATGGGAGTCCCACTTGCTGATGGAGCTTTCACGATAGGAAGAAGAATTTTAACTGGACACTCTCCTTTTTGGCATGACAAAAAACATCTTCACCATCTTTTACTCTCATTTGGATTTGGTCAAAGACGAATTGCGTTGTTTTACTGGGTAATATCTGCTATATTTGGTTCACTTTCTCTAGTTCTATCCAGCCGTGGAAAAATTTTCGCCATAATAATGCTTGTAATTATCGTAGGTGGAACTTTACTATTTTTAAATTATCTAACAAGAAAGAAAAATGGGACGCAAAGCATATAATATTCTAAGATTACTTCGACCTCGTCAGTGGGTTAAAAATTTTGCAATTTTTGCTGCTGTAACATTTACCGGAGAATTATTTAATCCTACTGCAGTATTTCCTGTAATTGTAGGATTTTTCATTTTCTGCGCGATTTCTTCTGCAACGTACATCATTAATGATATTTTTGATATTAAAAATGACAAAGTTCATCCATTTAAAAGATTCAGGCCTCTTGCGCATGGAGACGTAGATGTTAAATTTGCAGCTATCTTAGCGGGTTTTTTAATTGCGGTTTCTTTATTTTTCTCAATACTCGTAAACCCTACATTCTTCTTATTTATCATAGTATATCTTTTGCTCCAAGTTCTCTATTCAAGTGTTCTAAAAACGATAACAGTTATTGATATTTTGGCAATTGCAGCCGGATATATTTTAAGAGTTTTAGGAGGAGAATTTGCAAGCGGATATCATATTTCTGTCTGGCTACTTCTCACAACTATTTCTATATCACTATTCTTAGCTATTGGAAAAAGAAGATCAGAGTTAACACTTCTCGCGGCAAGTAAAATTGATAATTTAGCATCAACTAGGAAAACTCTATCTCATTATTCAGAAAGATTACTCGATGTTTATGCATCAGTTTTTGCGACTAGTACCTTTATCGCTTATTCACTTTTCACTTTTCTAGAAAACCCGGAAGGAATTCATCTTCCAATATTTGGAGTTTTCTTAGAAGACATATTACCAAACTTCTTTCAAAGAAAATGGCTAATGCTTACAATTATTCCGGTTGTATATGGACTCATGAGATATCTTCAAGATATTTATGAAAAGCATGAAGGTGAAAGTCCTGAAAAAGTTTTGTTCTCTGACAAACCCCTACTCATCACTGTTTCGATCTGGGCTTTAATGGTAATATTTATTATTTACTTTATTGGTCCTTAATCTTTAGAGGCGTAAGTAGCACTTATCCAGCCAGTTTTTCCATCCTTAAGCTTTACGTTATACCAACCTGTTTCTTCGCCTATCAAATCCACCTTGTCTCCCGGCAAAAGTGTCCCAACCAAATCTGATCCAACAGAATTTTCTGATCTAACATTTAACTCTCCAGTTGGAGTATCGAGAATTGTAACTTGAGGGGTTGTTACGGCAGATGCGCTTGCCCTTTGTTCTACTTCTTTTGTGTCCAGTTTTATTCCAAGATTCATTGTGACTTCTAATCTTTTTCCCAATACTCCTTTAACCTTAATAACTTTTTCTTTATATCCATCTTTTAAGAGTTTTATCTCATGATCTGATGCTGTTAAGTTAATTAGATATGGAGTTTCCCCTACCGGATTGCTATCTAATATCACGCGAGCCTTGCTGGGAAATGACACCACCATTAACTCAGCTATCTCTTCATCGTCAATTGGAGAAAGAGTGATTATGCTTCCACTTGAAGCAGATATATCTTTATCATACGTTCTATCAACTACTGTTAGAACTCCTTTATAAAGAGTTATTTTCTGTTCAAAATTTTTATATCCTGACTCAACAGGAACCAACTTAATATTATAGTCTCCGACTTTTAAAAGATCTTTAAGCTCACAAAGACAAAGCGGAGTTTTTCCAACATAATTTCCATCTAGAAAAACCTGGCTTTCTGGAACTGAAGTCACCTGAAGAGCTCCTTTTCCCGAGTCTCTATTTATAACTAAAACTATTAGTAGAAATAATATTGTGAGAATTAAAAGTGGAGTAATGAAGAGAATTAACTTTCGCATATAGAAATTAAATATAACACAAGAAACTTTGATAGATCAACGCAAACAACTATTGACTATTCAACTTAGCTCTCTATAATAAGCATATTGTCTATATGGCAAAATCTTCAAAGTTTGTCAGCAAATTAGAAAAGCAGTGGAATAAAAATAAATTTGTTTGCGTAGGACTTGACCCAGTCAGTGATAAACTCCCAAAAGGAATAAACTCTTTTTTTAAATTTAATAAAGAAATCATCGATAAAACACATGATATAGTTTTAGCGTATAAGCCTAATTCAGCTTTTTATGAAGCACATGGGGCTAAGGGGATTGAAGAATTAAAAAAAACAATCGACTATATTAAAAAGGTAAATCCAGAAATACCTGTAATACTTGACGCAAAGAGAGGAGATATAGATTCTACAAATTTGGGCTACATTAAATTTGCTTTCGAATATTTAGATTCTGATGCAATCACTATTCATCCTTATCTGGGTGCTACTGCAATTCAAAATTTCCTAGATTATAAAGATAAAGGAATAATTATTCTTGCAAGAACATCTAATCCCGGAGCTTCAGAATTTCAAAATTTAAAAATTGGAAAGGAACCACTCTATCTTCACATTGCTAAATCTATAGTTAAAAATTGGAATAAAAACGGAAACTGCGCAATCGTAGCTGGAGCAACAGCACCAAAAGAGCTTGCAGAAATAAGAAAAATCGTAGGAGACCTGCCGCTTCTAATTCCAGGGATCGGAGCACAAGGTGGAGACGTAGAGAAAACAGTTAAGGCTGGAAAAAACTCTAAAGGATCTGGAATGATAATTAACTCTTCCCGCGCAATTATATTTGCAAGTTCTAAATCAGATTTTGCAGTAATTGCTCGACAAAAAACAATTGAGTTAAATAACGAAATAATAAAATATTTATGAAAAGAGAAGAAAAAGTAAAAAAGATTTTAGCTAAAGCAAATGCAGTCTTAACTGATGGTCATTTTGTTTATGTTTCTGCAAAACACGGAGATAAATATATAAATAAAGACGCTATTTACCCTCACACAAAACTTGTTAGGGAGCTCGCTAAAATGTGGGCAGAAGATTTTAAAAATTCAGGAGTAGAAGTGGTAGTTGGACCTGCGATGGGAGGAGTAATTTTATCTCACGATGCTGCAGCGGAATTATCAAAACTTCTTAAAAAAGATATTCCTGGAGTTTATGCAGAAAAAGATGGAGATGGTGGTTTCACTTTTACAAGAGGATATGATTCTTTTGTAAAAGGGAAAAAAGTTTTAGTAGTTGAGGATATTCTAACAACTGGAGGAAGTGTAAAAAAAGTTATCCAAATGACTAAAAAAGCTGGAGGAAAATTAGTAGGACTTGGAGTAATCGCAAACAGAGGTAATGTAAAAGCAAAAGACGTTGGGGTTAAAAAAATTAATGCACTTATTAATTTAGAATTTAATGCGATGGATCCTAAGGATTGCATACTTTGCAAAAATAAAGTCCCGGTAAATACAAACGTAGGTAAAGGCAAACTCTTCCTCGCAGGTAAAAAAATCATATAACTGCTTGCGGATTTCGTTACTTTATTTTACTATTAGAATATTACTGGGATCGAGAAGCTCACCTATTTTCAATTTCTACCTATTGTAAGGTAAAAGAATTCCAGATGCACTGGAATACCAAGACTTCCCGTCTATCTTCACTAGACGAGGAAGTTTTTTTATTGGCTTCCTTCGCTTCATCTATCTCACCTCCAATCTCGACTGGTTCATTAACCAACCGTACTTGGGTTTAAGTCAG
>CAYORA010000033.1:9004-12279 GCA_964406285.1 uncultured Gammaproteobacteria bacterium
TCTCACCTCCAATCTCGACTGGTTCATTAACCAACCGTACTTGGGTTTAAGTCAGCTCGAGTATTGATTTATTTCGGTGAGCTCCTCGGTTGCAATAAATAAATACAAAAAAACCGTCTTTCGAGACGGCTTGTTTATTTTTTATTTGATTTAAATGTGCGAGCAGAATTCATTTTAGTAATCCATGCCGCCTGGTGGCATACCTGGAGGAGGTGGTGGAGTTTTTTCTGGAAGATCAGTTATTAAGGATTCAGTAGTTAAAATCATAGTTCCTACTGAAATTGCATTTTGAACTGCAGATCTAACTACTTTTAATGGGTCTACGATTCCTGCTTTTAACATATCAATTGGTTTTGCATCCTCAACTGTTTCTATCTCTAGCACATTAAATCCTTGTCCAGTGGAAGCTCCTGCTCTAGCTTTTGCAATTAATTGTCCCGGATCAAATCCTGCATTTTCCATAAGTTTTTTAAATGGAGCTTCTAATGCATTTTTTACAATTTCATATCCGGCTGCTTCGTCACGGGATGCTTTTGGATCAACTTTCATTCTTGCAGCGATATCTAAAAGAGTTATTGATCCACCAGGAACAATTCCTTCTTCAAGTGCTGCTTTTGTAGCTGCAACTGCGTCATTTACTCTTTCTTTTCGGTCTTTAAGTTCTACCTCTGTAGCTGCTCCTACATTTATAACTGCTACTCCACCTGTTAACTTTGCGAGTCTTTCCTGAAGTTTTTCGCGATCAAATTCTGAAGTTGTTTTTTCAATTGCGCTTCTAATCTGACTTACTCTTGCATCAAGCGCTTTCTTTGCGCCTTTTCCTCCGATAATTCTTGTATTTTCTTTATCAGCCCAAACTTTATCTGCTCTTCCACACATTTCTACTGTTACATTTTCAAATTTCATTCCGGTATCTTCTGAAATTACAGTTCCACCAGTTAAAATTGCTATATCTTCTAACATTTCTTTTCGTCTGTCTCCAAATCCTGGAGCTTTTATAGCAATTGTCGAGAATGTTCCCTTTAACTTATTTACTACTAAGAGGGCTAGCGCTTCTCCTTCGATTTCATCAGCAATAATTACTAAGTTTTTAGATACTTTTACTAAGTTTTCTAAGAAAGGTACAAATTCTTGTAAGTTTGAAATCTTTTTATCAGTAATAAGAATATATGGATCATCAATCTCAGCTACCATTTTGTCTCCATCAGTTACGAAATATGCTGAAGCATAACCTTTATCAAATTCCATTCCTTCTTTATATTCGATTTCGGTAGAAAGCCCTCTTCCTTCTTCAACGGTTACAACTCCATCTTTTCCTGTTTTTTCCAAAGCCTCTGCAATTAGCTTTCCAAGCTCCGGATCAGCTGCTGAAATAGTAGCTACATTTGCGATATCTCCAGCTTTCACAGCTTTTGCCATTTTCTTTAGCTCAGCTACCGCAAATTCTCCAGCTTTCTCTAACCCTCTTCTCATTATCATCGGATTACTTCCTGCTGTAATTCTTAAAATTCCTTCATCAACTATGGATCTTGCTAAAATTGTAGATGTGGTGGTTCCGTCTCCTGCAACGTCTGCAGTCTTAGAGGCTGCTTCTTTTACAAGCTGTGCTCCCATATTTTCAAATGGATTCTCAAGCTCTATTTCTTTTGCAACACTTACTCCATCATGAATAACACTTGGTGCACCCCATTTTTTATCAAGGGCTACATTTCTTCCTTTAGGCCCAAGAGTTGTAGCCACAGCATCAGCTAACTGGTCTACTCCTTTTTTTAATAATTCTCGTGCTTCTGCACCGTATTTAATTTGTTTTGCCATATTATTCAATGATCGCTAATATATCTGACTGTTTTACTATCATCATGTCTAGTCCGTCTACTTTAACCTCATCTCCACCCCATTTTTTATACATAACTTTTTGACCTACTTTTACAATAATAGAATTTTTAACAATTTCTCCATCATCCATTACTCCTTGTCCCACAGCCATAATCTCACCCATTTGTGGCTTTTCTTTAGCATTATCTGGGAGAAGTATTCCTGACGCAGTTTTTGCCTCAGCCTCTAAAGGCTTAATTAGAACATTATCGAAAAGTGGCTGAATATTTGATTTAGTTTTCATAATCACTCTCTTGTATAGTCTGCCATTTTACAAAACCAAACCTTATCCGTCAAGAGTCTTTCTCTATTTTGAGGCTAACGGGATTGACAGATAATTCGCTCTTGATATACGATTAAATTACATTGCCAAGCATAGGTATCAGTAAACCAACATTTTCAAAAAAGAAACTCCTTTTACTAGGATTTTTGATGGTGATTCTCCTAGTAATTCCTGTTACTGTATTCCTGGTTCAACAACAACAAAATCTTCAAGGTAACGCAAACCCCAACACCACACTTTCTTTTGTTCCACCAGATAAAACCGCAGCTGTTGGAGAAAAAATAGATTTTGATGTTTGGATTTCGCCAGGAAACAATCAAGTTAACTTCGTAAAGCTTGTAATTAAATTTGATGCCACCAAGCTCTCAACTGAAGAAGATTATTTCGTCTTAAATGAAGCATCGAATCTCTCAATTCTTGAAGGACCTATTATTGGAGATGGAGGAGACACGATATCAATTATTCTTTCTGTGGAAAATGATCCGACTAAAGTTATTAGAGCAGATACTAAAATTGGAACAATTAGTTTTGACGCTCTAGAAGCAGCAGATCCGCCAACTCAAATCTCATTTGATGATCAGCAGATTCAGATTCGCTCTATTAATGGAGCAAATCAGGATGCATTTAATGAAAATGTATTCTTAAACGGAACCCCAGCTACTGTTACCATTCAACAGGATGCAGATGTAACTCCGGACCCAGATGCAACACTTACTCCAACGACAGGAGCATTAACGCCTACGATAACACTCGCTGCAACATTTACCCCAACTCCAACCTCAACTAACTCAGGGGAAGGCTCTGCTCCAGGAACAAATCAAGCACCTGTCTGCGAAAGTCTCATAACTGACAGAAGCCCTGATGGAACTGCTCCGCTTTCTATAACATTTACTGCAGCTGGATCAGATACTGACGGCACGATCAGTAAAGTTACCTTCAGTTTTGGCGATGGAACCGTAGAAGATGTAACAACAGGAGGAGGAATTGGAACAGACACTGTAAATGTACAGAAATCATTTACATATAACAATGCAAATAGCTTTACAGCTTCAGCTCTTATGACTGATGATAATGGAGATGTAAGTAGTGATAGCGATTCTTGTGCAGTAACTGTTAC
>CAYORA010000034.1:0-12058 GCA_964406285.1 uncultured Gammaproteobacteria bacterium
TGGAAAGCGGATGTCGTCGTAAGGCGACCGGGAGTTCGAATCTCCCACTCTCCGCCAATTTAAAATTAATCTCAATTTCTGAAAGAGCTAATTATTCTTTTCTAGAGGAAAGTTTTTCACAAGCCAATCTCCTGATTTTTCCATGAAAGTGGGCTTTATATACTCTCTATAAGGTAGAAACCTAACCAAAACGTCTTTTATATGATCTTTTCCGATATCTCCTAGAGAAATTGTCAATATTCCCGGAAAAATACTTTTAGTTCTAATATTTAAAACGTCAATGCCATTTCTTTTAATAAAATAAAAATCATAAAGTTCATGCCATATATAAAAATGGTCTTCTAGCATAAATCCTTCTGTTGAAATTTTATAATGAAAATTTTTAGGAGGAACATATGCGAAAGCAAATGAAACAAAAACCAAAGACCCTACAACAAACATAAGCATATATTGAGAAAAAAGAAAAAGAATAACTTCAATAAAAAGAGCAATCAATAAAGCTGTCATATAAAATTGTTTCGTTCTTACCTTAAAAGGCCTACCCGGAGCTGACCAGGAAAGAAGAGTTTTAATGGTATGATCGTGAACTTGAGTCATTGCGCTACCTGCTCTTTCACCGGAGAAATTATTTTCGTTTTCAGGGGCAGAATCCATACTTTTACTTTATATCACCCACCATCCTTAGTCAAGAAAATAATTGACACTTTTTAATCGCTCTGTCAATATTTAACAAATGGATCTTAAGGAAGAAGTCGAACTCATAACAAAAGAGCTTTTAGAGCTAATTATTGAAAATCTTAAGCAAAATAAGATTGAGGCTTCCCAGGCTCAACAGTTAGCAAGAGATTTTATTGCACTTCTCCCTATAAAAGATCAGGCGGATTTATTAGATAAGTTAAAAACCTTAGGCTTAAAATACAAAGAGGCAAATCAAATCTATTTAGAAGAATTAGAAAAATCAACAAAAAACGATAACGAAACCGCCCTTAATCAGGTCCGAGATCAAATAAGTCATGGCGACATAGACAGTGCTATAAAAACAGCAAAAACATTAACGGAACACTCTCAAAAGTCTTAATTTAATAATTCCGCTGTTAGATTAAAATCAAGTATCAAATTCTTTCTTTTTGTAAAATGCAGTCATAAATTAGTCTAAATTGACAAAGTAAGCCTAGAAATTTAGACTAAAGAGAGGGATATCTATGAGCGTAACACCAGGAGTAGGAGAATTAACAACTCAAGGAGTACCAGAAACAACTCCGGCCGGAGTTGGGCAAGCTACATCTGAAGCAGGAGCAATCGCAAACACGGGTTTAGTTAAGTCAGTTGAAAGAGCCGTAACACAAGCTCCAGGTAACCGTGTTCAACCTGAGTTAGCTGGAATGGCCGTACTAGCCGGATCTACTGCTGACCAAATTCCAGATACCACTGTTCCCCAAGAACAAACCACAGAAGTACCAGAACCGGTAGTAGATCCTGTGCAAACTGAGGCTTCTGCTGCATCAAAATCAAATCCAAGGTATTTTTCATATGCTGCAGAGGCCACAAAAGCTCTAGAAGAAGCAAAAGCAAGAGGAGCGAGTCAAAGCGATATTGAAGGGCTTGAGCTTAAACTTCAACAAGCAACTACAAAAGAAGGATTACTCATGACGGGCATAGCCCTCATTCAGATAGATAAAGAAATTGCTGAGGCACAACAAAGAGGCGCCACTCAGGAAGAACTTTCAGAGCTTACTGCCAAAAAAGCTAAAGCTGTTAAAGCAAGAGAGACACTTTATGAAGAATCTTTTAAGCAAATTAAAGCTCATGTTGAGAGAAACAAAGAACGTGATCCTAGGACTTTTGAACAAGCTGTTGATGATTTTATGTTAAAAGAGGCTAGGGAAATTATGGACGCTATGCAGCTTGGCCTAACACGTGCTATAGAGGCTGGAGATGAAGGAGAAATAGCAGATGCAAAATTAAGGCTACAAGCTGCTGAAATGCATGTTGGAATTATTGAGAAGAAAAAAGGTAGAGGAATTAAAGCATTATTAAAAACGATTCTCGCTTCAGCTGGTGCTACTGTAATAACAGATACTTTTAAGGTGTCTAAAGGAGAGGTTACTCCTCAAACAGGCCACTAATCTTTTATTAGGCAATTAAAACTGATAAAATACGCACACGGAGAGGTCGCATAGTGGACTAGTGCGGCTGTCTTGAAAACAGCTGTGGGTGCAAGCCTACCGCGAGTTCGAATCTCGCCCTCTCCGCATCTTAAGCTATAAGTCAACAATCTTGACATATATATTAAAATAGCTCAAACTAAAATAGTGAAAATTTCTGCCCAGATTTTATCTCTATTTTTCTTTTTAGCCTCATTTTTCCTAATATCTACCAAAGTCACTTTTGCTCAAGCTTCAACAAGCACTGCTATTGGCAGTTCGGAAAAAGCTTCCCAAAGCACAAGATATGCTCCTGACCTAAATTCTGATGTACCACTTAATCAACATAGCTACGTTCAAGCAACTATGATTGAGGTTATGGCATCAATGATATGTCAGCTTTCAGGCTCTGATCCAATCAGAAAAGATCATAAATGCCTTGGGGTAAATCCAGAAACGGGAAAAATTGGGTTTGTAGAAAATGGCGGAGGAGCAATTGGCGCTATGGGACTTTTTATAAGCTATACATTTACTCCCCCTGTTAGCTCAGGAGATTACGTAAAATATATGGCGGGAAATTTTGGCGTAGCGAAAAAAATATATGCTCAAAGCCCATGCGCAAGAGATGCTAACAATGCTCAAGGATTTGGATACTGTGGAATTTCTCCCCTTTTAGATATTTGGGTAGCGATGAGAAACATAGCTTATCTTTTATTTGTAATTATTTTCGTCATCATTGGATTAGCAATTATGCTCAGGGTTCATATTGATCCAAGAACCGTTATGACCATAGAAAATCAAATTCCAAAGATAATAGTAGGAATTCTTCTTGTTACCTTTTCATTTGCCATCTCTGGACTCTTAATCGATGTTATGTATGTAGCAATTTATTTAGTAGGAGGAGTTCTTATCAATGCAGACAAGGCTCATCCTATAACTGCAAGCCTAGGAGAGATCGCTACTTCCCCAACTCCTTTTGACATCATAAATAGATTATGGGAAGGCGGAGCAAACGGAGCTGGCGGAGGCTTTGGACACCTAGCTTTTCAAGGCCAACAAACAGTTCAATCATTAACCTTAAATGTTCTTGGCGGGCCCGGAAGACCAGCACCAGAACTTACTGTGGAAAAATTGACCCCAAGCATTATTGATTTAATTGGAGGAGGATTCACGGCACTTATTGGACTTGTAGTAGGATTAGCAGCAGCACTTCTTATTTACATTGCACTTATTTATACGTGTATAAGACTTTGGATTATACTAGTAGTTGCATATATATCTATACTTTTAGACATAGTCTTTGCTCCATTCTGGTTTTTAATAGGTCTTTTCCCAGGATCAAATGCTGGGATTGGTGGTTGGGTTAAGGATATGCTCGCAAATCTTGCCGTGTTCCCAACTGCTATTTCTATGTTTATTTTAGCAAGAGTATTTAGTGAGATTGCGTATGAAAGCTATTCCTCAAGCTCCATGTTTGTTCCACCCCTTGCAGGAGGAGGAAATATAGACGGAGGAATTTTTGCAGGGATTGTAGCTTTAGGATTCTTGTTTATGACTCCTCATGTACTTCAGATTACTAGAGGCGCAATTAAAGCTCCAAATATTAATTATGGCCCGGTCTTTGAGCCTGTAGGACAAGCCGGAGGTACTGTTGGATCATTTATCTCAACTGCTGGAGCTATGAATGCTAAAGTTCCATTACCTGGTCAAAAAGGTGGAAGAGACGCTCTTTACAGGAGAATATTTAAATTCTAATTATCAAACCGCGCCTTTGAATGACCTTTTAAGAATATCCATACCAGCAACTATTGTACCTCCTTTAAATCCTCTCATTAATCCCTCAAGTATCATTCTCGGTATAAATAAATCTAGCAAAAATTTCCCAAGTTTTAATTTATTACCAAATCTCTTTTTGTATTCCTCTTCTTGAACATGACCCATAAGTCCAGCTGCTGCCAGGTCTTCCATAGCTTCATAAGTCTGTCCGCGATCTAAAGCTAAAGCCTTAATGTTGTAGTACATTTGAGCCTCAGAATTAGGTTTGTGTATTTTTTGTCTAAACTCATGAAATTCATCCTGCTGCTTTATCCATCTTTTTATTTTCTTAGCCTTAGACATTTTCTCTTCACCCTTATAGCTTTCTTCTGCGCTGTAAACATTTTCTCCTCTCCTAAAGAAGCCTACTGTAGCATCTATCACCGCGTACGATTTATCTTTTGCAGCCTCGTCTCCATGAACTCCGGTTATTCCTTTTGAGAATTTGGCTATAAACTCTACCATCTTATGGTAGTCAGTTATAAGTCCTAAGTTATCCATGGCTTCTGCTATTGCTCCGTTTGTTGCATTAAATTGCGCCATGTCTCTAAAATGCCTTGCAAAAGACTCTTGCCCAGGCTGATCATAGTCGGTGTCTTCTAAGATTACATCGTTCATGAATGGTGCAAATGCAAATTTAACATTTGCTAAATCTGGAGCTACTCTTTCAGTTTCCGCTCCTACTTCTTCCAAGAATCTTAATTCATCTGGGCTTAAATTCGATACATTTCTTATATGATCTGGTGGAAGCGCTGGATCATAACCTCCTCCACTCATTGCCTGCACATGGCTTATGGCATCTTGAAGCTTATAATCTAGATCCGGTTCCTGACCGGGAACATAGGTTATCCCATCTGGATTTTTAACTCCTCTAACTTTTGCGAGTTTTATTTCATTAAGAAGATTAAGCTTGCGCTGTAATACATTCCAGTCAACATCTAATTCTCTACGACCCCCTGGCGCATGCGGATCATTTACCTTAATTTTCTCTTTAAATATATTTTTCCCTCCAAAAGTCTCATACTCTTTTCCAAAACTATCTTTTTTTAGCTTAAGTTTATTTAAGTATGGAATTATTGCTAAGGGATTATCCTCTGCAGCTCTTTTCCAAATTAAGGTTCTTATTTCTTCCTTTACATGATTTTGCTCATGACTACTATGTGCATGATGCCCACCTGCAGGATTTAAAATATACCTATAAACTACTCCTAAGGCAGATTGTAAATCATCTCTTAACTCGGGGTGATGCGCACCGCCACCATGATGAGCAGTCGGTGGCTTAAAAAATACAGATCTCAAATAATCAGCCTTCATATGATCAGTCATCTCCTTGTCGCCCCAGCCAATTGGCTTACCCCCAGGTTTTTCAAAAACTAACGATGAAAAATTAAGCATTAACCCAAGCGATGTGTCATTTGGATTAATAGGCGTGAAATTTGAACCTGCATCTTTATGCTTTATAGTGTATCCATGAACACTGCCCTGAAGCTCAAATTGTGCATTCGTTTGCCTTAATGTCATTCCAACCGCTCTCCAGGAAGCCATCCAGTCTCTAACTCCAGTCATAGTTGGAAGTTCAAACATTTTAATTTCATCATCTCTAATTTTCTCAATCCTAGTCTTACCCCATCCTTCTACAGATTTATATCTCTGCATTGCATCAGTAAATCTATCAAACCATCTCATACCTCCTCTCCCTGCTCCTATCGTAAACCTATGGTAAAGCCATCTTGCAGGATTAAAAATTTTATTAAATCCTTCTAGGGGTGTAGATTCCCATGCTTTATTTCCTTTTGGCACTTGGCCTTGAGAAGTCCAAGCTGCTTTTCTTTGCTGATTATTAAACATCGCTCTTCCTAAGTTATAGGCTAAAGAAATTTCCCATTCTTGCATATTTTCAAAACCAGTTAAAGCGCCTGTTGCCAATGCCGGACTAGCCTTGATAGTCTTCAAAAGTTGCCTAAATTCTGCCAAGACTGATTCACCTTGGTCTACTTCAAATTTTCCGGTAACTTTATTTATTTCTGTACCCATCATTTTTTGATCATTATCCACATTTATGTATCCATCCCTAGAAACTGTAACACTATGCGCAGCCTCTAAGAGCCTTTCAACCAAAGCAACACCTTTCCATTTTTGAAGCACTTGTTGATATTTAGGCAAAACGTTTTCTGCCATTTGAGAGGCTGGCTCAAGACGTCCTGTCACAATGTATTTATTAAGCTCATGCATGGTTCTAACACCTTCTTTAATATTGTTAATATTTTCTTTTTGAGCATTAAAAGTATCTCTCTTATCTGGTTCAGTTGTATTCTCGGATAGAGACTGTAATAAATTTGTCATAGCATCTATATTAATTTGTCCATAAAACCCTAAGCTATAATCTCCAGTTTCTGATTGAAGGGGACCACCTATAATCTTAAAGGCAAGTCTTAGATAAGCTTCCTCATCATCCACAATTAATTTAAGGGTATGATCTCTAAGGCCAGTCTCAGACACGTTAATATTCCCCACAAATTTACCCTTGGCTATCCTAAACTGCTCCTTAAGAAGGGCTTCTCTTGCTGCATCGCCTGCCGCCTGTGCTTTCGCAATTTCTTCCTGGAAATTTCCCGCCTCTTCCCAAAACCCCTCCTCAGCCCTTCCTCCTCCCCTAGCAAGGGTATCCAATTGTGAAATTTCCCTAATTCTCTCTTGGAATTCATGCTCTGATAACGCATTCGCGCCCAACAGCCTTCCACTCTCCTTAGCATTTGTCCATTGATTTAAATAACCCTTTAATGACTCTGAGTCAATTCCTGATCCTCCTGCCGCAAGCGAAGCATTATGCAAATCTAAAATTTTTTGTTTTATATTATCTAACTCAGGATGATTAAAATTAATTGCCCCAAATGCTGTGATCGCAGCATTTCTCTCTAGCCCATATTCCCTAGCTGGAATTCCAACAGGAGGAGGGGGTCCCATTACTGTAAGACCGGATTCGATAATTTCGCGTCTTTCGTCTTTTTCTAATCCCGCTTCCTCAAGTATTCTTGCTTTTTCAGCTACCTGCTCTTGCTTAAGATTATATACTCCAGCCTCATTTCCATTCTCCCCTTCTTCACCTAATCCCACATAATGAGCTTTTAGAATTGCGAGCTTTTGCTCTATGGTTAATTTCTTCCCGCCCAATACTTTCTCAGCCTCAAGTAATCTGTTTTTGTGAGCAAGCAGCAACTGTGTTTGTTCGCTTGGAGTTAATATCTCTTTATCAAGAAGTGATTTTGCCAGCTTAGGATCCATTTCGTTATCCTCCTTTATACTTGAGTTCTCGATTACCTCCTTAGCAGTTATCTTAAGTAGACCTTTAGAAGTTACATCTTCAGGTGCATGACCTTTTGCAATTGCAGCTTCAATAGATTTATCTGTAATTGCGCCTTTTTTAGCCTCTTTTTTAGCCTTTTCCCATTTAGCCCTTAAGTCAGCTGACTCAGCAGTTTGAGTTCTTTCGAGCTCCCTTCTAGCATGCTCTCTTAATAGCTCTGGAGTCA
Organism: uncultured Gammaproteobacteria bacterium; assembly: GCA_964406285.1. Taxonomy (GTDB): domain Bacteria; phylum Patescibacteriota; class Microgenomatia; order Levybacterales; family UBA12049; genus 2-01-FULL-39-10-A. The sequence continues at coordinate 7,490 of CAYORA010000034.1, forward strand.
GTTGATCATTGATAAAAGCTTGAAGCACTTCGCTTGAGTTAGGCTTCGTTGTGGTCGTGGCAGAAGTATTTGCTTCAGTTTGCGCAGGTTCTACGACTGTATTTTCCACCACTTTTGCAGTTGTTGTGTCTGTTGACATAAATATATTTTGCTCCTTATTTAGTGTAGGATTAACACTCGCAACTGTCAATTCAACTCCTGGCTGAATAGTATTTTCCTGTACCATATGCCGCCAGTTTAAGGCAAAAACCAATTGTGAGCTTGATATAAACCTTATAAAACATTTACAATTAGCTCACTGCCTATGGAACCTACACATTTCGAATCACTCTACCCCGCAGACGCACGAAAAGAAGAGATTGAAAAAATAATTTCTTATATAAAAAGTGGAAATTCCGTACAGGTAATTTCTCTTCCTGGAGTTGGAAGGAGTAATGTTCTTAGGCTTCTCGCTTATAACACTAAAGCCCGCACGTTTCATTTGGGATTTGAGCAAACAAAGTTTCACTTCGTCATGCTTAATTTTTCAGAGATTAAAAAAAGACCCCTTTCTGATTCAACAAAATATATGTTTCTTGAGCTAGTGGACTCCTTGGGAGATCGAAAAATGGAAGAAGAACATAAATTTTCCAAAAATATTCTTGATGAATCTCTAAAATCAAACGATGAACTGGTAATTTTTCAGGGATTTAAGAAAACGATTGATTACTTATGTCTCCAAAAAGATCTTACTATAGTTTTACTTTTTGATAAATTCGAGGAATATGTAGGCGTGGTCGAACCCATATTTTTTGATAATTTAAGAGTTCTTAGAGATAGGGCAAAATATAAATTTTCATGTGTTTTCCCTCTTAATCGCCCACTTGAGGAAACAATTGGCCACGACGCGCTTTCTACTTTTTATGAATTTTTAGTTGGTAATTTAGTCTTTCTGTCACTCGGGGACGAAAAGATAAGAAACTTTAGGCTTTCTTATCTTGAAAAATTGGCTGGAAAAACTTTTGACAAAAATGTTTTAGATGAAATTACAAATTTAACTGGCGGACTAGGAAAATTATGGCTCGTAAGCGTTAACGCATGTGTTCAGGAAAATATTAAAGAAAATATTTCTAATTACTTACTTAACAATCCCCAAACTAAAGCCGTTCTTTCTGAAATCTGGAGCTCCCTCTCCCCTTTTGAACAAAATCTAATAATAAACAACAGGGCAAACGAATCTTCTCATTTGGTAGCAGTGGATTTAATTAAAAATAATAAATTTGCAGTACCTCTCTTGGAAGAATATGCAAAAAAGGAAAAACAAAACGCAAAAGAAGAGATTAAATATGATGAATCCACAAATGAAATAAGAAAAGGCGACTTTCTGATTTCTGAAGGCTTAACTTCTTCAGAATTTAAGTTGCTTAAATATCTTACCTTAAACCCCGAAAAGATTTTAGAAAGAGATGAGATAATTAGTAATGTTTGGGGAAATCAGGCTTCTACTGCTGGGGTTACTGAGCAAGCTTTAGACCAGTTAATATTCAGGCTCAGGAAAAAAATAGAACAAAACCCAAACTCCCCAATTCATATTCAGACGGTTAAAGGAAGAGGCTTTAAATTTTCTAAATAACCCACCTGCTACGCCTGCACTGGCGGGCAGGCTTGCAATTATTTTTCTTTTTACCTACGATAAAAATGTGAGAAGAAAAATCGTATACTTTCTATTTTTATTTTTTCTATTACTTAGCTCTTCGCACAAATCAACTACTAAGGTATCCGCAGAAGTATCCTGTGGCGGCTCTGATAGCTGGGCTAAAAGCGAGACTACGGGATCCACAACCATAAAAAACACAGATAAGCAAATCAGACTACGAATACAAATAGACGGAGGCGCTACTGAACCAAATGTGATTATATTAATCAAATCTCCCAGCGAAAACTTCTTTCGTCCGCTTAGAGATGGGGAGCAATCAATGGGCATTGCAGAATCTGGCGTAACAGATAATTTAATTGAAGAATTAATCGGTAGAGACGGAGCAGCGTTTGCGAGAAACGCCGATAACCGCACGTTTGATGTAGGGCAATATTTAATCGCAATTGCGCCTAAAGGCATACCAGACTGGCAGGATTCTTCGAAATATTATTGCACTCTACCAGCAAACTTTATTGACGTACAAGAAGACACTCCGGGCGCTAGTGAATTCTGTAGAATAGATTATGACACAGCCAATTCTTATACGATAAAGTCTAATGGAGATAAACCAAATGTTAAAATTAAAGTAAGATTTCCCGATGATAGAAATCCAGGAGACAATACTACTCACCATCACAGCATAATATTACATTCAAATAACCGAGGGGATATTTCAATCGCAGATAATGACAGCAATGCTCCCACCACCAAGCAATTAATCGACGGTTGGACTATACCTGCTAACAAATTAACTGTAGGAACGTATAGCGTTGTGGTTAAAGAGCATACCGGAAGCCCTGCTGGACAAAATAGGTCTTGCGAATCAAGCCCAAAATTCGAAATTGATACGCAGGCAAATGGTGGAGGAGGGTTATGTGACGGAAGCCGCTCATGCAATGACGGGTCTACTTTTCAGCCTAATGCTGCTCTCTCAATGCCATGTAAGGCAAGCGATCAGTCAGCAGGCGGAAATGGGTGCAAAAGAATAAAAACTGCCTTTGGATATGTATCTACTGATGCCTCTAACTTTACCCGTTGGGTTCTTGGATTTATTCTTAGTATTTCTGGTGGAATTATAGTTCTAATAATTCTTGTTGCTGGTTATAGGCTTATGACTTCCCAAGGAGATCCAGAAAAAGTAAAAAATGCAAAAGATCAGCTAACAGCTGCTATCATAGGACTCTTATTTATAATTTTTTCACTGGCAATCCTTGAATTAATCACAAGAGATATCTTAGGACTTCCGGGATTTAGATAAATTTATGGATAAATTGGCACTTGTACTTCCAGGAGGACAAAGCGTAAGACCCGTCGCAGGCATGCCTGATGGAACTGGTTTTTTCCAAAAAGTTGTAACTTTTGGACTAACGACGCTTTTAATAATCGTGGTAATAGCCGCATTAATATTTCTAATTTGGGGAGGCATTGCATGGATAACTTCTCAAGGAGACAAAGGAAAGGTCGAGGCAGCCAGGAAAAGAATATTATTCTCCATAATTGGACTTATTGTGGCATTTGCTTCATTTTTTATTATCAGAGCTGTAGGCACTTTCTTTGGCGTAAATCCACTAAACATAGATGACCGTCGGGGAAGCTATTGTGATCGCGCTTCTGACTGTGGAAGACCAACTAGATGGGAGTGCGTTTCCCATAGATGCAGAGAAAGATAGTTGTTCAATTCCGCAAATTCTGAGGCTAAAATGACCCCTTGACAAAAATTTAAAAACCTCATACGATCATATTACCAATGAAAAAGTTATCTGCCTTAACACTTTCAGCTGCTACCTATCTTACGCTCGCTCCTTCAGTATTTGCACAAGATTTTGGAATAGTTGATCCTTGCGCCGAAGACAGAGGACTTAACTTTTCTAGACTCTGTGATGTAGGAGCAGAAGGGGTTGGAGGTTTAATCTCAAACATAATTACTATTCTCTTTATAGTTGCCGTACTCCTTGCAATTGGATTCTTAGTTTACGGAGGAATTAAATGGATAACGTCAGGAGGAGACAAAGGAAAAGTTGAGGCTGCAAGGGGTACAATAGTTGCTGCCCTAGTCGGGCTCGTTTTAGTCTTCGTTTCCTACTTTGTAATAAATTTAGTTGCTCAATTCTTTGGATTAGGATCTCTTGGAAACTTCGATATCCCTACGTTAGTTCCATAACCACATAGCTTGTTTTTTTACTCCCCCTTTGTTACGCTTAATTTATAATGAAAAAGATTGCATTTGTAGTAGCTGGATATTTTTATTTATTTTTCGCTTTTCCTGCTTATGCGCAAATTACTCAACTTCAAGGAAGTGGATGCCTCACCGGTGGAGCAACCAGACAAGTTGCTACACTTGATTGCCTTCCAATAATTATCACTAATATTATTACTGTTCTTTTAGTTTTAGCAGGCTTAGTTGCTGTATTTATGATTATTTACAGCGGACTTAAATTTATTACCTCTGGAGGAGATGCCAAGCAAGCCGAAGGAGCTAGGAAAACATTAACATTCGCAGTAATTGGTTTAACTTTGGTAATGCTTGTGTTTGTAATAGTGCCTGCTATTGGCAAACTTACTGGAATCAGGAGAGAGTGTATCTTTAGTTTTGGTTTCTCTCAATGCGTTCCTGAAGATATTTCATTTCCTTGTAGCGATGCCCATCCTAATGGATTTTGCGAAGAGGGAAGAGAATGTGTAAGAGACGGAGGCGCTGATACTTTCTCATGTCGATTTCCTTGCAGTGGAGAACATCGTAATGGCTTTTGTAGAACTGGAACCTGTCAAAGACGAGGTGGCGAAAATGATTTTATATGCAAATAAAAAATCCTTTTCACGATTAGCCTCAAAATTCTCCAATTCTGATATATTTCGATAGCCTTGAATCGCTTTTTTTCACGTTATATTCTATT
>CAYORA010000035.1:0-4399 GCA_964406285.1 uncultured Gammaproteobacteria bacterium
GAATAGAATATTTTCCCAAACCCAGCTTAAGATTTTTCCCGGCTTAGTCTTTAAGAATCCTGAGAGCCTCTCCATAAGTTTTTGTATAACTACTATTATTAGATATCTTGCCTAATAAGTAAACTCCCAAGGCTTTTGTAAAAAGAGTCGATTTAACAATCTGATAGCTTAATTTATTCTGATGTTTTTTATAAAAATATAAAATACCTTTATAGATATTAACTATCGCAAAGCCTTTATTACTACTTCCCTGCTCTTTGTGAAGAACTTTTACGCCGGGGTAAAAATATGTTTTATATCCGCTCTTCTTAGCTCTATAGCAAATCTCCATATCCTCAACATACATAAAAATATTTTTATCAAAACCTCCTATTTTATTAAACAAATTTTTATTTACCATAAAATTTGCTCCTGCTACCCAATCGACTCCACAAATTTTATTTGGGCTAGATTTTAATAGACCAAATTTTTCTCCTCCAAAAATCATAATAAAGAAATTTAATAGTGTATAGAATTTTCCAACAGAAACTTGCGGAGTCCCATCAAGATTAGTTAACTTTCCTCCAAGAATCGCGATTTTTTCATTCTCCTTAAGGTACTCAACCATTCGCAAAAAACCTTTATCTAAAGTCTTAGTATCGGAATTTAGGAACAATACAAAATCACCTTTTGAATTCTCAGCTCCTAAATTACATCCCCTACCAAATCCTAAATTTTCATTGCTTTTAATTAATTTTACCTTTTTATTTTTAGTAAACTCTTCAACTTCCTTGAGATTTTTTTCTTCTGACGCATTATCTACGATTATTATTTCAACTATATCTTTTTTAATTTCAGAACCAAACTGATCAATTAATGAATTAACACAATCTTTTATTAAATCCGGGGTATTGTAGCTTAAAATTACGATTGATAATGTCATTATCTAAACCAAGCAGCTCTACCTAATTTATATTGGGGATCGCGATTACTTCTTTCTCCAATTTCTTTTGCGGGAACCCCTCCAACTATCTTAAACTCTCCAACATCTTTTGTAACCACTGCCCCAGCTGCAACTATTGCACCTTTTCCAATCCTAACTCCAGGCAATATTATCGCTCGTGGCCCAATAAATACATAATCCTCAATTTCCACTGGAGAAGTTATAGCTTTAAATTTTTCATCATTAATATCATGCTCTGAATTGTAGATCATGACCCCTGTTGCAATATCTACATGATTTCCAATTTTAAGTGTGTCTCGTCCATCTAAAACTGCCCATTCTCCAATTATCGTATCGTTTCCAATTTCAATTCCGCTCGGATTATATGTAGAAAACGCCATATGAATAGTGGACCCACTCCCTATCTTCATTCCGAAAACTCTATAAGAAAAGCGCCTTATATGATGACTTGGAACAAATCCCACAATCCAAATTAAAATTCCATTTACGAACTCCAAGCTTATTGCTTTTGTCCTTCTACCAACTTTACCCATTTGCAACCTCCTCTAAAACTTTTAATGTTTGGGTTGCTGAATTTTCCCAGGAAAATTTCTCCATCTGTTTTTTTCCTTTCCTGATTAGTTCCTGACGCAAGTCATTATCCTTAAGTAATTTTTCCATTTTGGAAGCTATATCTGAAACATTTTCAGGATCTATGTATAGCGCAGCATCTCCCCCCACCTCTGGAAGACTTGAAACTTTACTCGTTATAACAGGAATTCCATAATTCATAGCTTCTAGAACTGGGATACCAAACCCTTCATAAAGACTTGGGAGAATAAAAAATTCTGCATTTTTATAGAGACTTGGTAAATCTTCGTCTGAAACATTTTCAAGAAAATTAACTTTTTCTTTTACACCAAACGCTTCGGGAGCATTTAAAATTTCCTCGTATTGCCATCCTCGTCTTCCGACTATAACCAAACTAACTTCTGTATCAATTTTCGAATAAGCTTCAATAAGGCGTTTTATGTTTTTTCGGGGTTGGATTGTTCCCACAAAAAGAATATATTTACTTTTTATACCAAATTTTTTCTCTATGTCTTCCATTTTTAATGTATTCCCTGTACCCAAACTCGTATTAATCCCCGGATAAATTACCTCAACCTTGTCTTCTGAAACCCTGTATTCATTGATTATATCACTCTTACTTGAACTGCTTATTGTTAAAATTTTCCTTGATTTATTAGCAGAATACTCTGTCCATTTCTTAAGCTGAATTAAGTCTTTTTTCTTAAAGAGCTCTGGAAAATATATATAAGAAACGTCTAAAATTGATACCACAGATTTTTTGGGAGCAAAAAGAGGAAGATAGTGCGAGGGAGTAAAAAAAACGTCTAGCGATCTATTTTTCATTAATTCAAAAGAAAGAGAAGTTAAAGTCCACATTTTTCTACTTGGAAGAACTTTATATTTCCAATTCTCACTTGACTTAGGCAAATCGTTTGTTGGAATTTGGGGTAAATAAATCTCGTAAGTATTTTTCTTATCAATTTTTTCAAGATTTTTTAAAAGCTCAAAACAATAAAGACTGCTTCCAACTCTGTTTGGAAGCCCTGTGTCTTTGTTGTAACCAAACCTTGGAACGACAGCCTCGTATCCATTTATTCCTATTTTCATATTTAAACTGCAGGATATATTACTCTTATTTTTTCTTTATCAATTTTAAGTATTTCTTCAATATCTTTTTTACTCGATTCTGAAATTGTAAAAATAACATCTGACTCTTTTTTCAGCCATTTGATTTTTCTTTTTTGAGTATCAATTATTTTTTTTGCTGTTTCTTCCGGATTTTTATAAATAATTAAGTCATATATTATAGTCGCCTTTTTAGCTTTTCTTGTAGGCGGTTCGGTCCAATCAGAAGTAATAAAAATGTCAACGTCCCCTATTAGCCATTCTATTGGAAGAACATGAAGCCTGTTCCAAATAAAATCTAATGCTAAAGGGGGAAACTTAAATGATTTTATCGTAACTCTGGGGCTTTCTTGAACATTAAAAAGTGAAAGATCTAGGTCGCGCCTAAGAGAAGAAAAGAATAATACATATTCATTTCTAGTATCCAGCTTAAGTAAATTTTCCACCAGCTTTCCTAAGTAGTTTGCTACACCAGTTCCTGAATAAACAACCTGACTAACATCAATTCCGATTCTCATCTATTTATTATGACGAAGTTTTATTAAATTTAAAACAACTGCTGTTAAGAAGAAAAGAAAGGCAAACCAAACAAGTTTTTGGGCTGTAAAAAATACCCACTGGGAAAATAACGGAATAGATAAAGCTATGCAAATCAATCCTGCAGAAGCAAAAAGCCTAGGATCTCTTTTAATAAAGAGTAATACAAAAACTACGACAAATAATAAATCCTGTGATTTTAAATCCATTATTACCTAGCTGGAATATTTTAAGAGAACTTTTGACTCATTCTCATTCTTGCTATTTATGTTTAAGACTAGATCTGCGATTAGACCCGTAAATCCAGCCTGAAGCCCTGAAATAATTAAAAGCATTCCTAGGAAAAGGAGAGGTCTTCTTCCAATTGACTCTCCTTGAAAATGAATAAGAGAAAGATAAATTAAAATTATTAACCCAAGGAAAACGAGCAAACCTCCAAAAAATCCAAAGAAGTGAAGGGGCCTTTTACTATACTTACTTAAAAAAACCATAGTCATCATATCAGGCATCTGTGTTAAGACTTTTATAGCTCCATATTTAGATTTTCCCCAGCGTCTAACGTCATGAATAATTGGAACTTCCGCGACTTTAAATCCTTCTTGAGCAACTAATAACGGAATAAATCTATGCATGCCTCCATATAAATTTACAGATTTCGCAGCCTCACTTACGTATAATTTTAAACCGCAATTATAGTCGTGGAGTTTTACTCCCCAGAAAGTTGAAGCTACTAAATTAAATGCTTTTGAGAAAATTATTTTGGCGAAGGAATCTTTTCTGTCTTTTCTCCAACCAGAGACCATATCAAAACCTTCCTTGTACTTTTCGATTAACTTATGGACCTCAGAGGGCTTATCTTGAAGATCTGCATCCATGGTAACAATTAAATCTCCTTTTGCTTTTTGGAATCCAAAGGTAAGAGCTTCTGCTTTCCCATGATTTCTCCTGAATGAATAAATTCTTATTTTCGGGTCTTTTTTTTCAAGCTCCTTGACAAACTCAAGCGTCTTATCTTGTGATCCATCATCAATAAAGATAATCTCGTATTCTTTTGAGAGCTCTTTTGCATGTTTTGTGAGCTCTCCGTAAAAATGAAGAACGCTTTCCTCTTCGTTAAAAACTGGTACTACATAACTAATCATAATTCTTAGGATTCCAAACCTGATTTTATCATTTTCCCACTCTTTTTGCTAAATTTGCTAACAAGAGAGCGGCCAACGACAAGGCCGTAACCAAGCTAAT
>CAYORA010000035.1:4499-9278 GCA_964406285.1 uncultured Gammaproteobacteria bacterium
AACTCTGGCGCTCTGAACAAATCGGGCTGGGAATAAGTCAAATATGTTTTAACTCCTCCTTCTACATCCGTAGGTTGAAGAAAGCCAAGTTTTTCAACTTTACTTATCACTTTCTTTCTTTCAACATCACTATACTTTCTATCTTTTAGAAATATTTCAGAGTCCGGATCCGAGGGAACCACAACCAATCCAACTGAATATTTAACGAGGTCCTCTTCTGTAATTTTTTCTATATTTTTCCCCTTAAATAGAACTTCTGAATCGATTGAAGAAATACTGGGATCAAAATATCCATATTTTTGTCTTTTAGGTATCCATAGAACTCTTGAAAAAGAATATTCAGAGGTAGTTTCTTTAAAATTTTTAATTTCAGAATTTAAAAAAACATATTCCTGTGGAATTTCCCTAGGTTTAAATATTCCGGTTAATTCTCCGGTCCAGATAGGTCTGAGTAAGATTAAATAGAAGCAAATAAATAATCCTATTACTAAATATTTGGATCTTTCAAATTTTTCTGAAACTGTTTTAAGGAAATAAGGAACTAAGACGCTAAAAGAAATTGAAATTAATAAATAAAACTTCGTAGAGTCTCTAAATAAAGTAAAACCAGGAAGATATTGAAAAAGCCACAAATAAATTTCTCCAAAAGGATCATTTGTTCCTTTTGCAAAAAAGATTCCGATAAGTGAAACAAAAACTAAAAAAATGATTTCCTTTTTAACTTTAAAGATTAAGGAACCAAAAGCGAAGAGTGTTATTATCAAAAACTCTGGTCTTTGAAAATATATTTTACCAAAAATATTTTCCGGCCAGTTTGGGTGCAAAAACGAAATAGTATTTTCTAATGTAGCGAAGCTTAAAAATTTTACCCCGGCTACTGATGAATAAGACGTTATATCGTTTGATGATGATTTAGTAAAAACTGAATAAATAACCGGCAAAATCCAGTAAAAATTAATTAACCCAGCAATTAAAAAATTTATGACCAAAGAGATTATTTTCCTAGAGCTAGGCTTATTAAAATTAAACACGAACCACAGCAAGACTATTGCAAAAGATAAGAGTGCCACTCTAGGATCTAAGGCAATAATAATTCCGGAAAACAATGCGGAAATAACTAAATTATTTCTATTTGGTCTTTCAAAAAGATTTATTAAGTTGAGTAAAACGATAGGAGCTATTGTGTACGAAAAGGCTATTCCAAATTGCCCCCCAGCTATTATCAATAAGATATATGTGTTAAATGTATAAATTATTGAAGATAAAATTCTAAATGAATCGTCTTTTATGAATAACTTGGAAAATTTGTAAGAAGACATAAGCGAAAAAACAAGAAATGGAATTAGCCAGAATATCCTCTGTGATAAATACCAGGGAATATTTAATGTGTTAGAAATAAAATAAACAAAATTAGCATATAGATCTATCCAAAGTGTCTTAAATGCAGCTGCGCCAATTCCCCCATTTCCCATGTAATCCCAGGCCATATACCAGAAAGGTGAAAAGTTTCGCGATTCTTTGAATAATAATGGCCAATCATGAGCTACGAATGGGTTTTTCGAGACAAAAGGCAAACAAAAAATTATTGCAAAAATTAAAAGCGGGAGGAATTTAATGAGTCTCATCTCTCTTTCTAAATATATAAATTACTACCAATATCATATAAAAAATTGTTATCAATAAGCCAATGTAAAAATATTTCTGAGGTTTGTAATTTATTTTTAAATTATATGTTCCCGGCTTTTCTATAATCCATCCATTCGCAAAACCATTCACTCTAATATGTTTCGAATTAATGCTCCCATCCTCATATGAAAGCTGCCAGTTACTATTAAATTCATTGTTCATTACAAGTAGGAATGAATTTTTTGCCTCATTTATATTTACATCAAAATTAGTCTTACTATTTTCATTTACTTTTATTTCAGGGGTTATAAGATCTTCTCTTCTATTTGAAACCAGAAGGGCAGTGGGGGTAAGGAATTCTCTAAAAACTACGTTCGATAACGATAAATCGCTTGCTTTTCCGGATGGAGGACAAATGGAAATTAAGATAGATTTTGTTTGATTGGAGGTAGTAATTTTAGATTCAAACCTATCGGCTGAAGCTACTTCACTAAATTTAATCCTACCTGAAAATTTCTCATCCCTTGAGCTTTGTTCGATTTTTACGAATGACCTTTTATTTGTACTAAAATCTATTCCTTTAAAATCAAAATTCAACTTATAAATTTTATTTGGATGAATTTTTGTGACTTCATAGTTATAGCATCCATCCTTATACATTTTACTTTCATCCAGAAGATTCTCGAAATTTTCTGTCTCTAGAGTTATTTCATGCTCTCCCTTAGACAAATTAAAAGTCCCGAGAGATGTATAGCCTTTTTTTTCTAAAGATTCAAATTCCTCTTCATTTTCGTCAATAAAAACTTTAACTATACTTATCTTATTTTTCTCACTTTCATTTCTAACTAAAAGCTCACGTTGTCCTTCGTTTTCTAAATTAAAGAAATATATTTTTTGATTTTCCTGCGGATATGTATATTGAAATTTTTCATTTTTCTGATAAATTTGCGCAATCTTTTCTGAAACAGGAATCATCATCGAATTTATTTCTTTACTTCCTTGTTCACCAATCTCATCAATTAATCTTTGCTCTTCCTCCAGAAAATTGTTTATCCTTAAGATCATTAATTGAGATGCATTGGAATTTTTATCAAGGCTATCTAGTGACTCGGAAATATTATCAAGTTCCCGACTTAAGTTATTTAATGTTTCTTGAATTTCATTAATGTTCCTTTTTCTGGAAACCATAACTTTCACTTCACCTATTCTTTTCAAAGATGTACCTAAAGAAAAATCTATATTTTGATTTAAGTTCCCAGTCATTAATTTTCTTTGTCCCTCTTCCCTTCTGAGAACTAGTGGGTATAAAAATGAATCCGGAAGTATTTTTGATTCGGGTGGATAAAGAGTGAAATGCTGATTTTCTTTATCACAGAATAAACAGTTTTTAATCTGGATTTCATTTGTAAAAACATCCTCTTTTATAATTTCATTTGTAAAATAAAAATTGGAAACCTCCGGAATTTTCAGAACATTTTCTATGTCCATAAATTGGTTTTCTAAAATTTCATTACTTCCTATGATCATCTGAGGATTTGCATCCGCAAATAATCTTTTAGGATTATTTCTTAGCTTGTATACTTCCCACTCTCCAAATTCTTCATCTTTACTAATGTTCAAGCTGAAAAATCTATCTTTATAGGTCTCGGGATTTATGGTTTGCATTTTTGGAGCTTTAAAGAAAAAATCATTTTGTAGAACAAAATAATTTATTCCCAGAATTTCAAGTGGCCTATTGTAATCATCCGTTCCCTCAAGTATGGAATCATAAATATTTTCTGTGTATTTTTTTTCGACCGGGGACAAAACTTTATCATTTGAAACAATTGATTTATCTGTAAAAAGACTTTCTATTGGCGCAGTACTCCAATAACCCCAATTATAGGCATAAGTATTCCAACCTTTATTTTTTTCAGGAAAAGTTAGAATTCTGTCATTATTAGTCAAGTTCGAATTAGACCATTGGGAAAATTCCCTAACATAGGTTGGCAGTGTAGTCATAGTAGAAAATGGAGCTCTCCAGTTAAAAAATATGCCGTTAAAATAAGGGAAATTATAAATAAGAATGCCAATTAAAACCGAAAGAAAAATTATATTTCTAAAATTCTCTTTAATATTTTTTTTTCTAGTAATGATAAAGAAAATCGCGAACGAAAAAAGGTATGCATATGAGAACCATAGAGCGGGTGCAAATTTATAAAATCCACTCCTGAAGATAGCAAAACCTGGAATGTAAGAAAGCATTAGATTATAGATAAATCCAAATGGCGGGTGGGACCCTGCTGTAAAAATTATTCCTAAAATCGCCAAAATATTAAAATAAATTATTAGATTCTTATATTCAGGTAGTTTTTTTAATAAAAAAAGAGAAGAAAAAACAATCACTGGAATAAGAAAACTTACCAGTAACAGAACTGGATTTTCCAAGAAGTATTTAGAATATGGATGAAGCGAATTGTCATACCAATCAGGAATTCCTTGAAGACGCGCTACATTCTGAAGACTTGCAAATCTACTAACCTCCCCTGACCATTCTATAACACTTGTTATTCCTCCAATTGAAGACAAACTATCGCTATAAGATGAAAATGTTTTTATGAATGTTGGAAATATCCAGTAAAAATTTGCTAGAAAAAAACTTATAGGAATTGAAAGTGCAATTAAAATGAGTCTTTTAATATCTGATTTTTTCTTTTTAAATTGTATGAATCCAAAAAAAAGATAAGCAACTCCAAGTGTTAAAAGTAAACCACCATAAAGTGGAAGTCCCCCTCCTCCATTTAAAAAAAAGAAAACTAAAGACATGAGAGCTATACCTTTAAGAATTGATAATTCCCCCTGAATCATCCTTATTAAGAAACTTAGATGTAATGGAAGTGCAGCGTATAGAGAAAATTTGGTTCTTTCAGCAATAAACCATCCCTGTAATAGAAAGTGGTTAAACATATAAAAAATTGAGGCAGAAAGCCTTAGGAACCATTCATTCTTATCTTTGTGTATTCGAGAAACAAAGTAATACATAGTGAGTCCCGGAAGAACAAACCAGAAAATAAAAACAATTTTTTGAACTGAGAATATAGAGAATCCTAAAGAAAAAAGAAGCGCTTCAAGACCATGAATTAATATGGCTGCAGATCCAAGTGTTTGATCCCA
>CAYORA010000036.1:0-5388 GCA_964406285.1 uncultured Gammaproteobacteria bacterium
AAGTGATATAATCCGCATTAATGGCAGAGCAAATAATTGCAATCGTATTTGATTTTGACGAAACTTTGGGCCCCGATACAATCTCCCTTTTTCTAGAAAAACAAAAAATAAAAGCATCTGAATTTTGGAAGGAAATAAACCAAATGGTAGAAGATGGATGGGATCCTCCTCTAGCATATATGCATAAAATTCTTAATCTATCAAAAGACGGAAAAATTGATATTTCCCAAAAGGCTTTGAGAGACTCCGGCAAATCATTAAAACTTTTTCCTGGACTCCCAAATGCAATTAACGAATTAAAAGAATATGTTTTGAAAAACCCAAAATTAAAAGAGGCAAGAATAAGTCTCGAGTTTTATATAATTAGTGGCGGTTTCGAAGAGTTAATAAAAGGAACTAAAATTGCGCCATTTATGGATGGGATCTTCGGATGTAATTTTGCTTATGATAAAAAGGGAATTCCGATTGGAATTAAAACTGCGATAAGTTTTACTGAAAAAACCAGATATCTTCACGGAATAAGAAAAGGAGTAAGCGTTAACGATTTACGAAAAAATCCTTACAGAATTAATGATGCCATAAAAACAGATTCGCAAAGAATTCCTCTTTCAAGAATGATTTATATAGGAGATGGGCCTAGCGATGTGCCATGTCTTTCTGCAGTTACATCAAATGGAGGGACAGGGATCGGTGTTTCGGCTCCATTTGGAAACTTCGAAAAAGGATATGAGTTGGCTCGTGGAAAAAGAATTACGGTGGGTCCTTATACAGCAAATTATAAAAAGGGAAGTGACATGAGAAAGGTTCTAGAGGAAACTATTCTTAGGATTGGTCTCCAAATAGATTTTGATAATAAAAGAAATGTGGTAAAAGCGCCAGGACATTGATATTATTAAGAAATGGAAGACACAATTACAAAAACATCAATTGGAGGTTTGGTTTTAATTAAAAGACCAACTATAGAAGACGATAGGGGATTTTTTAGAGAACCAGCAAGAATAAAAGCAGTAGAAGAAGCGACTGGTACAGAATTTAATGTTAAGCAGATGAATCACGCAAGATCCAGTAAAAATACGCTTAGAGGAATTCACGTAGCACCTTGGAATAAATTAATTTATGTAACTCGCGGAAAAGTTCAGGCCGTTTTAGTGGATTTACGTGAAGGGTCCCAGACCTATAAAAAGTTTGAGTCAGTAATAATTGGGGATGAAAATAAAACTAGTATTTTTATTCCAAAGGGGATTGGTAATTCATATTTGGTTCTAAGTGATGATGCTGACTATGTTTATTTAACCGATGAGGAATGGGCCCCAAATAGAGAATATGGTGTTGCCTGGAATGACCCATCTTTAAATATTCCTTGGCACCTAGAAGGTGAGCCGAATCTTTCAGACAGAGACAAGAATAATCCTAAACTTTAATGAGTTATCTATTGACTATTTTTAGCAATAAGTGATCTACTTATATAGTAATGGAAAAACAGCTCGAAAAAATTGTAGGCGCCCCAGCAGATGTATTAGATAAAACAGTTACTCTTTCAGAAAATTTAGTTAATAAAGGTGGAGTAAAAAGAGCAAAAAAATATTGGCATAACTTAGGACCTGGACTTACAACTGGAGCATCTGACGATGACCCATCAGGAATTGCTACATATTCACAAGCAGGAGCTCAATATGGATTCCAGCTTCTTTGGCTAGCAGGTTTTACATTTCCTCTAATGTCTATTGTTCAGGAAATGTGTGCCCGCATAGGAATAGTTACTGGGCGTGGACTTGCAGGGAATATAAGGATTCATTTCCCTAGATGGGTATTATATCTTTGTACGGCTCTTTTATTTTTCGCTAACACTCTTAACATCGGAGCAAATATTGGAGCAATGGCTAAATCTACTCAGCTCATTTTTCCGAATGTAAGTTTTGCGACATTAGTTCTAGGTTTTGCATTCGTAAGTCTGGCGCTTCAAATATTCGTAAGTTATGAAAAATACGCGAGATATTTAAAGTATCTTGCATTAGTGCTCCTTTCTTATATTGCCGCCGCGGTTTTGGTAAAGCTTGATATTAAAGAGCTTGCGATCGGGGCGCTAGTTCCAACAATTCAATTTTCAAAAGATCAAATATTTTTAATTTGCGCTATTTTAGGAACGACAATTTCTCCATATTTATTTTTCTGGCAAACATCACAGGAAGTTGAAGATAGTATTTTAAAAGGTCAGACTACCTTAAAGCTCCGTCAGGAAGCTGTAACTGATAAAGAAATTAAGCTTATGCGGCAAGATGTTTGGAGTGGAATGTTTTTAAGTAATCTTGTGATGTTCTTTATTATTGCAGCTTGTGCTGCGACTCTTTTTGCAAATGGTGTTACAAATATTCCGACCGCGGCGGAAGCTGCTGCAGCGCTTAGGCCAATCGCTGGAGAATATGCATATCTTTTGTTTGCTCTCGGAGTGATAGGAACTGGAATGCTTGCAATTCCTGTTCTTGCAGGCTCAGCTTCATATGCCATGAGTGAAAGTTTTGGATGGAAAGTAGGCCTTTATAGAAAACTTAAAGAAGCAAATGCTTTTTACGGCATTATAATTATTTCAACTCTTTTGGGAGTTGCTTTAAATTTCATAGGAATAGATCCTATAAAAGCATTAATATTGTCAGCTGTAGTGAATGGACTTGTGGCTCCAGTAATTTTGATACTCATTATTCTTTTAAGTAGTAATAAAAAAGTTATGGGAGATAGAGTCAATCATCCAATAGCAACAATTCTTGGAATAATTATAACTACACTCATGACTTTAGCAGGAATTGCTACGATCATTTCACTGTTTATCTAATGACTTCCCGGAAGAAAATTAATTTACTCTTTTCTGTAATTGTAGTTTTGGCTTCAGTTGCTGCTATCTTTCTTACTGACGATTCATCAAAGTTAACTAAGTCATCGAATAATCCCACACCTACTGAAATTATTTCAAATAATGAAAATACACTTGGCGTTTATGCTACAAAAGCTCCTGTTATAACTCCTGTTTCGGATGATGAATTTATTAACGAAAATCCTACTAGGGGTTACAGAGTTTTGAAGGTGGTTGATGGAGACACGATGGATGTAGAGATTGATGGAAAAGTTGAACGCTTGCGCTTGATAGGAATAGATACTCCGGAGACAGTCGACCCCAGAAAAGATGTTCAATGTTTTGGAAAAGAGGCGAGTAATAAAGCAAAAGAGCTTTTAGAAGGAAATTTTGTGACGCTGGAATCTGACGATACACAAAGCGAAAGGGATAAGTATAAAAGACTTCTTGTTTATGTTTTTCTCCCAGATGGGACTAATTTTAATAAATACATGATAGAGGAAGGTTATGCATATGAATACACTTATGATGAGGCTTATAAATATCAGTCTGAATTTAAAGAAGCGCAGATAAATGCGAAAAATTCAAATAAAGGCCTCTGGAATCCTTCCACTTGCTCAGGCGTTAGATAAAAATTATAATTCCTCTATGAAATTAGTAAGTCTTAATGTTTGGGGTGGAACAGTTTACGAAGAATTAATTGATTACGTTAAAAAACAGTCAAAAGATACTGACATTTTTTGTTTTCAGGAAGTTTTTCATTCGACACAATCTAGAACAAGCAACGGAATTAAAACAGATTTATTTAATAATCTTCTAAAAATCCTTCCAGAATATGTTGGATTTTATGCACCAATAATCACAGGCTATGATACTCAAATTAAAGTAGATTTTGATCTAGCTTTCGGGCAGGCGACTTTTGTTAAAAAAAGCGTAGATTTAATTTCTGAAGAGACATATTTTATTCATGGTGAATTTGATTATGCTCCACCTGTAGAGATTGAAGGAATAACTGATGGAATGGATCTTCCCAGAAATATACACTGCATAAAATTGAAATTAAATGGAAAAGAAATTTTGATTGGAAATTTTCATGGATATTGGATTCCAGGTCCAAAGATTGATACTCCTCAAAGCATCGCACAGATGGAAGCGGTTTTGAAAATTTATAATTCCTTTGATGGACCGCGTATTTTAGCTGGAGATTTTAATTTAGCGCCCGATACTAAAAGTATAGGAATGCTTGAAGAAAAGATGACCAATTTAATTAAAAAGTTTGGTGTAAAAACTACAAGAAGTGTTCACTATAAGAAAACTACCGAAAAATTCGCAGACTACATCTTAATTTCAAATGATATAAAAGTAAAATCATTTAATGTTCCCGATGAAACGGTTTCTGATCATCTTCCAATGATCCTCGAATTTTCGGTTTAGAAATAAATCCATATAATTTTCAATTTGTTTTATTGACATGTTTAAGAATTAATACTAGAATCCGCTGGATGAAAATAGAGGATGGTCAAACATTAAGATTAGGAGCAGCTGGAGCTATTGGACTTTCATCACCATTCGTTATCGAAGCTGTGGCTAAGGACGTTTTTGGAAAAGATGGAAGCTCTGCTGGTCAATTTGCAGATGGAGTGGATCCGTTAAGGCTGATTTTTGACGGCAATTATTACTTAGATTTAATAACAGCACTTTATGCTGGTAACGACGGATCATTAGCTAAAGTAGCGACATCAGCACTAGTGACAATAGTTTCGATTGCAGCTTTAGAGTCTACAGCGGCGTTTAGAGATAGAATTAAGCCTCAGAAATAAATTCCCTCAGAGGACAATCTGCGTGTTTGCAGCGAGCTGTACAATACTGTCTTCCATATTCCGCAAATAAATAGGTAATTTCTCCCCAGTATTTTTTAGGTAGTAACTCCATAAGGATTTTTTCGATTTTTACTACATCGTCTGTTTCGGAAAATCCAAATAACTGACTGAATCGTCTAGCATGAGTATCTATCGCGATTCCTTCAGTTTTTCCAAAAATAGTATAAAGAACTACGTTTGCGGTTTTTCGTCCAACTCCTGGAAGTTTGAGTAGTTCCTCCATCGTATCAGGAACTTTTCCATCATGGGTCTTTTTAATTGCTTCTACTGCAGCCTTAATATTCTTTGCCTTTGCTCTAAAAAGTCCAATTCTTTTAATATCATTTTCAAACTGCGGAAGTGGAGTTTTAATATAGTCATCGATACTTTTATATTTTTTGAATAAGTCTGCGGTAATTACATTTACTTGTTTGTCAGTAGACTGCGCAGACATGATTACTGCAATTAAAAGCTCTAATGGATTACTGTAATTTAGTGCAATTTTTACATCTGGAAATAATTTCTGAAGCTCTTTAAAAATTTTTTCTGCCTTTTCGTTTTTAGTCATTAGCTCTTAGATTTATCTGAGGTACTTGGTGATTTTTCCATGGCAGAAATTTTTTGTTGAATAAATGCCATAGCATTTTTAATGTCATCCAAATCTTTCTGGATATCTTCGACGTC
>CAYORA010000036.1:5488-8866 GCA_964406285.1 uncultured Gammaproteobacteria bacterium
GGTTGACAACTAGCAGGTCCTATGATAGAGTGCTAATACTATATGGAGAAGGTAGTCCCCATAATCCCAATCAGAGACGGAATAATATTCCCAAATACAGATTCAGTTCTTACTTTTGGCAGGCCAAAGAGCCTAGCTGCACTTGAAATTTCATTTAGTCAGGAAAGAATTGTTTGTTTTGTGCTTCAAAAAAGTGCAAAGGTAAATGATCCAAGCCCTTCAGATATTTTTTCAACTGGAACTCTTTGCAGAATCGAGAGAATGATTAAGACAGATGGGGAAATTAATGCGCAAGTAAGAGGAATTTCCCGTGTAAAAATTAATTCATTCCACGAGAATGACAACTTTCTAGTAGGTCACGTTGAAGAGCTTGCGGAAGACGCAAATGAAACAGCAGAAGTAAAGGCGCTATGCAACCACTTAACTAATGAATTCCGCCGAGCAATGAATCTTGGGAAAACCGCAGACTTTTTAGTATTCATGAATATAATGTCTCCTGATAACCCCGCAGGTCAGTTAGCTGATTTAATCGCGTCTGTTCTCGACTTAAAGCCATCTCAAAAACAAGAGCTTCTGGAAATGACAGATGTAAAGAAAAGACTAGAAAAAGTTACTGAATTACTTGCTAAGGAAATCAAGGTGCTAGAGCTTGAGAGAAAAATTGCATCTAAAACTCAGGAAAGATTTGAAAAAGGCGCACGCGAAGTGATGCTTAGAGAAAGACTTAAGACAATTGAAAAGGAGCTTGGTGAGAGCGATGAAGATAATGAAATCAGGGAACTTATGCAAAAAATTAAAGAAGCTGGAATGCCTGAGGAAATTGAGGAAAAAGCTAGAAAAGAAGCTAAGAAGCTTTCTCAAATGGCGCAATTTAATCCAGAAGCAGGATACATTAGAAACTATCTCGACTGGTTAATAGATCTTCCATGGAGTCGCGAAAGTAAAACTAACCTTGAAGTTAAGAAAGCTGAGAAAATGCTTAACAGCGATCATTTTGGTCTTAAAGATGCAAAGGAAAGAATAGTGGAGTATCTTGCGGTCCAAAAACTTTCTGGAAAAATGAAAGGGCCAATTCTTTGTTTTGTGGGTCCTCCAGGAGTAGGAAAAACCTCTATTGGTAAGTCCATTGCTCATGCACTAGGTCGTGAATTTGTAAAAGTTTCCCTAGGGGGAATAAGAGATGAAGCTGAAATTAGAGGACATAGGAGAACTTATGTCGGAGCGCTACCAGGAAGAATTATTCAAGGAATTAAGGATGCGGGTACAAAAAATCCAGTGTTTATGCTGGATGAAATCGATAAAGTTGGAGCAGACTTTAGAGGAGATCCATCGAGTGCGCTTCTTGAAGCTTTAGATCCGGAGCAAAATGGTGCTTTTTCAGACCATTATTTAGAAGTTCCTTTTGATTTGTCTGATGTTATGTTTATAACAACTGCAAATGTTTTATACACGATTCCACCAGCTTTAAGAGATAGACTCGAAATCATTAATTTTGCGGGCTACACTCACGATGAAAAATTCCATATCGCAAAAGACTTCTTAATTAAAAAACAAATGGAAGCTCATGGATTAACTCCTAAAGAAGTTGAATTAACTGATGGAGGTTTGAAGTTTATAATTGAGCATTACACTAGAGAATCTGGAGTTAGAAATCTCGAGCGACAAGTAGCACGACTTCTCCGAAAAATTGCAAAACTTGTAGCTGAAGGAAAGAAAAAGAAAATAGTAATTACAAGTAAAAATGTAACTAAATATCTAGGGCCAATTAAAATGAAGGCAACTCTTATTGAGAAAAAAGACGAAGTGGGTATGGCAACAGGACTTGCTTGGACAGAAGCTGGCGGAGACATCTTATTTATTGAAGTTGCTCTAATGCCTGGAAAGGGAAGTTTGATTTTGACTGGTCAATTAGGGGACGTTATGAAAGAATCCATGCAGGCTGCAATGAGTTATATAAGAGCTCGTGGGGTAGAACTTGGTCTTTCAGCAAAGTTCTTCCAAAAGATTGATGTTCATGTTCATGTTCCTGAAGGAGCTGTTCCAAAAGATGGACCTTCAGCAGGAGACACTATCACAACTGCTATTGTTTCCGCGCTCACCAAAATTCCGGTTAAAAGAACAGTTGGGATGACTGGAGAAGTGACGTTAAGAGGAAGAGTTCTTGAAATTGGCGGAGTTAAGGAAAAAGTAATTGCTGCACACCGCGCAGGACTTAAAACCATAATTCTTCCTAAAGATAATAAAAAAGATCTTATTGATGTACCAAAAGAAGTTCTTAGAGATTTAGATTTTAAATTCGTTTCACATATGGATGAGGTTTTGGATATAGCGCTTACAAAACCACTTCTTAGAGAAAAAAGTATAGTTCAAAGGCCTGTCCTTCATGCACCATCCCCAACTCAGGCCGATTAACTTCCTCTTACTTGACAACACTTCTCAACTGTGACATTAATTAGTTAATGCCTAAAAGAAAAGTTAAAAGATCACCAAGTGCTAAGAAGGAAACCTGGGCTGGATTTAATATGACCCAGGTTATAATAATCTTCTCAGTTTTTATAATCTTCGCAGTATTCTACATGATGTAATCCTCGGATTGTAATTCATTTAGCTTCACTTTATAATCTTTTCCATGGGAAAAATTGTTGCAATTGGTGGAGATGATATTGAGTTTAAGGACAAAAGAAAATCTGTAGTTAATATTCCTGTTATTGATAAGGAAATAATTCGTTTGACAGGTAAAAAATCGCCACACGTTTTATTTATTCCAACAGCAAGCTCTAATTCTAAGGAATATATAGAAAAATTTGAAAAATATTTTAAAAACTTAAGTTGCAGAACTGATGTTTTAATACTGAAAAATTCTTCGAGCAAGAAAGAATTTACAGAAAAAATTTTATCTTCCGATGTAGTTTATGTAGGAGGCGGAAATACTCTTAAAATGATGACTCTTTGGAGAAAGTTAGGAGTAGATAAAGTTTTAAAACAAGCTTTTGATAAAGGAATTGTTTTATCAGGAGTAAGTGCTGGAGCGATTTGCTGGTTTTCATGCGGACACAGTGACTCCAGGATGTTTACCTCTAATGGAATTTCGTGGCCATTTATAAAAGTGACAGGACTTGGTTTGTTTAGTTTTATCTTTTGCCCACATTATCATTTTGAGAGTAGAGAAAAAGATTTTGCTCGTTTAATTATGCGAGATGGAGGAATAGGTATAGCAGTTGATAATAGAGTTGCAATAGAAATAGTTGATGACAAATTTAGAATTCTAAAAGTAAATGAAAGAGGAAAAGCCTATTTAGTTAAGAAAACAAAGGGAAACGTGGTTATTCGGGAGCTAGAAAACAAAGAGTTTGAGCCACTTTCTAGTTTGATTAGTAC
>CAYORA010000037.1:0-2259 GCA_964406285.1 uncultured Gammaproteobacteria bacterium
TATTTCCACATGCTACACATGAATAAACGCCGTTTTCGTGATTATCTACAAACGCTCCTGTAAAAGCTGGCTCTGTCCCCTTTTCTCTGAGAATTTCGTATTGTTTAGGGGTGAGTGTTCTTTTCCACTCCTCTTCTGTTTTTTGAATTCTATTCATTGTGAGCCTGTCGAACTATTGAGGCAAAATTGATTGGCCTGCGATTATTCTTAGAATGTCCTTATAAGAAACAAGCGCCAAGAAGCTTAACAAAAGAACCAAGCCAACCAAATGCGCATATGCTTCAAATTTAGCATTAACTTTTCTTCTAGTGACTGCTTCTATCAAAATAAACAATAGGCGTCCTCCATCTAAAGCTGGTATTGGGAGTACATTAAGAACTGCAAGACTCAAACTAAGAGTATAGACCAATGCTAGAACTGCGCTTGGTCCAACTCTAACAAATTCTCCCGTAAGCTGAGCCATTCCAATTGGACCTGCAACTCCTTGAGGAACTGTAAATCGAGTAATAATATCTACTACTACAGTTTTAAATCCTACAACAACTTGCCATGAATCTTTAAACGCCTGCTCAGTTCCCTTTACCAAGCTCATTGGAAATGGATATTTTTGCACATTTACGCTTTGAGAAATCGCAATTCCCATAGGACCTTCTCCTTGCGGGAAATCTTTTCTTGGCGTAACTTTTATATTTTGAAACGCGTCACCTCTTTTTACAGTAATGCTTATTTCTTCACCAAGATTTTTTCGAGCTTCCGTCACTAAAGTCTGGGTATCTTTAATTTCTACATTGCCAATTTTTTGAACTATATCTCCTTTTTTAAGTCCAGCTACTTCTGCTGGAGATCCTTTTGCGATTTCAGTTAACGTCACTGTAGTTCCCGGTGTGGGAATTCCGTCTGTTGTAAAAAGATATGTAACTATGAGAACTGCAAGAATAAAATTCATGGTAACACCCGCGATTACTACTAAAATTCTTTGATAAATTGGCTTTGCGAAAAAAGCACGATGAAGATCTTTAGTTACTTTTTTGCCAGAACTTACTCGCCCTGCCCCAGCTTCATCTTCCCCATAAAGCTTTACAAATCCTCCAATTGGGAGAAGATTAATTGTATAAAGCGTCTCTCCTATTTTCTTTCCCCAAACACGCGGCGGAAATCCAAATCCGAATTCTTCTACCTTAATTCCGAATTTTCGCGCAACCAAAAAATGACCTAGCTCGTGTATTAGTACGAGTACTGAGAGCATTACTACGAAGACTATTATCGTGAGGATCATTTAATAAAGTATACCAGAAAACCGAGGTTAAATCTGCATTAATTCTTCTTCTTTTTTCTTTCCGAGCGCATCAATTTCAGCTACGAAATCGTCAGTTGCTTTTTGCACTTCTTTTTCTAATCTTTCATTTTCATCTTCAGGTAAATCTCCTTTTTTTAAATCACTTAGTGCTTCATGTCTTAATTGCCTGATCATTACTCTTCCATTTTCAAGCTTTTGATTCATTAGATGAATTAATTCCTGTCTTCTTTCCTCCGAAAGAGGTGGGATAGAAATTCTCAAAACCTGCCCGTCACTTGCTGGATTTAAACCAGCTCCAGATTCTAGAATCCCTTTTCTAATATCCTCAATAATCGAAGCATCAAATGGAGTTAAGACTAAAGTTGAAGAATCAGAGGCGTTAATAGTTGCTATCTCCATAACTCTTAATTTTGTTGTTCCGTTATAGACAGTTACTGAAATATTTTCAACAAGAGAAGGCGCTGCTTTTCCAGTTCTGATAGTTGCAATATCGGCTCGAAGAATATCAAGAGCCTTTCTCATTTGCTCGCGTGTGTTAGCGATTAAATTTGGATCCATTATAATTCTATTCTACTAAATTCTCGGACTTTTATGTTCTCTCCAGTTTTTCCGATTGTAGTTTTTACTAAATCTGCAATCGTAAGTTTTGGATCTCTAATATATTCCTGTGAAAGAAGCTCATCGACATTTTTTGGATTCATAGCTGAAATCTGCATAGCAACTTCATGCGCTAAATCTTTAAACTCTTGAGTTCTTGCTACGAAATCTGTCTCACATAAAAGAGCTACGATTACTCCAATCTTTCCATTTCCATGAATGTAGGACTCTACTACTCCCTGACTAGTTTCGCGATCTGCTTTTTTCTCAGCAATTTCCGCTCCTCTTTTTCTAAGCCATTCAATTGCTTTTTTATAATCTCCGTTGGATTCTTCAAGTGCTTTTCTGCAATCCGCGATAGAAGC
>CAYORA010000037.1:2359-4315 GCA_964406285.1 uncultured Gammaproteobacteria bacterium
TTTTATAATCTCCGTTGGATTCTTCAAGTGCTTTTCTGCAATCCGCGATAGAAGCGGATGTCTCTTCTCTAATTTGTTTTAATAATTCAATATCAATTGCCATAAGATTTCAAACTAGGCCTTTTTCTCTTTTGGAGCCTTTGCTTTTTTTACTGGTGCTTTTTTAACTTCTTTTTTTGGAGCTTCTTCTTTAGATTCTTTCTTTGCTGGTTTTTCTTTTGCAGGTGCAGCCGGTTTCTCTTTACCCTTTGAAGCTTCAGCGGAAGAGGGTTCTTTTACTGAATTTTTTCCTTCAGCCCAAGCATCCATTAAATAACCTATGATCAATTCCAAACTTCCGACAGCGTCATCATTTGCAGGAATTGGATAGTCTACGAGTGCTGGATCTGCATTTGTATCTGTGATTGCTACAGTTGGAACATTCATTCTTAGAGCTTCTCTAACTGCTAGATCTTCAAGACGAGAGTCAATAATAAAAAGCGCATCTGGCCTTTTTGTCATCTGGAAAACTCCACCATAAAATCCATTAAGCTTTTCTCTCTCTTTTCCCCATCCTCCGATTTCTTTTTTCGTATATCCTTCTTGTGCTGATGGAGTTACTAAATTATGAGTAAGATCTATGAGTTTTTTAAAGTTTTTACTTACTTCTGGAAAATTAGTTAAAAGTCCACCAATCCATTTATTAGTTACATAGAAAAGCCCAGAATCACCTTTAATGGTCCCCTTAACTCTGTCTAATTCTTTCAAAAGAGTTTCGTGACTTTGTCTTTTAGTTCCAACAATAAGGAGTGTAGAGCCTGGAGTCTTTCCAAGGTTCTTTAAGTATTTTGCAGCTTCTTCTAAGCCTTCTTTTGTTTTTGCAAGATCAATAATGTGAATTCCGTCCCTTGCCTCGAAAATAAAATCCCGGGCTTTTGGATTTGAGCGCGTTACCTGGTGACCAAAATGGCACCCTGCTTCAAGAAGTTGTTCTAATGTGATTTCTTTCATATTTCTTTGCTCTTAAACCGCCATTCAGATCGAAGTATTCTTCAGAGCAAATATCTGAATGTGAGTGATTGAGGTATTATACAATTTCAGGCTGGATTTTGCAATGGTGCTTCTGCGTTAGGCCCATTTTGATGAAGAATTCGACCAAAAAACTCTCTCCATGCAGGTTGCTGCAAGCTTACAATAACAATTTCTCTAATTGGCAATGGTCTTTCTACCCCAACAGAGGTCACTAATGTTTCTGTGACTTCAAGGTGAGTTCTGTCATAACGTTGAGGAAGCTGAAAATCTATACCTTCAGATAATTGTACTTCTGGAACATGAGGAACAGAATGCCTAAATGATACTAATGACTTTGCTCGTTCAGGAAGATTATTATACCTAGGCATTCTAAGCCTGTGAATTCTACCAACTCCATCCCAACTGCGCTCTTTATTTACACTTGCCATATTCGTAATTTCCTATTTAGGGCAAAGGATATTTCTTCATTAGGGCTTTTACTTCGGCGCCAATTCCTAAAAGCTTTTTGTTCTTCCAAACACTTGCCTTATAATTTTTCCAATATTCTTTTCTTTCTTCCTTATCACTTGGCAAATTTTTTCCCTCAACTTCAGATATTGCCCCGTTCATCCATTTTGCAACTTTCACCATATCTTTTTCCTTCAATCCGCGAGTTGTAATTGCAGGAGTTCCTAGTCTAATTCCTGCTGGATAAAAAGGCGGACTTGGATCAAATGGAACCCCATTCTTATTTAGAACTATTCCCGCTACTTCAAGTGCAATTGCAGCAGTAGCGCCATCCACATTTTTATTTCGAAGGTCAATTAGAATTAAATGATTGTCTGATCCGCCAGAAACAAGGTCAAATCCATAACCATTTAGCTCTTTTGCGAGAGCCTTTGAATTCTTAACAATCTGCTCGGAATACTTTTTAAAGCTTGCAGCACTCGCTTCTTTAAGAGCTAC
>CAYORA010000037.1:4415-5649 GCA_964406285.1 uncultured Gammaproteobacteria bacterium
AATCCACAAATTATAAGTTTTGGTTTTTCCTTTTTAGCAAGTTTTAAAATTGCGTCAAAATCAAATTTTCCATCCTTTCCTAATTCATATTGAACAGATCTAAAAAATGTAGAAGAAAAAGTTTTAGGTGCACCATGAGTTAAGTGACCTCCAAAAGGAAGACTTAAACCCATAAGAGTTTCTCCTGGTTTTAAAACTGCCATTTGAACTGCAGAATTCGCTGGAGCACCGGACAAAGCCTGGACATTTGCAAATGGGACACCAAATAATTTCTTTGCGCGGTCAATTGCTAACTGCTCTACCTCGTCAGCGACAGCGTTTCCCTGGTAGTATCTTTTCTTAGGATATCCTTCGGAATATTTATTATTAAGAACTGTTCCGAGTGCTTCAAGAACTGAGGAGGATGTGTAATTTTCTGAGGGGATCATTTCGAGGACTTCTAATTGTCTTTTCTCTTCGTCTTTAACTAAATTATAAATTTGAGGGTCAGTTTTCTTTAAATTGTTCATCAATTCAATCCGAGTATACAAACGAATTTAGACTATTGCAACAGGCAAAATAAACTAATTTTAAATTCGAAATTTGGAATTCTTATTCAAATCCAAATGTTTTAAAATTTAATATTTGAAACATTCATTGAAAATTAAAAATTAGAAATTGAAAATTCGTCTTATTCCCATTCCATGGTAGCAGGAGGCTTGCTGGTAATGTCATAAACAATTCTTGAAATATTTGGTACCTCATTTACTATTCTGGAAGCGATTTTTTCAAGAACTGGAAATGGAACGCGAGAAATTTCTGCAGTCATTCTGTCTTTAGAATTTGCAATGCGCACCGCTATAACTTCTCCATAAAATCTCCCATCCCCTTTTACTGCAGTGGAATTTGTTCCTGTCATAATACTCCAACACTGAAAAACTTTTTTATACCAACCGCTTTTTCTAAGCTCATCAACCACAATCATATCTGCTTGCACTTGCTGCGCTAATCGCTCTGGAGTTACTTCTCCGACAATTCTAACTGCATGTCCTGGGCCTGGAAAGGGCTGCTGGTAAACCATGTCACGAGGAAGTCCAATCTTTACGCCGATTTCTCTTACTTGATCTGTGTAGTAGTATCTAAGAGGTTCAAGAAGCTTTAACTTCATATCCTTAGGAAGTCCTCCGACATTATGATGAGATTTAATTCTCGCTGATAATTTTGTTCCCTGTGAATGAATAAAATCTGCGTAAGT
>CAYORA010000037.1:5749-8246 GCA_964406285.1 uncultured Gammaproteobacteria bacterium
GCTCCGGCTACAGCAGAGTCTGTTCCCCCTGAAAAAGCGCCAATTACTTTTTTATTTCCCACCTTCTCTTTTATTTCTTCTATTATCTGGTCTACATCTATTTTCTGCGGAGACAAACCTAAATTACATACTCGGGTAGCGAAATTCGCAAGCATTTCAGACCCTTTTTCAGAGTGATGCGCTTCAGGATGAAATTGTACTCCATAAAACTTTTTTTTAGAATTTTCTACTGCAGCGAATTTTACTGTTTCTGTTTTTGCGATCGATGAAAACCCTAACGGCATTTTTTTAACTGTATCTCCGTGTGACTCAATTACTTTTGTAAAATTTGGAAGACCATAAAATAAATTATCAAATCCTGAAATAGTTAAAATTGTGGGACCATATTCTTTATTTCCAGACTCTACTTCCCCCCCCAAAAGATGCGCCATAAGTTGCCAGCCATAGCAAATTCCAAGAATTGGAATTCCTAAATCAAATATTTTCTTGTCTATACTAGGCGCGCCTATTTCATAAACTGATGCTGGGCCTCCTGAAAAAATTATCCCTGCTGGATTTTCTTTAGTAATAATTTTTAGAGATTTATCGGGATCTACTAAAAGCGAGTCTATTCCCAGATCTTTTAATCTGCGGGTTATGAGGTGAGCGGTTTGTCCACCAAAGTCTATAACAAATATTTTTTTATTATTAGTAGTTTTGTCCTGCATTTGTGATAAGTACGTCGTGTGGATGTGATTCCGTAAGAGACGCTTGTGTTATCTGAGTAAATTTAGCTTTTTTGAGAAGGTTTAAATTTTTTGCTCCGACATAATACATTCCTGATTTTATTCCTCCAGTTGCCTGATCTAAAAGACTTGAAACAGAACCTTTAACAGGCACTAACCCCTCCACTCCTTCTGCGACTAGAACTCTTTCTTTATAACTTTTCCCGTGAAACTCTCCTTCGGATTTTATTTTTGCGCCTTTTTGCATAGCCCCTATCGAACCCATTCCCCTGTAAGATTTAAATAAATATGTTTTTTTATTTTTCTCAAATATACTCTGAAATCTATGCGGAACTTGCTCTTTAGATAATTTTATTTTTTCTCCTGGTGCTTCCTCACATGAAGCAAAAAAACTTCCCATCATCACAGCAGAAGCACCAAGTGCCAGAGCTTTTACCATGTCTCCTGAATATTTAATTCCTCCGTCAGCAATCACAGGGATTCCAAATTTGTTTGCGACTTTTACAGTATCCATAATTGCAGTAACCTGAGGGACTCCCATTCCGGAAATAACTCTGGTGGTGCAGATCGCTCCTGGTCCCATTCCTACTCTAAGCCCAGTTGCTCCAGCGACAATGAGCGCCTTTGCGCCATCTCCGGTCGCAATGTTTCCACCTATTATTTCCAGTTTTGGATATTTCTTTTTTATAAATTTAATAACATCAATTATTTGCTTGCTATATCCATGCGCACTATCTACCACTATTACGCTTACTTCTGCTTTTACTAAAGCTTCTACTCTATCTTCAAATCCTTTTCCAGCCCCAACTGCAGCGCCCACCATCAAACCTTTTTTTATAACTTTTTGAACCTGATCTGCCTGATCTTTAATTGATAAGTTTCTGTGAATTATTCCAATTCCACCAAGCTCAGCAAGCTTAGTCGCAAGTTCAAACTCTGTAACTGTATCCATAGGAGACGAAACAAATGGAAGATTTAATTTAATATTTTTTGTAAGTTTCGTGGATAGATCGATATCATCGCGGGAAAAACCTGCATAATCAGGAACTAATAAAATGTCGTCAAAAGTGAGGGAAATTGGGAAAGAAGTTTTTTGGCGGTCCATAATTAATAATACTATGGGAGCTTTATTTTGTCAATATAGTCTGATCATGATAAAATTCCAAAATTATGCCTCAACAGGAACGCAGATTAAGATCCGGTGGTCAAAGGAGAGATCAGGAACCGCATCCGGATTCAGTGATTATCGGCGTTACTACAAGTCCAAGAAGACAACATTATTTACTCTCTCTTGCAACACACTTAAATTACCGAGTAATGTTTGTACGAGGACCAAACCCGGAACTGGATCACCCTGATATGGTTCAGGTTGCCAAACATAAGGCTGATTTTGTTTTAAGCCCATCGAATCCAGATCAAAGGATTGCGGATTTTGCAAAAAGCCCTAACAATTTTGTAATAGCTGCCGATGTTAGAACAAGACCTTTGGTTCTTCATAGCTCAGACGTGGGCCAAAGATTAATCCCTGATCGCCCGGCCACTGCAGTAAGTCTTGGAAAACCACAAACTTTTGAAGACGTCAGAAAAACTTTGGGGAAAATGACTAGAGCAGCAGAACAGCATAAAGATGGATATTATGAAGTAGAAACAGGAACTTATATTATTGGTCGCGGATCAAGAAATGGAAATCCGGATTCTGTAACGGCAGTACTGGATACCGATCTGATTAGGCATTTTTCCTCTCCTCGGGGTTTTACTGATTATGTCGAAGG
>CAYORA010000038.1:0-8176 GCA_964406285.1 uncultured Gammaproteobacteria bacterium
GCAAAAAATGCCACTGGATATAAAAACTTAATGAGAATTATCTCAATTTCTAATCTTGAGGGTTATTATTACAAACCAAGAAGCGATATAGAACTTCTCAAACAACATAGCGAAGGACTTATTTGTCTTAGCGCTTGTGTAAATGGATATGTTTCCGAGCCTCTTTTAGAAAATCAGGTAGAAACTGCTGAAAAAAGAGCCCAGACATTATCGGAAATTTTTGGAAAGGATAATTTTTATCTAGAAATCCAAAAACATTTAAATGTTAAAAAACAGGATGAACTAAATGAAAAGCTAATTGTCCTATCTAGAAAACTTGGGATTCCTTTAATAGCGACGAATGACAATCACTATGTAAAAAATGGTGATGCAGAAGCACAAGAGGTTTTACTTTGTATTCAAACTCAATCAACACTTAACACTCCGAATAGAAAACTTTCCATGATCGACTCCCCTGATTTTTATATGAAATCTCCAGAAGAAATGACAGGACTATTTATTCAAACACCAGAAGCCATAGAAAACTCTGTAAAAATAGCAGATATGTGTGATCTGGAAATTTCCCTTGGAAAATGGATCATGCCTGTTTTTGATGTTCCTGATAAAACTTCATCAGGTGAATATCTGAAAAAACTTGTGCATCAAGGCCTTAAAAAAAGATATGGAACAGTTACAGAGGAAATCAGTAAACGCGCTGATTATGAGCTTTCAATTATCATAGGAAAAAAATATGAAACTTATTTTTTAATAGTTGCGGATTTTGTAAATTGGGCAAAATCACAGGGAATAAGCGTAGGACCTGGTAGAGGTTCTGCAGCAGGCTCTGTAGTATCATTTGCACTTGGCATTACTGATATAGACCCATTCTTTTTTAATCTTCCGTTTGAAAGATTTTTGAATCCGGACCGTCCATCTGCTCCTGACATTGATCTTGATTTTGCAGATACCAGACGAGACGAAGTAATTGAATACGTTACAAAAAAATACGGTCGAGATAAAGTCGCCCAGATCATAACTTTTGGAACGATGGAGGCCAGAGGTTCAGTTAGGGACACTGGACGCGCAATGGGTATGCCTTATTCTGGTCCTGACAGAATCTCCAAAATGATCCCTCCAGGTTGGCAAGGCCACGCTATGACCATCGACACTGCGCTTGAGCAAAGTCCTGAACTTAAAATGGCTTACTCCACAGAACAGGACACAAAGAAACTTCTTAATCTTGCAAAAAGAGTAGAAGGAGTTGCGCGTCATGCCTCAGTTCATGCTGCTGGAGTTGTGATTGCTGATAAACCTCTAACTGAATACACTCCCCTTCAAAAAGAAACAAATGGCGATAAGGTTATCACTCAATATGATATGTATACAGTTGGAGAAGATGGCGTAGGTCTTTTAAAAATGGACTTTTTAGGACTTCGAAACTTAACCATTATCGAAGAAGCGCTTAATTTTATTAAGGCTAATAAAGGAATCGATATCGATCTTTCTACAGTGCCTCTGGACGACAAAAAAACATATGATCTTTTGAGCGATGCAGAAACGACAGGAATATTCCAGCTCGAATCTGCAGGAATGCGAAGATATATTAAAGATTTAAAGCCAACTTCAATTTTCGATCTAATGGCAATGGTGGCTTTATATAGACCAGGGCCTATGGCAAACATTCCTGAGTTTATTGAAAGAAAAAGAGATTCTTCGAAAATTAAACTTCCTGATAAAAGGCTTGCTGAGGCATTAAAGCAATCCTACGGAATGCTTGTTTATCAGGACGACGTTTTACTTACAACAATCGCTATTGCAGGATATACCTGGCTTGATGCTGACAAGTTCCGAAAAGCCATGGGTAAAAAAATTCCTGCAGAAATGAAAAAACAAAAAGAGCAATTTATAAAAGGAAGTGTTGCAAATGGTCTTTCTGAAAAAAAGGCAGAATCTATATTTAACCTTATCGCGCCATTTGCGGGGTATGGATTTAATAAAGCTCATGCTGCGTGCTATGCAACTATTGCTTATAGAACTGGATATCTTAAAGCCAATTATCCCGTCGAGTTTATGACTGCATTGCTCACTGCTGAGTCTAGGGGCACAACAGGACCTGCAAAAAACGAAAAGATTGCCCAGGCAATTGCTGAATGTAAAAGATTAAACCTTACAGTGCTCCCTCCAAATATTAATAAATCTGGAAGTGACTTCACGATCGAAGAAAAAACTATGACAAGATTCGGGCTTTCAGCAATTAAAAATGTAGGAGAGGCAGCAATTTCAAACATTTTGGAAAATAGAGAAAAAGGAGAATTCAAAAGTTTTGAAGATTTCTGTAAAAGAGTTAACCTGTCAACAATTAATAAAAAAACTATTGAAAGTCTTATAAAAGCAGGCGCAATGGATATTTTTGGAAACCGCGCACAACTTCTGTCAAATTACTCAGATATTATAGAAAATGTTAATAGAGTTAAAAAGAATAAATCGGAGGGACAATCAAGTCTATTTGGTGAAGAACCGGATGAAGACGTTAAACCCAGAAATCAAAATGTTGATGATTTCTCACCAAATGAAAAACTGGCTTTTGAGAAAGAATTTTTAGGCTTTTATCTTACTTCCCATCCGCAAATGGCAAATCTTATAGCGGTGAAATCTTTAACAAGTCATGACATTGGGCAACTTGAAGAAGTAGTCGAGGGAAAATTTGTTACCGTTGGAGGGATCATCGAAACCACAAGAAAAATATTTACTAAAAAAACAGGTGCTGAAATGGCTTTTATCACAATAAGCGACGAAAAGGGTGTGACTATAGAAGTGGTTATATTTCCAAAAGTGTACGACAGGCATAAAAGTCTTATCGCTACAGACGGGCTTGTGATAGTAGAGGGAAAAGTTGATACAAAAAATGATAGACCTGTAATCCTTGCGGAAAAGCTCTCTACGATGAAATATTCCCCATCTTGACGAAGCATATTCTGAGCCTGTAAAATATAGGAGATTTAAATGGCAAGTTTTGCACCGGAAGTGTTTTTCCATGTGGGAAAACTTCCGATAACTAATACAGTTCTAAACACCATCCTGGTAGATGGTTTTTTAATTTTACTAGCACTTATGGTGCGAAGTAAGATTGCACTCATCCCCGGGAAATTTCAAAGCTTAGTAGAAATGTTCGTTGGTGGATTTTACAATTTTGTGGAGGGGATCTCTGGAGATAAATCTAAGAAGATATTCCCTTTTTTCATGACATTCTTCCTTTTTATTTTAGTAGCAAACTGGTCAGGTCTTATTCCTGGAATTGCCACCTTCGGAGCAGTTCGTTTAGAGGAACACCACGGTGAGGTAACCAAACATATAATCCCCTACATCCGACCCCTAACCAGCGACCTAAATGCTACTTTTGCTCTGGCTTTAGTTTCCCTTTTTGCAACACACATCTTAGCAATTAGAGCACTTGGTATTAGCGAATATCTTTCTAAATTCTTTGCATTTCTTCCATTCTTAATTTCTCTATTCAAAGGAAAAGCTAAGTTTAATTTAAACCTTAAAGATCCTATTGGATTAGTAGTAGGAGTCGTTACTCCAATGGTTATGGTGTTCGTAGGAGGGCTAGAATTAATTTCAGAACTTGTAAAAGCAATCTCCCTTTCATTCCGTCTTTTTGGAAATATTTACGCAGGAGAAGTAGTTTTAGAAACTGTACAGGGAATATTCGCATTTGTTTTCCCGCTCCCCTTTTTATTACTTGAAGTTATCGTAGGTATCGTCCAAGCATTAGTTTTCGCTATGCTTACGATGGCATTTATGGTAATATTATCAACGCCTCATCATGAAGAAGAGGCACATAAGGAGGTGAGTCATTAGTGGAATTTAGTATTTCCGGAGGATTAATTGTTGCATTGGGAGGAATTTTCCCAGCATTCGCAATCGGTCTTATTGGAGCAAAAGCTATGGAAGCAATCGGTAGAAATCCTGAAGCATCAGGAAAGATTCTACCTGCAATGCTTTTAGGTATGGCGTTTGCTGAAGCTATCGCAATTTATTCTCTTATCTTGGCTTTTACAGGATAAAAATAAAAATATATGGAACTTTTGAAGGATTTTGGGTTCGATCCCATTCTTTTAACGGCACAGATTATTAACTTCTTAATAATCTTAGTTGTTCTAAAGAAATTTATGTATAAACCTGTTCTTGACATGCTCAAGAAACGGGAAAATGAAATAAAAAAAGGATTAAAGGATTCTGAAGACGCGCAAAAACGTTTAGAAGATGCTGAAGAAAAAGAAAAGCAGATCCTTCAAAAAGCGAGAGCAGAAGCTGATAAAATGGTTACTGATGCAAAAAACGAAGCTGATGCACTCAAAGCTGAAAAATTAGAACAAACAAGAATCGAAGTTGAAAAAATTATAGAAAGTGGCAGAGCTACAATCGCTCTTGAAACAAAAGAAGCAGAAGATAGACTTACTGGAAAGATCGGAACGATAGCAATCGCACTTTTAGAAAAATCATTAGCTGGAATTTTTGGAGAAAAAGAACAAAAAGA
The DNA here is from genome assembly GCA_964406285.1 of uncultured Gammaproteobacteria bacterium. Lineage (GTDB taxonomy): Bacteria > Patescibacteriota > Microgenomatia > Levybacterales > UBA12049 > 2-01-FULL-39-10-A. The sequence continues at coordinate 4,520 of CAYORA010000038.1, forward strand.
AATTTTAAAGAAAGCAACTTTGCAAATACAAAAGAATAGTTAAATGAGAAGAAACATAATTAAAAAATTAGCAGAAGGTAGTTTTAAGAAAAATGAGATAGACAATAAAACTGTAATGAAAATTGCAAAGGTATTGAAAAGAACAGACTTAAAAGTGTATATTAAGGACCTAAAAAAAATGGATGCAAAAAATACAGTTACTGTCACAGTTCCCTCTTTAAAAGGAGCGACAGACATGAAAAAATATTTTAGTAAACTGTACCCAGAGAAAAAAGTAGTTTTTAAAATTGATGAGACACTTTTAACTGGAATTAAGGTAGTAGACTATGACAATGTCTATGAACTTTCATTAAAAGGTTTCCTAGAGCATTCACTCAGAGGAGCAACAAATGATTGACGAAAAAAATATAATTGAAGAATTAGAAAAAAACCTGGAAAGCTGGGGTAAAGATCCTAAAGTACAAAACGTTGGATATGTTGAGAAAAACACTGACGGCGTGATCACTGTAACAGGACTTTCAAAAGCTACAATGGGTGAACGCGTAGAATTTGAAAACGGCGTAAACGGAGTTGTGTTAAACCTAGATGAAGACTATGTTTCTATAATTCTCCTTGGAGAAGGTTCAGGAATTAAAGAAGGAGATAAAGTAAAAACCACTGGAGAAATGCTTTCAATAAATGCCTCTGATGATCTATTAGGTCGTGTTATTAATCCAGTAGGAGCTGCATTAGACGGAAAACCTGCTATTAAAAAGGGTAAATTAATGCCTCTTGAACATATAGCTCCTGGCGTTGTTGAACGCGAAAAAGTTAACACACCACTTAAAACAGGAATAAAAGCAATTGATGCTATGTTCCCTATTGGACGAGGACAAAGACAGCTTATCATTGGAGACAGAGGGCTAGGAAAAACTGCAATTGCAGTTGACACAATAATTAATCAAAAAGAATTCAGAAAAAAAGATTCAAAGCTAAAACCTGTTGTTTGTATTTATGTAGCTATCGGACAAAAGAGATCGACTATCGCTCAGATTATTGGAAAACTGCAGGAAACAGAAGCTATGGAATACTCTATCGTAGTTGCTGCTTCCTCATCAGATCCAGCAGCACTTCAATATCTAGCTCCATATGCGGGAGCTGCTATTTCTGAATATTTCTTAGAAAAGGGACAAGATGTTTTAATCGTTTATGATGATTTAACAAAACATGCTTGGGCATATAGACAAATCTCCTTAGTTCTTAAGCGCCCAGCGGGACGCGAAGCTTATCCAGGAGATGTTTTTTACCTCCACTCTCGCCTTCTTGAAAGAGCAGTTAGACTTAACGAGGAAAACGGTGGAGGATCTGTTACAGCTCTTCCTGTTATCGAAACACAGGCAAATGACATCTCAGCTTATATTCCTACAAACGTTATCTCAATTACAGATGGACAGATCTTCCTACAGTCTGATTTATTTAATTCAGGATTTAGACCTGCTATTAACACGGGTACATCTGTTTCCCGCGTTGGAGGAGACGCTCAGACTGGAGCTATGAAATCAGTTGCAGGAAAAATGAAGCTGGAATTAGCTCAGTTTGCAGAACTCGCAGCATTCTCTCAATTTGGATCAGAACTTGACGCTGCTACTGCACAAGCACTGGAAAGAGGTAAAAGAACTCAGGAAATGCTAAAACAAGGCCAATATCAACCACTTGCAGAACCTTTCGAAATTATAAGTATTTGGTCAGCTACAAACGGATATTTAGATAATGTTCCCCTCACAGATGTCGGAAGATTTGAAAAAGAATTACACGCATTCGTAAAAAGAAGCTATCCAAAACTTATCACACTCCTAGCAAGTGGAGAAAAAGTAAAAGAAGACGCTACGAAAGAATTAGAAAAAGCTTTGAAAGATTTCAAGAAAATTTTTAAATAAAATGGCAAATTTAATTACATTAAAAAGAAGAATAAAAACTGCACAGAATGTTAGTAAAACTACAAAAGCTATGCAGATGATCTCAGCAAGTAAGTTAAAAAGAGCTCAGGAAGCCGCACTAACAGCACGCCCTTATGTTGCAAAGCTTACTGAAATTTCTACAGCAATTTCCCAAAGAGTTGACGAAAAGAACCTGAATGATTACATGAAAAGATTAACTGATGCAGAGGACAAATTAATGATTGTTGTATCACCTGATAAAGGTCTTTGTGGTGGACTAAATACAAATATTGCACGTGAATTACTTAATTTTGCTAAAGATAATAAAAAAACTTCCTACATAACTATTGGTAAAAAAGCTAATGGCATGACCAATCAGATTGGAAATGTTTTAGCATCTTTTGAAATTGGAACCACTCTCCCCTCCTATGATTTAGTTTATCCTGTTATGAATCTAGTTGATGACTATTTCTTAAATAAAAAAGTAAGCGAAGTTTATGTTCTATATTCTGAGTTTAATAATGTGTTTTCTCAAAAACCAACCGTTAAAAGACTTTTGCCAGCACAATTTGAATCCAGTGAAGAAGCATCTCATACAGATACAATTTTTGAACCAAGTGCAGCAGAACTTCTTCCAGGCCTAATTAGAAATTATTTAGAGCTCAGTGTATATCAAAGCTTTTTAGAAAATTACCTTTCAGAACAAGGTGCACGCATGTTAGCTATGCAAAATGCCACAAATAACGCAAAAGACATTATAGAAGAACTAAAACTTTTGTATAATAAGAGCCGCCAGGAAAAGATTACAAATGAATTACTAGATATTTCAGGAGGAATGTTTGCAAATGCCTAAAAACTTAGAAGGATATATTATTAGAATTGCTGGACCAGTTGTAGATGTCAGATTCCCTGACGAAGTGCCTTTTGTTAACGAAGCTTTAGAAATCGATCTACCAAACAAAGGAAAACTGGTTTTAGAAGTAGCTTTTGAAACTGGAGACAAGGAAGTAAAAACTCTCGCATTAGGTTCTACTGATGGCTTGTCCCGTGGAATGAAAGTCAGAAGAACTAATTCCCCAATTAAAGTTCCAGTTGGAAATGCTACTCTCGGAAGAATTTTTAATGTTCTTGGGGAAACAATTGATAACGCTGGTAAAGTTTCTGAAAAAGGAACACAGTATCACCCAATCCACAGAGAAGCTCCCCTATTGGTAGACCAGGAAACAAAACCAACAATTCTTGAAACCGGAATTAAAGTTATTGACCTTATCGCTCCATTCACAAAGGGAGGAAAAGTTGCAGCATTTGGAGGAGCTGGAGTCGGAAAAACAGTTATCGTGCAGGAGCTTATCAGAAATATCGCTATGGAACACCAAGGACATTCAGTTTTTGCAGGAGTTGGAGAAAGAACTCGCGAAGGAAATGCTCTTTGGACAGAAATGAAAGAAGCTGGAGTTATGGATAAAACTGTGATGGTTTATGGACAAATGAATGAACCACCTGCAAACAGAGCCAGAGTTGCACTTACTGCTCTAACTATGGCCGAATACTTCCGTGACGAGAAAAAAGAAGATGTTCTCTTATTTATCGATAATGTATTTAGATTTGCTCAGGCAGGATCTGAAGTTTCAGCTTTACTAGGCCGTATGCCTTCAGCTGTAGGATACCAGCCAACACTCGCATCAGAAATGGGAGCATTACAAGAAAGAATTACATCAACTAAGAAAGGATCTATCACTTC
>CAYORA010000039.1:0-7586 GCA_964406285.1 uncultured Gammaproteobacteria bacterium
ACAAAAACATGGCCCATTCGTCCAAGACGGGTTTGAATTACACAGTCAAAAGTATCTATTCCCCGCTCAACTGCCTCGAATATATCATCAACTTCCCCAATTCCAAGTAAATGCCTTGGTTTTTCTTCGTCAAGTTCTTCAACGGTCCACTCAACTACCTCATAAAGATTTTTCTTTGAAGCATGAGCGCCTCCTAAAGCAATCGCATCAAAATGCTCATTTACAAATTTAGCACTCTTTTTACGAAGCTCTTCAAATTGACCACCATGAGTCACACCATACATTAGCTGATCCGCTCTTTTATGAGCCTTAAGCGACCTTAAAAGCCACTTCTCTGTTAGCTCCAAGGATCTCAAAGTCTCAGCTTCAGAATAAGTTGGCGATTCTAAATCATCAAATGCGACAATTAAATCTGCGCCTAGTTTTTCTTGAATTTCAATTGAAGTCTCTGGTGTTAATTTGTGTTTAGTCCCATCAATATGAGATTGGAATTCTACCCCATCCTCAGTAATCTTATTTAAACGAGGCTTTGTTTCTTCAGTATTAGTTGCTGTTTCTTCTTTCAGGAATTTAACTCCTGGTTTCTCAAGCCCAACTCCGAGGGAAAAAACCTGAAACCCACCTGAATCTGTAAAAGTAGGACCATTCCAGTCCATCATTTTTGACAAACCGCCCATTTCTTCGACCATTTCTTCACCTGGTTGAAGCATAAGATGATAAGTGTTACCTAAAACCGCCTGAGGACCAATCTCTCTAATTTGCGCGCCAGTCATGCTTTTTAAAGTTCCTTTTGTGCCTACAGGAAAAAACGCAGGAGTGAGAATACCACCATGCGGAGTTTTTATTATTCCCGCTCTTGCAGATTTATCTTTTGAAATTATCTTAAATGAGGGTTTCATTGTGAGGAGTTTTCTTTTAATTTGATTATCTGCTCTTTAAACTGATTTCCGCGATCTTTGTAATTTTCAAACATACCAAAGCTGGCGCACGCTGGAGTTAGAAGCACCACGTCTCCAGGAACTGCTAGCTTACTCGCTGCAAGAACTATTTTTTCCATAGAATCTGCTCCCTCAATTACTAAAGTTTCAGGTCTAACATTTTTAATTTCAGCTTTTATCCTTACCCATTCTTCTCCTATTCCAATAATTGCTTTAATATTTTCAGCACTTCCAATTACTTCTCCTAATTCTTTGAAATCGCTATTTTTAGAGGATCCGCCAAGAATTAAAATTTCAGGATTATCGAAAGATTTTATAGCAGCAATTGCCGTTTCTGGAGTTGTAGAGAATGAATCATTATAGTACTCGACTCCATTTATTTTTCCTATCAATTCAAGTCTATGTTCTAGACCCTTAAATGCTTTAATTGCCTTAGTTATAACGCTAACCCTAACCCCTGCTAAATATGCGGCCATAACTGCTGCGCAAACATTTTCCTGATTATGCTCCCCTCTTACCAATAGTTCACGGGTATCAACCACAGGAACTGAATTCCCATTTGTCCTCAAAATTACCTGATTACCTAACGCAAAACACCCCTCCTCTACTTCCCGCTCGCGAGAAACAAAATAGACTTTTCCTTCAGTCAAAATATCTGATTCATTACTTGCTGGATAGTCTCTATTTATGATTGCAAAATCATTATTTGTTTGATGACTTAAGATATTTCTTTTAGCCTCTACGTACTCATTTACGTCCTTGTGATAATCCATATGCTCGCTCGTTACCATAAGCATAACTCCGATATGAGGACTTTTTTCTAAATCCTGAAGCTGAAATGAGCTCATTTCTAAAACTACCCAAGAATTAGACGTAATTTTTTCTAAAAAATCTAACGGAGGAGCTCCAATATTTCCACCCAAATACACATCTCTACCATCTGCTTTTAAAATTTCAGCAATCAAACTAGCAGTTGTTCCCTTTCCTTTTGTTCCAGTAACTCCAACTACAGGAGATGGACAAAGATCCATAAAAATTTTTGTTTGAGATGAGATCTTTTTGCGAGAAACAAAATTTTCAAGCTCAGAAAGCTTGATGCCAGGCGAACGCACTACTAAATCAAAGCTCTCAAGATCTTTCAGGTAGTCTTTTCCCTGTTTTTGATCTCGAATTTCGACTATTGCGCCGGCTTTCCCCAGGAACTTAGCGCTTGATTGCCCTTCAAGCCCTTCTCCAATGACAGCAATTTTTTTATTTTTAAATTGAGATAAATCCATAATGAAGACTATGATGTGGCTGCGGCGGGGTTCGAACCTGCGACCATTGCCTTATGAAGACACCGCTCTACCACTGAGCTACGCAGCCAAATCCTCCTTAGTATACCAGAAATTAAGGCTAAATTAAACTTTATAGGTTTGACCGGAGGCTAACTTAATGGTATACTTAATAAGTTCAATCCCGATTTGCTCATCAAGACCGCTGGCTGAATGATTCACCGGCTTAGAGCAACCTTAAAGGGAAATCGTTGGGAAAAACCGTGAGGTTTGTCCCACGGAACGCACGCGCGGGGTAGTGTACAGTGCACGTGAGGCTCATAATCTCACAGGCTAGGCGCAACTCCTAGCCCCGCAACATAGTCATTAAGGAAGCTTAGGCTTCCTTTTTTGGTTAAATTTTGATATATTTAACGGCCGTGGACAAAACATTAATATTAATCTCAGATTACGGAACTGGTGACCCCGCTTTTACAGAGGTTATAATTAGATTACGTAACCTCATTCCCGACGTATTTATTCACACTCAATCTACTCCCCCGTTCTCTACTGTTAATACTGGTTTCTGGATTTATCAGGTCGCATTAACACCAAATCTAAAAAACACATATATTTTCTCAAACACTGCTCCAAGAAAAGATAAAAAACACGCTCAGAAAAATAATAAAGGAGAAGTTCTAATGTATGCAAAGCTTAAAAATGGCTTCGAGCTTGTTGGAATCAATGCTGGCTATAATTTTTCTTTTATAAAACCATTTATAAAAGAATTTAACCATGTAATCGTAGAAAATGAAGGTTCACAGTTTAGAAGTCGAGACAAATACCCTTTCCCTGTAGCTAAAATGATTCAAGGAGACAAATCTTTTATTGGAATCCCAGAAAACATAAGTATAATTCCAGATGCTCCAAAAAGAGTTATTGCTTCAATTGATGGATACGGCAATATAAAAACATCAATTTATTCTTCTGAAGCTAAATATAAGCCTGGCCAAATGCTTACTGTTGAAATAAATGGAAAAAAACACGTCGCCACTTATACAGATGGAACATTTAATATTCACGAGGGAGAATTAGCTTTCGCTCCTGGATCATCTGGGCACACTGATCGGTTTATGGAATTATTTTTGCGGGGTGGATCTGCTTCAAATTTATTCCAAAACCCCTCAGTAGAAACTGAAATCAAGATCAAAGAGTCTTAATTCTTAAATAAATTAACCCATTTTTGCCAGTTTGGAATATTCTCGACCTCTTTCTTCTCTTTTTTTTGGATTAATCCATCTGGGACAATAACTCCCGATTCTCCGGGACGCACCATAAAAAGCTTATTTCTAGCTTCACTTTCAACAAAATTTTCGTCACTAACTAAAACTAATTGCTGTTTTAACTTCTCATTTTCCCGTTTTTCGCGCTTTAAATCATTTTCTGCAGTTACAACTAAGTCTTGTTTGCTCCATAAATCATAAATTGAGCGTAAAAGAGTGTTAATTAAGAGTATGCAAACAACGATTGCGATGAAGAAAAATATTTTTTTCATAGTTGACTACGAGCTCAGAACTGTGATATTATAGGCCATTATGAATCAAATAAAACTCGCTGATGCCAGTTCGCAATTCAAAAGTTTCCTAAAAGACAAAGGTCATTCGACCTCTACAATTGTAGCATACGGTAAAGACATCGAGCAGCTTGTTGGCTTCTTAAATGAGCTCGAAAGACAACATGTTCATGATGTTTCTAAGGAAGATATTGAAGCTTTCTTAGCAAAAATGAACAATGATGGATATACTCCGAAGTCAATTTCAAGAAAAATTAACTCTACCAGAACTTTTTATAGGTTCTTAAAAGTTAACGAATTCATAACAGATGACCCTTCCCTTCTCGTTGCACATCCTAAATATCAACTTGCTCCACCAAGAATTTTAACTCCAACTGAGTATAGAGCATTAAGAGATGCAGCAAGAAATGATGCAAGAATGAGTGCAATTATTGAACTCCTGCTTCAAACAGGTATTAGAATCGGAGAATTAACAGCATTAAGACTTTCAGATATCCAAAAAGACTCACTTCACATCCCGCCAATGGAAAAACACGGAGAACGCTTAGTACCCCTTAATAAACGAGCTCAGGAAGCCTTAAAAAGGTATTTAGAAGTACGTCCAAAAGTAACAGAAGATCATTTATTCATTACTAAGTCTGGGAAACCTTTCTTAATTAGAAACATTAGAACTTCAGTTGAAAGATATTTTAGATTAGCTGAAATCAAAAATGCTAAAGTTAACGATTTAAGGCACACTTTTGTAGCACATCACTTAAAACATGGAGCTTCAATTGTTTTACTTTCAAAGATTCTTGGTCACAAGAGGCTATCAACAACAGAAAGATACTTAGAATACGTTCCAGATAGAGCTTCAGAATCACAAGTCCTCTCAGAATTATAATTCCAAAAATAAAGTGGGCTAGCTTGGATTTGAACCAAGGACATCTACTTTATAAGAGTAGCGCTCTACCCCTGAGCTACTAGCCCTGAATTCCACACATTATAGCATCAATGAGGTATTTTTCGAAGTTTATAGTTGCGCACGTTGGCCTATTACCTGCTCTATTACATTTACATCTTTTCCATATTTCAAGCGAGACAATTCCTTAATAAGCTCCGCAACTCTTGGATTTTTAGCAGCTTGCTCTTGCTCCATATCTTTTGTGGTGTCCAAAGAGAATGGAGGAACTGGTTCTCCGCTAACTACAGTTCTCATATAGCAGTTGAAGCGGTCAATGTTTATAAGGTCTGCTTCAGAGAATGTAGGCTGGAATTCGTGTTGAAGATAATTTGCGTCAGTTACTCCTACACGGAAAGCGGCTAAAGTACCTACATTTCCGAAAATAGCGTTTTTAACTTCTTCTTCCATCTGCCCTATAAACTGATTTGCAACGATAAGATCCAAACGATATTTTCGAGCTTCTGAAAGAATTTGGGCAAAGTCAGGAGTTGCGAAATTCTGGAACTCGTCCACATAAAGGAAGAAGTCTTTTCTTTGCTCCATTGGCATATTTTGCCTACTCATAGCTGCAATTAAGATTTTTGGAACTAGGATCAAACCCAAAAAGCTGGAATTCTCTTCTCCAATTTTTCCCTTAGAAAGATTAATAAGAAGGATTTTTTGGTTATCCATAACATATTTCATGTTAAACGCAGATTCACTTTGCCCAATAATATTTCTCATGGTTTTATTCGTAACAAAACGACCGAACTTCGAGACGATATAATCTAAAACTTCTGATTTATGGAAGTCTGAAGTCTGGGCAATCTGATCAGTCCAATATCTTCTAACGATTGGGTCTTGAACATATGGCAAAAGCTCCTGAACGAAATTTGCATCTGTTAAAACGCGCACGACCTCAATGAAAGTGCTTCCTTTTCTACTCATAACAGTTAGCATTGCATTACGAATCGCATGCTCAAAACGAGGTCCAATTATTCCAGTCTTGTTAGGATCATAGAGCTTATACATAAGCCCAACTATTGAAGAAACTACATAATGTTTTTCTTCTTCTGTATCAGCCTCAAGCATGTTAAGCCCCATTGGTCTCGCTGTATCCGATGGATCAAACAAAATAACATCCTCTGCGCGCTCCGGAGGAATCATTTGGAGAATATCTTCAATAAGATCTCCATGTGGATCCACTACCCCAACTCCCTCTCCATTTTTAATATCTTGAAGAATCATTTGCTTAAGAAATTCAGTTTTTCCAGTTCCTGTTTTTCCGATTATATACATGTGCCTTCTTCTATCATCGCGCTCTACAAATACATCACGGGAAAGACCCCGATAGACACTTTTACCTAAGAAGAGACCAGTTGTTGGAACATGGGCAGCTACTGGGGCTCTTTTAGAGCTAACCCAGAAAATATGAGGAGTTGCAACAGATTTATTTGGGAAATGAAAAATAGTCGCAAGCTCTTCTGAACTTAGAATGGAAGGAGCACCACGCCTTTGATGATATCTATAAATAAAATCATCCATAAATGCTTTTTGTCTTTTTACGGAAACTTTTGTAAAAGAATTGTGGCCTGAAAATTGGCTAAATGCATTCTTAATATTATTTAAATGTGCTTCAGCACTTTCCTTTGTAGATGAAGCAACCACCAATCTAACCACTGTATTAAATCCTGGCTTACTTACTTTAGACTCAATTGATTCCAGCTGTTTTGCATCCACTGAATATTTAGCAGTCTCAGGATTTGCTTCTTCTTTTTTAGTGTGCGATACATGATCTTTTCCTAGCTTTTTCCACTCAGACTCTGCTGGGGAAATAAGAATTTGAATAGCTGCCCCCTCCCCTTCTGTCATTTTTGCTAAAACTGAAGTAATCGTAGATAAGGGGTCAACTGCAAATTCTTTATATGTTTTAATAGGTTCGTAATTATCTTTTTTAAGACCGAGCTGAGCAAAGGCCACTTTAGAATTTTCTCCGAAAATATTATAGTCATTTCCCACTACAAACCCTTCTCTTAAAGAAGTTTTTTCAGTTACCTCTTTAATTTCAGCATCAGGATAAGCTCCATTTATCTGCTTTTCGACAAAATCTTTATATTTGTTTGGAGTTGAGATAAAAAACCTTATGTCCCCTGGCATTCCAACTATTTCAAAAGAAAGAACTGGCTGATCTACTAGCCATTGTGGCTTCCCGCTTTTATGAAGAGATGCAAAACTAGAAAAAAGCTGCTCTGCTGCATCAATTTTTATTTCATTATCACGGGGAAGGGCGACTTGAAGAAGAGTCGAATCAAGAGAAGCTTTTTCTCGATTTCTAAATTTATATCTTAAAGCAAGAGCATATCCAATTCCCCCAATAGCAGCAGAAAGAAGGCCAAGGATTAAGATGGCCAACATCAAATTGAACATGACTGCAAAAGGATTTCCTCCTAACATAATTTAAGCTGCTCTTCTTAGCTCTTCCTGGACTCTTAACTTAGCTCTTTGATCTTGCCTTCCAAAAACTCTACCAGCATCTGCATTACCATCAGTTGCTTTTCCAGTGCTTGCCGCTAGTGCAGCTTCGCGCGTTCCAAAACCGTCAGGTAAACTAATCAAATCGCCTGTAATTGTTGCGTGAGCTGGAGGATGCTGTTGTGCTCCAGTTCCTTCAACCCCAGATAAATTTGGGACTTTTACTGCTTCAATGGCTCCCTTAAGCTCCTCTGGAACTTGAACATGCGCGTGGGTTGGATTTACAAATCCTTCAGCCCCAACTACTACCTCTGCTTTAGCAGCACTAATATCAGCTGGCTCCTGTGGTAATGTTGTTAAATTTGGATCTTCACTTATCATATAACTATATTATCACAATAAGGCTAATTGGCTTGAAATAATCTTTA
>CAYORA010000040.1:0-1718 GCA_964406285.1 uncultured Gammaproteobacteria bacterium
ACTTTTATTTTCTTTTCATTTCTTGGATCCATTATGAATTTATTCAAAATTTTATATGTATCAAAATCAAACCTGTATTCTTTTTTTAATTCTTTCAAATCAAACGACTCATCTTTAATACTACCCAGATAACACCACTTATCTACCAGGTGAGACTCCTCTTTGTCCCCTAATTCTTTAATAATGATTGGCGCATCAAATCTCCAAGGTCTAATTTTTTTGTTATAAAATCCCTCGTCAAAACGAAGATTATATTTCAAACTATTTTCCAATCCATTGCATGCACCTTTACATTGATTTAGGTGATAATAAAAACAAAGCCCTTTTCCTTTAACAAGACCTAATAAACGAGGACATAAAGAATATTCCTTTGCTACGCGGTGTAAAAATTCTTTTGTTTGTTTTATGGATCTGAATACACCAAGTATATTTTCTATTTCATTAATATCAATTAAGTCTAATTCTTTTATTTCAACTGAATTAAATCCATTTGCGTCAGTCGTTTTTAGAAGAATTGGCATTTTACGAGACTCTCTAAGTAACCGATTAAACAATGGCTTTTGTTCTTTAATTAAAGTGGATTCCAAAAGAAGTGCTCCAAGTTCTCCCGCAGTCTCAATACACTCAATACTTCTAATTTCTCTGCTTAATTTCATGTCAGTACTGGACAAATGATCATTAGAAAAATGAGATAAAACTCTGTCTCTGATATTTATACTTTTCCCGATATAAAGAACTGCTCCATTCTCTCCATAAAAAATATAAACACCTGGATTTTCTGGAAGATTGTCCAAAATATCCTCACTTAAATGCATTGGGAGTGAAGGTTTTTTCATCACAATACCTATAGCCTGTTCAAATAACTCTGGCTTTATCGCACTCTGTGCTTTTTGATAAAACTCCCAAAGAACTTTTGCATCATCAAACGCTCGGTGTCTGTTCTCACATTTAATATTAAAATTTTCAATAATAGAGTCTAAGTTATATCTTTTTTGATTTGGGTAAAGAAGACGTGCAAGCTTTACCGTACAAAAATGTTTAGATGAATATTTAACTCCTGCTCTTTTAAATTCGTTTCTTAAAAAGCCATAATCGAAGCGCACATTATGTGCAACAAAAACTGAATCTTCCAGAATATAGGAAATCTCATCTTTTATTTCATCAAATATTGGCGCGCGCTCCAATGCCTGCGGATTAATTCCAGTCATGTTTTCTATAAATGGATCTATGTAGGTCTGAGGATTTACTAAAGACTTGAACTCTTTTACAAGTTCTCCATCAACAACTTTTAAAATTCCAATCTCAATAATTCTATTATATGAAGCATTTAACCCGGAGGTTTCTAAATCTACAAAGCATAGAGAATTTGGCAGCATAAGAAATATACTTTAGCACTTTAAAAGTATAGCTTCAAGCAATTAGTCTTTATGTTTTATAAGGTGTGGAATATCGGTTCTATAATTCATAACATACGAAGGATAATTATTCCATGGAGTTGACTCTCTTTCGATTTGTCTAATGTGAAAATGCTCCTCTTTTTCTCTATCTTTTTTATTAAGAATTTTTTCATATAAAGCTTCGTATTTATCTACCATTTTCTCAACACTAAAATTTTCTAGTGCATACTTTCTACAAAATTTTCTATCAATTTTTTCTATTTTTCTAATAGCACTTATCATTTCGTTTTTTGTTCTTACACTATATCCATTTTTCCCATT
>CAYORA010000040.1:1818-6352 GCA_964406285.1 uncultured Gammaproteobacteria bacterium
GAGATTCTTCCTACATAAAGCAGATATCCTCTAGATTCTGGACCAAACGGGTATCCATTAAAATTTACTCCGTGAGGAATTGTTGTAACTTTTTTTAGATTTACATCTTTTATCTGGTCTCGAGAGATAGAAACATAATATGGATTTTTGTGCTGCTCTAAAAGTTTTTTAGTTCCCTGTCTAATACGTCCGTGAAGAGTTAAAACTGTAGGAGTTTTCGATACATTTGCAGGACCTACTCCAAAGGTACTGTTATGTTCGTGGACTATGTCAAACTTTTCTACGTTTTTATATGCTGATTCGATATGAAACATACTCCAGTCAAGTGCTTCCGGAGTGGCAAGATGAGACTCTCTAATAGATTTCGGGTAAACCGAGCTAAGCTTGGCAGAAGTTTTAGAGTCGCCTGTAGCAAAAAGGGTCACATCGTGACCGCGTCTTACTAATTCTTCAGTAATCTCGCTCACAACTCTCTCGGTTCCACCATACTTTCTAGGAGGAACACGTTCTATAATTGGCGCAATTTGGGCAATTTTTAGTTTTTTCATAATGTTTTCCTTATGCCAATATAACGACAGGTGGTAACAGAAATATTAGATGAATGTTAGAAATATATAAGTAAATGTGGAATTAACTGTGTTTTACGAAATCCAGAAGTGCTGCTGCACTCCACGCTTGAACTCTGCAGCTTTCCTGGCCTCTAAAGTTTTTATATAAGAAGTAATTTCCAGCTTCATCTTTCATATAAAGCTCAACAGGGGTACCAAAAAATGCGATAGGTTTTATAGAAGCCGCTTTAAGTTTTTCAGCTTCCTTAATAAAGTCCCATTTCTCTAAACCTTCAAAAACCATTCCATTTAACTTAGGCCAGAATGATCCATTATGATAAGAGTTATTTGTCGGGTTATAAGTTGGAGATAAAACACTCATAGTTCTAATGCCTGCATCTGGATCAAACATATCAGAGTGAAATGATCTTTTTACTAAATCAAACATATATTTATCTTCTAAAATTGCTTCTTTCATACCATTCTCTGAATATGTGGCCCATAAAATTAAAAGTGGATTTCCAGTTACTGTATTTATTTGATTTTTGTGTCCATCGAGTACTTGAGAAAGAAAATAATGATTTCCGTCCTTAAAGATAAACTTTTTATTAAATGCACTTTTCATTTTTCCCGCAAAACTTAAAAGCTCTTTTCCAAATTTTCCACCTTCCCCCTCCATTGGATTATTTTTGAAAAACTCTCCCCACATTTTTAATGCAAGCCATGCATAGCCCTGCACCTCTACTGGAGCAATTGGATAAAGAGGAAATTTACCTAGTGCGTCTTCCAAAGATTCTGCAGAATCAGTCCATGATTGAACCCTAAGTCCTCCATGAACTCGATCAGTCGAAAGCTCATATTCAAGTAATGAGTCTCCGTCCATGTCTCCGAAATTTTTTATCCAAATAAGTCCTTTTTCTACTGCAGGAAGAACAGTGAGTAGAAATTCGCGATCCCCTGTAAGTTTCCAGTAATTATAAATTGCAATTAGAGTTAGGGGAGTTGAATCAATAGAATCATAATTTCTTAATATTTTATCCGGATATACATACCAGGGCTTTGGACGATTTACTAACCGGTCATATTTATCTTTTCTAAATTCGTGAATGAATTTTCCCGGTTCTTCTCCACTTTCGCGATTTATTTCTTTTCCCTGTAATGCAGTAAGTTTTATAAGTGAATTTCTAACAATTTCGCGAAGTTTTATAACGTCAATTTCGTTAGTCCCCTTATAAGTGTCTAATACTCTAAGAATTTTCAAACATGTAACTGCAGAGTCTCTTCCGAAGATACATCCAAAACATCCTTCTTTACTTGATGCGTAAATTCCTTCTTCTGTTGCGAGCTCTAGTAGTGATTGATAAGCTATATTTCTTAATTCTGGCAGTGTCATTAATAAATTCCTTTTTAAATTAATTTAATTATTATCGGATTTCTATCAGTATACTTACACATTTTTTACATTTCAAGCAATTCAGGCCAAAAAAGAAGTTTTCTTACATTTCTTATAAATTTTTAGTTACGAAAAAGCAGTTTTATAGGACTAAAATTTACTTAGAAGATATTCTCTCAAGCTAAAATTACTTCGAAGTTCATGCCTCTTACTCCACCCTATTAAATCGTCATAAACGGCATCTCGATTCATCTCATTATATTCACTTTCTAAAGTTTTGTTATCAATTTTTGAAAGATCCACTATCGGAAGTCCTCCAAGCCTTGTCACTGCATCTGAATCATCACATATAACTCCCGGAACGCAATTAACGGCTATTTTTATCCCGTCCTTTGACTGTACATTTTCAAATTGCATTACAAGACTCATTGGAAATGTAAGATTTCCATTCTTTGCTTGTTTGTCGTAAAGAGAAAATTTTTCATTTGGAAATCGATTTTCTAAATCTCTAATTGGAGTCTTAAATGTTTCTAGATTAGAAACTTGAACAGCATAAATTTTACGAAGCACTAAAAAATTTCCTACAACTGCTAACCCCAAAACTATAAAAACTAAATATTTTAATTTGGTTTTATCAAGCGATTCCAGTAATAAATTAAGACCCCAGGAAACGAGAATTATAATGAATGGGAGAAAATAAAGAAGATATCCTTCAGACCTTTGCCCATGATAAAACCTGTTCATGAAAAATAAAACAAAATATATACTAAAAATAGAGAAAACTGGAAGTGTAATTTTCTTTTTTATAATTCCTATGAGAAAAAATAATCCAATCGAAACCATCGCTACAATACCTGAAATCTTACTTCCTCCAATCACATTTCCCATAAAATAACCCATGTCCCCAAATATAAAAATCGTCCAGCTATTAGGAACATAAATCCTGTATTGGGCAATTAGAAAATAATCCAGAATATTATTTATATTCGCGAAATTCTGATGCGAATCCCAATAAAGAAGCGGTAAAAGTGGAATTAAAAAACCTGACATAAATAATAATAGTGCATATATCTTTTTCTTAAAATTAATTCCCTTAATTAAAAGTAAGAATGGAGCGAAAATTAAAAGATTTATCGCCTGGTAGTGCATATTTAGAACTAATCCTAAAAATATTCCAGTTAAAAATGCATAAATTAATTTCTTTTTTTGAATGAAAAGAATGAAAAATAAAATTAAAAATGTTTGCGAAATAATCACTAGCGTAGGATTGCTTACATTTAAGGCCCAGTTGACAGTAATTACTGATGTCGCAGCAAGAAGAGACGAGATTAATGCCATCCGTTTTCCACCTAATAAATAACCTATTAAGGCAAATCCCAAAAGCGCCAAAATACTAAGTACTAGAAAAAATGCCCAGAGACTGTAAATTCCTAAAGGAAGTAAAACTAATCCCGCAATAAGAATCCAGTAATAAATTGGTCCCGTAACAAAAGGCCCGGCGGACGAGAATGGTCCAATAAGCGGAACCTCTTTTCTTTCTAGCGCAACCGAAGCAATGATTACATCACGGGAATTGTCGCCCCCGATAAATAAATTTGTGAGCATTGGAAGACGAAGAATAAATGCCAAGAAAAAAATAAGTAATATTAAAAATTTGAATGGACTCGGATTTAGTAATTCTCTAAATTTATCAAGCATAAGTGGCTTCTTTGAGGATACAAATAAACAACCTTTAAAGCAATAGCTATGAATAGTTATTTATAACTTTTCTCATATCCGTTGTTGTTGTGCACTCCATAATTTTCTCCCGTATCATCGCAGCGTCAGAAAAATTATTCAGATAAGTCTTACAAAACTTTTTTAGAAATGCAGGATTTTTTTCAGGCCAGGTATGATCAAACAAATTAATGTGTTTTAAAAACAAATCAAATCTTTCTTTTGTGGTCACTTTTTCAATATCAATTTTTCTATTAAAAATCCAAGGATTTTGAAAAATTCCACGCCCCAACATAAATCCATCACATTTATACTTTTCAAACTTTTCATCAATCTCTTCGTAGGTTTTTAAATCCCCATTTCCTACTATTAAAGTCTTCGGGGCAATTTCATCACGAAGTTTTATAATCTCCGGCATTATCTCCCAGTGAGCTGGAACCTTCGAAAGCTCAGCAACTGTTCTTAAATGGACCGTCAACACGGGCAAATCCTGTTCTAGAAGAAACTTAATCCACGATAAATCTATTTCGTTAAAGCCAATTCTGGTTTTTACACTTACAGGAAGATCCCCTGCGCCTTTTCTTGTGGCATTAATTATGTCTTTAGCTAAATCAGGATTTTTAATTAGAGCCGCGCAGCTACCTCTTTTTACAATTACTCTGTCCGGGCAACCCATATTTATATCAATTCCAGAAAACCCTTTCTTTCTACAAAGCTCTGCGGATTTTATATATGCTTCGATTTCTTTTCCCCAAAGCTGTGCAACAATTGGAAGCTCATGGGGATCAAATCTGAGAGATTCTTCTACTTTTTCAGATCCTTTTGAGTTAAGTCCTTCGACGTTTGTGAATTCTGTAAAAAACACGTGAGGTCTTCC
>CAYORA010000041.1:0-2443 GCA_964406285.1 uncultured Gammaproteobacteria bacterium
AAGAAAATTAGTTTTATGCCGGAAATTATCACAATTGCGAGAAAAATCCATTTGACTGTCTCATTCCCTTTTTTAATTGCAGTATGAGCTCCTAAATAACCACCCAGTGCAGAACCAATCATCAAGGGAATTCCTATTCTAAAATCAATTAACCCCGAAGACCAATAAGCAATTAACGCAGTAAGATTTGCAAAAATACCCATCGTAGTTCCATTCGCATTTGCCTGAATAATAGACATTCCATAAAAGTATACAAGTGCATAAATTAAAAATGTCCCACCACCCCCGCCAAACATAGCCGCATAAATCATAATTATAAAAATTACAAAAAACCCTATTATCTTATGGTGCTTTCCTTTAACTTTTGGAACAAGTCCAAATTCTTTACTAAAAATTAAGATTGGCGCAAAAAACAATAAAATAAATCCTAAAATTCTTTCGAGTAAATTTTCATCAATTTCCAGAAGAAGTTTTGATCCTACAAGCCCTCCTAATACTGCGCTTGCTAAAAATGGCACAACATATTTCATGTTAATAATTCCTGCTCTTTTGAACTTAAAAATGGATGTAAGGGAACCGGTGAGAGCACTAAGTCTTGTAGTTGCAATCGAAGCGGAAGGACTCATTCCTAAAAAAATTAGTGCAGGAATTGAAATAAGTCCTCCTCCTGATGCTAATGCGCCAATAAATCCTGCTGCAAAACCTATGACGAGTGGGAAAATAAAATCCACTTCCAAATTATAACATTTGCTTAATTTAGAAAGTTTGACAAATTTTTAAATTGTGTATAATCGGATTATGGCGACTGAAGATATTTTAGAGCAGGTTAATTTAAGATATTCAAATGATAAAAAGCCAGGTTACACAAGAAAAATTATTGGGAAAAAATTTATCTACTTCGATACACAAGGAAATAAAATTTCTGACCAGGCCACCATTGATAGAATTAATAAATTAGTAATTCCCCCAGCTTATAAAAATGTATGGATTGCTCCATATGCAAATGGACATATTCAAGCAACTGGATACGATGACCGCGGTAGAAAACAATACCGCTACCATCCTCTATGGATAAAAATGAGCCAGGGAGAAAAATTCACTCACATTATGGAATTCGCAAAACATCTTCCAACAATTAGAAATAAAGTTAAAAAAGATATGGAACACCCTCAAATTACCAGAGAAAAAATTCTCGCGACTGTCGTTTGGCTTTTGGAAAATACACTAATTAGAGTTGGTAATGAGGAGTATGAAGAAGAAAATAATTCATATGGACTAACAACACTTAAAAATAGACATGCTAAGGTTAATTCAAAAGATACTGTAGTTTTTCAGTTTAAAGGAAAGAGCGGTGTATATCATAAAGTTAGTATTAGAAATAAAAAAATTGCAAAAATTCTTAGACGCTGTAAAGATATTCCTGGACAAGATTTATTCCAGTACTTCGATGAAAAGGGCGAAATTCAAACAATCGATTCTTATGATGTAAATGAATATCTTAAATCTATAACAGGTCAGGATATAACAGCAAAAGATTTTAGAACTTGGGGAGGAACTGTTCTTGCTGCGACTCATTTTAATAAGTTAGGCTTATCCGATGAAGAAGAATCTGCCAAACAAAATATTGTAGAAACAGTAAAAGAGGTCTCAAGTTTTTTAAGGAATAGGCCAGCAACTTGTCGGAAATACTATATACATCCTGCAATAATTGAAAGCTATACGAAAGGATACATAATCTCTAATATGGATAGGTTACCAAAGAAAAAAAGATATTTCTCAATCCAAGGACTTGGGGTTCATGAAAATAACACTATGGCTCTTCTTACCTACCTAACTCCTTAACAATATCAAACCATATCAATTGCTTGATTAAGCCTATGACTATGTTAAAATTCAAATGTGAAAAAGATAGCCCGGAGAATCTATAGATATCTCAATCCTATCTCGAGACTTGGGTATGCTAAATATTCATTTTTTTTTCCTCTTTTAATATCAATTACAGCTTGTTCGCTTATTCATCTCCAATTTATTTACTTAACGCGCAATCAAAATACATTAGGACTACTTGCAATATTTATTCCACTTGCAACAATCGTTTATTCGTCTTTTAGAGATGGGATAAGAGGGGGATTTTTAGCAACTTCAGTAACAATTTTTTATTATTTATTTATTATTTATTCCCTTAATTACCAAGGCGCAGAACTAAGAAATGGCATTCAGACTACCGGAATTTTAGCATTTTTATATTTATTAGTTTCGAGTATTATAGGTTGGCTAAAACAAACCATTGATGGGCTGATCATAAAAGAAGCTGACGCTAGAAAAAGACTTGAATCAATTATAGAACAACTCCCTGTTGGGGTAATAATTACAGATCGATTTGGAAAAATAGTTCGCGCAAATAAAACGATTGAAAAAATAGTAGGAGAGAAAATTCCATTAG
>CAYORA010000041.1:2543-6261 GCA_964406285.1 uncultured Gammaproteobacteria bacterium
AGCATGATCTTATATTTAAGTTCTCTACAAAAAAGAGTTAAAACAAATCAAGACAAAAGCTTAGTTAATACCGTAAAAAGGATTCAAAATCAGACAGAGAATCTAAAAGAATTAGTAGATGACCTATTAGATGTTTCAAGACTTAATACTGGAAAACTAAGATATAATCATGAAAAATTTGAGCTAAATAAATTAATATCTGAAATTGTAATTGGATTACAAGAAACTACTGCTCAAAAAATAATTTTTACAAAAAATAAACCAATTGAAGTTTTCGCTGATAGATTTAGAATCACACAAGTATTAACGAATTTAATCTCAAATGCTATTAAATATTCTTCCCAGCAAGGTAAAATAAACATAAAATCCGAGAAGAAAGGTAAAGAAGTAATAGTAAGCGTTAAGGACTCAGGAATTGGAATTAACAAATCAGAGCTTAGTAAAATTTTTGACAGGCTATATCAAGTAACAGATGATCATGAAAAAACTTTTCCAGGACTTGGAATGGGACTTTATATTTCTAAAGAAATAATTAGTAAGCATCATGGTAAAATTTGGGTTGAAAGCGAAAAAGGCATAGGTTCTACTTTCTTTTTTTCTTTACCTGTAAGATAGAATTATGGCAAAAAAAATACTAGTTGTTGATGATGAGGAAAGCATCTTGGATGCTGTAAAGTTAATACTCGAAGACGAGGGATACACTGTAAAAACAATATTCAAAGGTGAAGAAGTTTATAAAGAAGTAGATAATTTTAATCCTGATTTAATTCTCCTGGATGTTCTTATGTCCGGAAAGGATGGGAGAACAATCTGCAAAAATCTTAAAAGTAATGAAAAAACTAAAGACATACCAATAGTTATGATATCCGCGCACCCAAGCGCAGAAGAATCTATAAAAGAATACAAAGCAAATGATTTTCTCCCAAAACCTTTTAAAGTAGATGAGTTACTTGAAATTCTAGATAAATACCTAAACTAATTGTGCTCCTGTTGCGGGAAAATTTGTAATAGTTCTAATGACTTCTGGAATCTCTTTTAATTTTACTTCTACTTTATCTGCGTCTTCTTTTTTACAAATTACATGAACATCCTGGCCGGTATTAATAGTGAAATAACACTCAAGTCCCTCACGTCGCAAACCCTGAACATATTTCATAACAGCTACTGTTCCAGGTGTCCAATAAAATAATGGCGGATTCGAAGTGAAAAGAATGGAATGAAATTCCAATGCTTCTCTTTCTACCAAATCTCCAAATTCTGAAAAGTTTTTTTCACCAATCAATTTTTTAACTTTATTAATTTTTTCAGGAATTCCTTCTAGTCTTTTTTCAAAAAATATTCCTGATCTTGCGGATTTTTGTCCTTCACTTGTTGCCAAAAACTTTCGCTCAGTTGAGACAACTGCTATAACATCTGCAATTCCAAAATGGTCTGGGGAAAATATACTTTCAGCAAAGGATTCATCACTTGTGTTTCCATCCTTCCATTCAACAAATCCATCCGGAATAGAACGACAAGCTGATCCAGAACCTTGTCTAGCAAGAATTGACAAGTCTTTTTTACTTAATTTCAGACCAGCTGCTGACACCCCGGCAAGAGTTAGCGCAGCAAAACCAGACGCAGAAGAGGAAAGACCAGTTCCAGTTGGAAAATTATTTTCTGTGACTATTTTTACTTTTTTATGTAAATTTGCTAACTTTCTAATCCGATCTATATGTTTTATTGCTCTATTATTTTCTAAATCTTCAATCTTCCCGTTAAAACTAACATGGTCATTTTCAAAATCTCCAAATTCTACAGTGGTAGTTGTTAAAAGTGTGGAAAGATTCATAGATATACTTCCGTTTTCAGGAAGTCTTAAAACCTCATCTTTTCTACCCCAATATTTTACGAATGCTATGTTTGATGGTGCTTGCGCTGTTGCTCTCATATTAAATTAAATTTTTTGAATATATCAATTATACCATTATCATTTATATGCCCTCCAATAAAATGTCTTTGGTCAGATTTATCAAGCTTTTCTTTTAATTCCCCTGTACCATTTCCCATTACTCCTTTATATCCACAAATCTCTATAAAATCCCAATCATGAATTGTATCCCCCACTCCCAAAACATTATCTAAATCTACATTCAGATAATCTATAAGATACATAACTCCATGTTTTTTTGATGCATTTTTAGATGTTACTACTGCTGTTTCAACATTTCCTGTATTTGGCCCACGAGACCATGAGTAATTAACTATATTTTCAATACTTTTCAAAAACTTGTCTATTTCATTTTTTTGTTTTATATCAAAAGAAGAAATATTTATTTTTGAAATCTCTTCAGTATCTAATAATCTTTCAAAATCATCTACTATCACAGGTTCTTTTCCGATAAATTTAGCATAAATTTCGGTATATTCATTTTTATGAGATTTATTCAAGTAATAATTTTCTGTCGTGAATAGATTCAAATAATATTTATTTTCAAAAATATTAATTAGCTTCTTGACCTTTTCCTTATCCAATACTTCTTTTTTAATTATTTTTCCTTTAATAGGATTAAAAATTACCGCACCTCCATCTGCAATATGCGGATTATCAATTCCTAGTTTAGAAATATTTTTCCAGGCGGCGAAAGTAGTTTTTCCAGTTAAAAAACTTACTGGAATTCCACTATCATGAATTTTCTTAAGAGCTTCTGAAACTTTATTACTGGGGAATGGAAAATTTACACCATGGAGATTTCCAATTATGACTCCATCTATATCAAGAACTATTGCTTTTATCATCTTCTACTCTTACTCCTTCTGCGTTTGTTTTTACTTTTAGAATTTCTCCACCGGCGTTAGTTATTCCTTTTTCTATTTCAGGCAAACTTTCAGTAGATCCAAAAGAAATCATACAATCTCCTCCACCTGCACCTGATAGTTTACCGCCATATGCTCCTCCATTTACTGCACCTTTAATCATTGCATCTAACTTATCAATACTTACTCCTAGCTCTACTAAAAGTTTTTGGTTATCTAACATTAATTTTCCTGCAGTCTCCCAGTCTCCGCTAACAACAGCCGGCTTAGCTTTTTCTACAATCCCATCAATCTCATTATAAATTTCATCCAGTCTAGTTTTATTATCTGCAAATTTTTCCTTAACCTGATTTATAAGAGTTACGGTATCCGCCTTAACACCCGTGTAGCCAACTATTAACGGCAGGGAATCAATATTTAATGGCTCAATTGTTTTTCCGCCAGTAACAAAATAAAGAGTTCCGCCATATGTCGCAGCTGCTACGTCAAAACCTGATCCTTTTCCTTGAATGTCCAATACTGCTTTAAATGCTAGGTCAAAAACTGCTTTATTATCTAAATTCAAGTCAAATAATTCTGATAAAGCTTTTACTGCACAAACTGTAGAAGCTGAGGAAGATCCGAATCCAAATTTAGAAGAAAATTCTGAAGAAGTTGTGATTCTTAAGCCTTTAGTCAAACCGAATTTATCGTAAATATTTTTAACTGCGATCTCTACAAATTTTGCACCTTTTGGAATATCTCCCTGTCCTAATTCCGTAATTGGTTTTTTATAACCTGTAACATCTACGTCTGAGGCTTCTAATTCAAAATTTGGCTCATCAAGTAATTCGGCAGTCAAACGAATCCTTTGGTCAACTGCAGTAACCAAACATGGATGATCATACACAACAGCATGCTCTCCAAAAAGCATTAATTTCCC
>CAYORA010000042.1:0-6154 GCA_964406285.1 uncultured Gammaproteobacteria bacterium
ATCTCTTTCTATTCTTAGCTTTTCTGTTTCTTGCCAAGCAGCTTGATAATCGCTAAGCAATTCAGCGGTTTGCGTTCTAATCGTTGAAGATTGATCTTTTTGTTCCGATCCTTCATGAGTTGCGGATGTTCGTCTTGTTGGAGTAGATTCACCTAATAAGATGGGTTCGTTGGTTTTTAAATCTTCTAGCTCATAAAGTCTATCTGCAGCTCGTTCAATTCTTCTTTTTGAAGTTCTTAATTCTAGTTTTGTAGCTGTTCCTCGATCCGCTTTTCCTGATTTTCTATCTCCTTCTCTTCGCGCAGCTACGAATTCTTTAACAGCTGATTGTTCACCAGTCAAAGCTTCTAATTGTTTAATTGTTAGGTCGAGTTCTCTTTTTGATATTTTTTTATCTATAGGGTCTTGAGCCCTTTGATACTTAGCCAAAGCATCTTCATAGCCTCGTACTGCTTCATCCATAGATTGGGCTTCCGGTATTTGAGGTCTTAATCCATTTCTTCCTATATTATTTGGGGGATAGAACCATCTCACTCCTGTTTGGACTCTTCTTACTGCGCTCCTTCTGTCTGTAGTTAATTCTACTGCCTCTTCTACTAAGCGCCTGTGTGATTCACTGCTTACTGAACCATTTCCTCTAATGGTAGAAATTGGAGATCTACTATGTTTCTCAAGAATTCTTCTGTCATCCTCGAATTGTTCGTCACCATCAGCTCTAAAAGCAACATAGTTCATGAAGGCCTGGACGGGAAGTCTTTCTGTGTGCCCATTTTCTCTAAAAGAGTCTTTTCCCGAAGCTAAATCAATTTTTCCTGTATCTAGCATCTCAGCCATTACGCCTCTTTCTGCTGCCTCCCAATCTTCTAGTTCAGCCTCAGGAGCTTCTCGGAATGCTTCAAACTGACGAGCGAAAGCCGCAAGAACCATATCCCTATTCTCCCTATTTGTTCTTTCTCTTAAAACTTGAGAATCTGGCCTTGAAGTCTCAATTCCTTGAGGTTCATGTTCGTTCTGCGTTGCCATAATTTATGGCTGAATTATACCACATATTTAGTCCTATAGCAATAAATTATCATGAGAATTACGTGAGAAACGTGTTAGAATAAAAACAATTGCTTGACAATTTCATAAGCCTATATTATAATACTTTCTACAATTCTACCCCAAATTGATAGATAGGGTAGATTAGCCTTACTGACCCTTCATATAGGGTTATTTTTTTATCTCATAGTTATGAACAATTATAAAACTGAGTTAGTTAAAAAGATTAATAATAAATCTGCCAAGGTTGGAATTGTTGGAATGGGATACGTTGGTATGCCATTGGCCGAACTTTCTTCAGGGGCTGGTTTTAAAACTGTAGGATTTGTGAGAAATCCCCAAAAAGCTACCAAAATTAATGATCTCAAAATAAAGAATTTAACCTCTACTACTGATAAGGAAAAGATTTCAGAAGCTGACGTTATTCTTATTTGTGTTCAAACTCCAGTTTTTGAAAATAAAATGCCAGACCTTAGAGCGCTAAAAGGAGCTTGCACAGAAGTTGCTGAGCATTTAAGAAAAGGACAGTTGGTGGTAATTGAAAGTTCAATCGCTCCAGGAACCACTAGAAAAATTGCTCTTCCAATTCTTGAAAAAACAGGACTCATTGCTGGAGATGAATTCTTCTTAGCATTTTCTCCAGAAAGAGTTGATCCAGGAAATTCTAAATTCAAGTTAAATGAAATTCCAAAAGTAGTTTCAGGGCTTGAAGAGAATTCATTTGAAGCAGTTGTATCATTTTATGAAAAAATCATTGATAGAGTAGTGCCTGTAAGTTCACTTGAAACAGCAGAATTGGTTAAAATCTTCGAAAACACATTCAGACTTATTAACATCAGTCTCGTGAATCAAGTTCATCAATATGCGAAAGCAATTGATGTAGACATGTGGGAAGTAGTTGACGCAGCTGCCACAAAGCCTTTCGGATTTTTAGCACATTATCCAGGACCTGGTATTGGGGGACACTGTATTCCAGTTGATCCATATTATCTTATTGAAGATGCAAAGCAAATTGGAATTGATTTAACTCTTGTTAAAGAAGCAGGAAGAATTAACGAAAATCAGCCGCAAAAGGTGGTAAAAAGAGCTGCTGAAATCATTTCTGCTAGTGTTAAGAATAATTCAGGAAACGGATTCCAATCTGTCGTTTCTAAACTTAGAGATGGTGTTATGAAAGATTCAATCAAAAAGAGAGTTTTACTAATAGGTGTAGCTTATAAACCAGACATTGATGATTATAGAGAATCTCCAGCGCATAGAATCTGGGAATTATTTGAAAAAAGTGGATATGAAGTTTCATATCATGATCCATATATCCCACAATTTATGGGTCAGGAATCAGTTGATCTTAACGAAAAGACGGTTGAAGAAAGTGACCTTGTGGTTATAACTACAAATCATAGTAACGTTGATTATGAATGGCTTTCAAAATTCGATAAGCCAATTCTTGATACAAGAAAAGTTAAGATTTCTGATCGTAACTCACACGTCTTTTCACTATGAAAGTAGCGATAGTTACTGGAGGGGCCGGCTTTATTGGTCAAAATCTTTGTCGGAAACTTCTATCTAAAGATATAAAAGTTATCGCAATTGATAATTTTATTACCTCTAATTCTATAGCAGTAAATGAGCTTAGAAAGAATAAAAACTTCACTTTTATTAAACACGATATAACTAAAAAACTCCCGAAGTCCTTGGAAAATAAAAAGATTGATGTAATTTTCCACTTAGCATGTCCAACTGGAGTAGATAATCTTTTAAGGCTGGGAGAAGAGATGCTTTTTACTTCAGGAATAGGTACAAAAAACGTGATGGAGTTAGCTAAAAAAACAAAATCAAAATTAGTATTTACTTCTTCTTCTGAGGTATACGGTAATCCAGAAGTTTTTCCACAAACTGAAGATTATGAGGGAAAAGTTAGTCCAACTGGATATAGGAGCACATATGAAGAAGGTAAAAGATTTGGGGAAAGTGTAGTGATGTTTTATGTAAGGCGTTTTGATGTTGACGCGAGGATTGCAAGAGTATTTAATACATATGGGCCCGGAATGAGTAAGAGTGATCATCGAGTCATGCCGAGATTTATGAACCAATGCATGAACGGCCTAGATTTGACTGTTGAAGGTAAGGGAACTCAAACAAGAACGCTTTGTTACGTAGATGATTTGGTCTCAGGTTTGATAACTATTGCATTGAAGGGTAAAAAAGGCGAAGTGTATAACTTAGGAAATGATAATGAAACAAAAATAATTGATTTAGCAAAAATGGTTATTAAAATTACAGAAAAAAATCTTAAAATTAAATTTATAGAAAGACCAAATCATGATCATGACAGAAGGCTTCCAAACCTTTCAAAAATGAAAAAGCTTGGGTGGAGTCCTAAAGTTAACTTAGAGGAAGGTATTAGGAGGACTGCGCAGTGGTATGGTTTCTAGCTTTTTTTACCCTTGGATTTAACTTCACTTTTTGGGTAGTAGTAGGTTTTCTTCGTTTAATTTTCGAAAAATTAGGGTCTTCTAAGAGAAATCGAGAAAAAAGACTTGAGCCCCTTCCTATAAATTTTTCAGAAGTTGCAGCAATCGTACCTGCACATAATGAAGAAGATAGTATCAGAAAAACAATAGCCGCTTTGCTTCAGGTTTTACCTGCTAAAAATATTTATGTAGTAAGCGATTATTCTACAGATAGAACCATTAAAATAATCCGCGCAATGGGTGTAAGAAGTCTAGATTTAAGGCCAAATAAGGGCAAAGCGAAAGCTTTAGTTTATATCATGCATGAATATGGACTTCTGAAGGCATACAAGGCAATTCTTATTAATGACGCAGACTGCATAATTGATCCTAACTATCTGCACTTAGCTCTTCAGTATTTTAGAGACGAAAACGTGGCTGCTGTAAGTCCGCACGGTCAAACAAGATGGGGGAGAACCAAGCTTTCAGAATTATTCCTTATTTCATATAGAGCAAAGCTCTGGAAAGTGATGCAATGGGGACTTAGATTTGGTCAAACATGGAAAGTCGCGAATGCCAGCTATATTATTCCCGGGGCTTTTAGTATCTATAGAACTAGAGTATTAGAACATCTAGAGATAGATGCTCCAGGATTGGTTATAGAAGATTTTAATATGACATTTGAAGTTCAGAAGAAGAAGCTTGGAAAGATTATATATGCGCCCGAAATAAAAGCAACACACCAGGATCCGTATATTTTGGAAGATTATATTAAGCAGTTAAGGCGCTGGAATGTAGGTTACTGGCAAACAATATTTAGACATGGAATTTGGCCGAGTTTTCTGTGGCTTACAATGGGTGCTTTTTTAATTGAGTTAACTTTCTATAGTATTTTCTTTCTTACAATTCCTCTAATAGTTACACTTTTAATTTTAAATTCATTTGATCCAGTAACGATTCCTATTATCGGCAGAACATTTAGATTAATTGATATTCTTATCGGCGTGTTCTTAATCGATTATATTATGACTGTATTAGTAGCAATAACAGAGCGAAAGCCAATAATGCTTTTCTTAGGACTTGGATTTGTTTTCTTAAGATTTATTGACACAATCGTCTTTTTTATATCTATTCCTGAGGCAATATTTAAGAAATATGATGGGACATGGACAAGTCCAAAAAGAGGTTAAAGAGATCTTAATACTTTTAAGATTCTTTTTATTTCCGCTTCACTTAATGCAGGATAAATTGGAATCGACAGGCAAGTATTTGCCATCTCTAAAGAATTAGGATAATCTTTTTTATTTTCTCCCACACAGTTATATAAAAGTTCATATTCTTTAATTGGAACAATTGCAGTTATCTTATTTTTTATAAATATTTTTTTAGCATTATTTCTTTTTTTCTGACTATTAAATTTGAGTACGAAACGATAAGAATTTGAATAATCCTCATCAATGCTTGGGAATATAGATATTTCTTTATTAGAAATCGCGACTTTATATCTCTTGGCAATTTCTCTTCTTCTTTTTATAAAACTATCAAGTTTTTTCAACTGAGCATTTCCCATTGCCGCAGAAATATCTGTCATTGGGTAATTAAATCTAACCTTATAATTTCTGCGTCCGTTATAGTCGATCGTGTCTCTAATAAATTTAGCCCTTTTTTCATTATTTGTTAAAATCATTCCGCCTTGCCCTGTGGTAATTAATTTAGTCGCATAAAATGAAAAAATAGTTAAGTCGCCATATGAACCAATTGGTTTTCCTTTATAAATTCCACCGATTGATTGAGCGCAATCATTAATAATAGGTATTCCAAGATTTTCTAGTTCATTAATTTTTGCGAATGAGCCCAGCATATGTGGAACAATTATTGCTTTAGTATTTTTTGTAATTTTTCTTTTAATTTCCTCAATATTTATATCAAAAGAATTTTTCTCAACATCTACCAGAACTGTTTTTGCCCCAGTATAATTTATTGCGTTCAATGGATCTGCGACTGTAAAGGCTGAAAGAATTACTTCGTCTGACTCTTTAAGTCCTAATGAGAGAAGAGCTAAATGGATTGCAGCGGTTCCACTATTTAGAGCTATTCCATACTTAAAATTATTCATCTTCGCAACTGACTTCTCAAACTTTTTTACTTGAGAATCAGCAATTATCCATTCACTCTTTATTACATCGTTAATTGCATTAAGCTCGTCTTTTCCTATTAAGGGTTTGTTGTGTTTTATGGTTTTCATATTATTTTAAATACTCCCAGATTCTTTCATCTTCTCCACCAAGTCTCCAAAGTGCTACACCGCCTGTTCCATATCTTTTCGCGAGATCTACCCTAAGTTTTACGCTTTCAGCATTCTCAAACCAGATTATATTCTCTTTTTCACTTTCACTAAAAGTTAGATAAGGGGTTTTAGATTCTTCATCCCAAATCGGTACTAGATTATAAGTATTTACTCTAGATAATATATCTAAAAATGACATTTCACTATTAGTAGGCGTATATGATCCATCAGGATTTTTAGTCCATTGTGCACCCATAAGGCCAATTCCTAGATAAGCTTTATGCTTTGGAATTTGATATGTTCCATATTTAATAACCTCTTCCATCCATGACAATGAGCCTATTGGTCCTGGTTGACTAAACGCTCCGTGTTC
>CAYORA010000043.1:0-2497 GCA_964406285.1 uncultured Gammaproteobacteria bacterium
CCTTTTAGATGAACATTTACAGTCTCACCAAGTCCAAGTTCAGTGCCTTTAGTATCTTTTGGGAGCTTGAAATTGTCTCTTCCAACAACTATTAATCTTTTGCCTCCGCCTGATAAGAATCCTCCACTTGATCCTACGGTAAATACTCTTTTAGTTACCCAATCAGCAACTCTAGATTCTATTTCCACATCTAAGCCGTCATAAACAAGTGGATCAGTAACAATATTATTTACTGAAATAACTTCTTTATTTATGACTTTTGTTGAGTTCGTCGTGTTAGTTGTTTTAGTGTTATTGGTTTTAGCAGTGTTAGTGGAAGGGGTTACTCTACTTAAAATGAAAAGCACTACGAATACTATTATGAATAGTATTACGCCGATTGTTATCATTATTTCTCTTCGTCCCATAGATCGGTTGCTTTTTCTTCTTACAATTACCTAATAATATATTAGTATAATGTAAGTAGTTGGGCAAGGAGGTGAATTATGGGAATAATATCTTGGATTATTGTTGGACTAATTGCCGGATGGCTCGCCTCATTCATTATGAAAACTAATGATGAGCAAGGAATGTTTAAAGATATAATCTTTGGAATAATCGGAGCATTTGTAGGAGGATTTATAATGAATTTTCTGGGATACTCAGGAGTAACTGGATTAAATCTTTATAGTGTCGGAGTTGCTACATTTGGGGCAATTATTATAATTTTTATAGGAAGAAGATTCTAGTTTTAGCGTTTTGATTTCTTCTTAATAAAAGATGTTATTTTTTTAACCTTAGCATGTCTTCCTGGATCTTTCTCGGGAATATCAAATTCGTCTCCAATGTCCCCTACTAAATTCTCCACTACGTCTTCCATCGTGGCTATTCCAGCTGTTTTATTTTCTTCATTTTTTACTACGACCATATGTATTCTCTTCTCTCGCATTAAAATTAAAATATCATCGATTTTTTTATCTTCATGAACTTTTGGAATATCTCTGATAATTCCCATTTGAGAAAGTTTTTTATCTTTATTTTTTGAAAGGAAATGCCAATATAAATTTTTTACTGCTTCGATTTTTGTTTGATTTAAAAGATTTCTATAGATATCTTTAATATGGATGAAGCCAATTATTTTATCTATGGATCCATCATAAACAGGAAATCTACTATGTGGATCTTTTTGTGAAATCTTTATAATTCTTCTTAAGCTTTCATTTTTCTCAAACGCAATAATTCTGCTTTTGGGGATCATGATTTTTCTAACTGGTGTGTCGCCAAGTTTTAATACGCTTAAAACCATTTCTGCTTCTTCTTTTTCAATTGCTCCTTCTTCTGCGCTTTGAGCTAAAATTATTTTTATTTCTTCCTCAGAGTGAACTAATTGATGGCCTGATGGCGCTTTAAAACCGACTAATTTTAAAACTAGTATTCCAGCGCCATTTAGAATATAAATAAACGGCTTAAATATTGCAGTAAAAATAAGAAGAGGACGAATAATCCATAATGAGGTTTTTTCAGCTTTTTGAAGAGCTATAGATTTTGGTGCAAGTTCACCAATTACAATGTGAAGAAAGGTAATCGTTGAGAAAGCTATGGTAAAAGCCAAACCATGGCTTGAAATAAACGCTAGGTTATGCGGAAGATAGTGTTCAAATAGAGGTTCAAAGAATCGGGCCAGAAATGGTTCCCCTACCCATCCTAGACCGAGACTTGCCAGCGTAATTCCAAGCTGAGTTGCAGAAATATAAGTATCTAAATGGTTAATTGCACGTTGTACTAATTTTGCAGACCTATTATTTTTTTTTGCTAATTCATCTATTCTGGTTTTTCTAACACCTACCAGCGCAAATTCAGAGGCAACAAAAAACCCGTTAAGAAATACTAGGAAAATAATGAGGGCAAGTTGAGGAATGATCTCCATTAAAAAAAGAGTATACCATACACAAGAAAGTTTTATTTAGCACTATTTCATGAAGCATTATTTGCTCCTCGAGACAGTGTTATTCCTTCAAATTCAACATTACTCATTACATCTTCAGTTTCCGGAAGGTTAATGTCTACCATTACTTTCGTAACCTCAATCCCGCAAGATCTCAATCCTCTCGCGAGTGCTAAGTTTGGCATATCTTCTGTAGGCACCTCTACTGTGATGCCTGGTTCAAGATTTGTACCATATCTTGCTATCAAAGTCTCGTAAGTGGATTTATGAATAATTGCAGCATGTACTTTTTGGTCAGGCCCGACCCGATCGACAAGTGACGAAATAAGTGCTTTTCCGATTCCTTTTCCTCTTGCTTCCTCATTTACAATTACATTTTCGATATTCCACCCGCCTTCATTAAAATTTCTACTATATTCCAAATAACCAACCCTCACACCATTAACAAATGCCTTTAAAGTGTTTGAGAACATATATCTGTCCTCTTGTCTATAAATAATCTCTGGAATTGGTCTTTCTGTTTTCGACATCTTGGCATTTTACCAAAAAAGGCCTCAAAATCAAACTATAGGT
>CAYORA010000043.1:2597-6002 GCA_964406285.1 uncultured Gammaproteobacteria bacterium
AGAGGGGAAAATTTAATTGTTTGCTTTACTGATCAAGAACCTTTTAGAGATGATGTTGAGTGGGCTTTCGTAGCAGATAGCGCATACTGTCCTGATATTAAAGCAAACCTGATCTTCTTAAATGAAGAAGGACCAGTGATTTCTCCTTTTAGGTTAGATATCAGAAGGGGTATGGACAATTTTGAGCATGCGAATCAGAAAGCGCTTAGGGATAATGGCGAAGATATTCCTCCGCCTCTATTGACCGAGTAATTATTTTCTAACAAATAGAATGGCGTTAGGGATTGCGCGACCGGGGCCTACTCGATAACCTCCACTCCAAAGAGCAGTAGAGCCCCCGCTATCTAAATTAAGAGCATTTTGAATCCCCATAGTTTTTAATACTCTAGCCATTTGTGCAGCATTTACACCATGTACAACTCCAATATAGGCAGTTGAACCCGTGCTTCCCACAAAGCTTCTGCTTCCTGACCCAGCACGTTTGACTTCATCGTCTCCACCAAAAACAACATTTCCTCCACTGACAAGAAGTGGTTGATTGGCCAATACTGCATCAACTCCCGTGTCTCTTCCCCACTCTGAGCTTGTACCTACATAGCGTGCACTGTTTCCTGAAAAAATAACAGCAGGAACATTTGAATAGACATTATTATCTGAGTTAAAGTATTTCTTATTTTTATTCATAAGAAGAGTGTCAAATGAATTCGTTTTTCCAGCACATGAAGGATATGAGGCAGGACAAAAATATGATCCATTAATTCCTGCAAAAGCACCACTCCGGGAAACATAATCTCCTAAAGCAAGAACTGGACAATTATCCCTACAGTCTCCATCCGAAGCAGTGTCTACGACTACTCTAGTTGAGTTTAGATCTGCTGCTACGATATCTACTATAAATTCTCCAAAATCAGTTTTAACTTTTTGTCTACTGAATCCAGATCCTGGTGCGGTATTGTTTACGGCTACGTTTGCAATATTTCCTACAGCGCTTGATGCTATAGTTTTTGGTGCATCTTGATCTATTTTGGCGCTTAATTTGGAAAACTCAGCACCAGCGGAAGCATAGTTTTTCTTTGATAACAAACTTAAATTCACAGCAAAAGTTTTTTCATACTCCGTTACATTTCTTTTAGCGTCTTTTGCGTCAATTATTTTTTCATAAAGAGTTACAGCCTGAGCATAGGTTTTTTCTATGCTCATAATTGTTGTTTCAAGTTCTTTGTTTTTCTTAAATTGATCTTCATTTCTTAGTTGTGTTAATTCTGCCTGGAGCTTTTTATTAGTGTGATTAAGTTCTTTGTTTAGATCCGTGGACTGTTTAAGAAAAAATAAGGCGCCTACCAAGACAAATATTGGAATACCGATAATTACAGGTAATATTTTTCTTAAAACTAAACCAGATTTTGGAAGATTTATTTTGAGTTTACTTATCACTTTTTTGAAGATTTCTTGTGACTCTCCTCTATATCTCTATGAAGTTCTTTTTTAAGATCTTCTGCGGTTTTTTTAATTTTATCTTCAATATGATCAACTCTTTCAGTTAAAAGTTTCCAAATCTTGTCATGGTCATCATTTGCTAAAAGAACTAAAAATTCTTGTTTATCTTTATCAGAGAGCTCAGAAAGAACTGAATCTAAAATAGCGTGGTGAAGATTTTCTTGGGCCAGATCTATAAGATGTTTTCTTTCTTCTTGTGTTAATTCCATTTCTGCAAGGGCAAGGCTTATTGAAGAAGTTTCTATAACGTGAGTATAAAAATGTTTTTTCATAATATTATTGTAAAGGTTTAACTGGGCCTAATGGAATAGCGTCATTTGGATCTTCAATAAAGAAATACAAAACTGGGCCTTTTGCAGCGCCATCTACCCTTTCAAGATGTTTCATTACCTCAGGGCTTCCTCCTAAATGTTTTCCCGTCCATTCAGCTGGACCTGCGTCTCCGATTACAGCTACAACAGCTTTTCCATTCTCAGGATTAACTACAAGCATTTTTCTGTATTTAAAAAAGTCTCTGTATTCAGCTACTCTACTGTTAAAGTCGGGGGCTAAGAAAGTCTGAACTGCTATGTAGTATTTTTCGCGCATGACATCTTCTTCTGTCATTTGAGATTTGGAGGTAGCGAAATACCCCCATGCACCGAGTCCTGGAGCCATTCCTGAAGAGTGATATTTCTCGGCATCTTCCTGATTGCCGTCAAAATGCGTAGACATATTGTCCCCTGGATATCTGGCCAAGTGCTGTTCAGATCCAATCAGCCCATAACTTCTATTAAGCCTAAGGCTGTTGATTTGAGGCGCTACAGTCATACCAAAATTTTTAGACAACGTAGCACTAATTGAAGCCTCTTCATTTTCTGTTAAAGGCCTAACGATATCAGGTAGAGATTTAGCAAGATCAGTGATTAAAAATACATTTGAATCAATTTTTTGCGCTTCCTGACTAGCAACTTTTACGCTGGACTCCATTGAGTCTTTTTGGATTGGGGAAGTTAACAGGACAAGGCTTCCTAATGAGCCCACTGCTAGTTGTTTGGTGTTATCCGCAAGCCATCTAAATGAGTCTGTGTGTTTTTGGGCAATTGTCTCCTGGAGATCCCTGTGCCTCTTAGTCCATTTATCTTTTAGGAACTGATAATTAGGGGACTGCATATAAAAATTGTAACAAAAAATAGTTGTTACAAGCAATTTTTTAGTGATACAATCTCATTTAGTATGGCAAAAATATCTGATGAAATGCGCGAAAGATTGTTTGAAGTAGCTTTATTTTTGACAGGATTAATAGGGCTTTTAATTCTTTTTACTGTTCTTTATCAGGGGCCAAGGTTTATTTTTAACAGAATCCTTGAATACTTCGGAGTTTCTGTTTAGTCTCCCCAAATTATAACCTCACCCTTTCCGACGATTTTGTTTTACCTTTTGTCAAAAGAGTGAGGTTAATAAATACTTTTCAGTAGTCGACTGGTTTACTTTTTCGACATTTTCATCCACCAATCGTAGAATAGCCATACTCCGGCTGCTCCTACTAAAACGTAAACAACCCATTCAACTTGTGGCCACGCTCCGAGTAACATATTTACTAAGTTCCAGTTAGCGTTCATGAAGCCTCCAAGTCCAATAAGTCCCCAGTTAACAGCTCCTACAACAACTAAAAGAGTCGCAACTAGTTCTACCCATTTCATCGTATCTTTGCTCATGTAATTCACCTCCCTTCGTAAATAGTCTCTATACATTTAGTTAGACATATCCCAAAAATCCTGTCAAGTGCTTACTAAGATTGAGGGTTTTTGAATATTTGTGTTCTAGTTTTGTTCTATTGTTTTGCGTAAATAATTTAGGTATATTTATTATTATGAAACTGCCCAAATTACTTCAAAAAGTTCTCCGAATGTATGCCTACTGGATACT
>CAYORA010000044.1:0-5894 GCA_964406285.1 uncultured Gammaproteobacteria bacterium
TGGTAGGGGATAATTCATATCTCCACCTAATAATGCCTATAAGGATTACAGACTAATTTTCTTCGTAGACCTCAATAAGATCTCTTTCAATTTGTTTTTCGGTAATTCCATTTTTTGTTAATAAATTTATATATTCTTCCCTAGCTTCTTCAAAATCTTTTGTTTTGTAGGTAAGCTTAAATTCACCTGTATCAAAGCTGTAGGTTAGATTGATAAGGCTTCCTGAATAAGGAAGAGTTTGTATGAATTCCGTAATTTTATAACTTGCTCTTTCTACGGGCTCATTTTCCTTGATTTGCCTCTCAACTATTTGGTTATATTCATCTCCTGGTCCATCATTTGGAACGGTGTTGTCTTTGCTTGTTAAATCATTTCTAAGAAGAGAGTAAACAGCCCAGAGAAAAACAATAAAGAAAACAAAAGTGCTAGTAAAAAAGATTACAATTTTATTCCTATTGGGGTAAGATTTAAAATTTGTAAATTCGTTAAGTATTTCTGCAATCATTTTTTTCTTATTGCGTATGCATGGAAATAATCTCCTCCAAAATTTGGATTTCTTGTTCTGTCATATCTAGTTTCCTTACCTCCATAAGTACAACCCATGGGATCTCTTATTGTAATAGTGTTATTGGCAATGTTTACATCTGTGATCACGAACTCGTGTTTGCTTGTCGTATGCCCAGCACCACATCGTGTTTCTCCTGTTACGCATGGATACTCTTCGACACCAGCAATTATAAACCATTCCTTTGATCCATTTA
Source organism: uncultured Gammaproteobacteria bacterium (assembly GCA_964406285.1). GTDB lineage: Bacteria > Patescibacteriota > Microgenomatia > Levybacterales > UBA12049 > 2-01-FULL-39-10-A. Next base: position 762 of record CAYORA010000044.1, read on the forward strand.
TGTATTCAGCAGCAGCCTCCATGTTTAATTTACCATTATTTGTTAGATTAGGAGAGGTTTTAAAGCCCTGAGCTTCAAACCAGCCTGCATTAATAATATTTGTAAGCACTGTTCCATCACTGCAACCAGAATTGCTTTGGGGTATACCAAATTTAAGCCATGAGTCGACAACTTGAGGGGGAGTAAGCGTTTTTCCTAACGTGCTTAAAATCATGGCAGTGGAAGTTGGTACACATCCATTTTCATTCAGCGTGCATTGGGCTAATGGCTTGCCTTTATCCCATCTTGGATCCCCCTGGCAATAAAATTGAAATCCTGATTCATCTGATGATCCACCAAGTCCAAAAAAATCAATTCCGCCAAATACATTGTCCCGCACCCAGTCATAAGTGTTTGCGCATTTTTGTGGATAATTAGTAATTGGTTGAGCTGCAAGGTCTGTTGCTTTCTCGCATTTTCTATTTGGCCCGCAAACAACATTCATTCCAATTGCTTCACCAAAACTTTCTGCCCTAGATCCACCCCCACAATCGAGACCCACACAGTCACCAGCTGGAGCACGGTATCTATATGTTTGAATGTAGGGGCCATCAACTCCAGTGTCGTAGCAGTCATCAGCGCCATTTGACTGTCCGTCTTTTTGAGCTAACTGCTCAACGTTAAAAGATCTGAAAAAAGATTGATTTCTGCGTTGAATAATATGCGCTGATTCATGAATCATGCTCCATTTCATGTCATCTCTTGAGCAGGCTGGTTGCATATAGCCTGAAAGGCGAATAGTGATGTTATCGTAGTTTCCACCACCGGAAAAATCGCAAATACTATTTGGATTTCCATCTCCAGGAGGTTTTAAGTATACTCTTATTTTTCCAAACGAATCTATGTTAAGTAATTTTTTGTATTTAGGCGCTCTCAATGGATCAGAGTAAACATCGTAAGCAAAATTAGCTTCAGCGGAATTATCTGAAGCTTTTGTACAGTCAAGGAGGGAAGCTAAACTAGGATTTGTACATTTATAAACCTCAAAGTAATTAAGAAATTCATCTTTTGTGGGTTTTGGCGGGAGAGGAACTGAGCCTGCAATATTAGTACCTGCGCCGACAATGGTTGTCGCATTGTCTTTAACATAATACCCATTTTCAGAAGCGGAAACTACTTGAGGGGGAGTATCAAGCTGCTCACATACACCCTTTCTTCCTGTTTTTAGAGAATAATCATTAGTAACCTCAAAGGGAATGCCATTTCTATATTCAACGCAGTAATTCTTCGTACACGAATTGTTTCTCCTACATGAAGAACTAAATGAGCAGGGTAGCTCAAATCCGCTTATTTCGCACTGACTATCTGGCCCACTGCCTTCTGGTACGCAGCCTTCATAAACATTTGCGCTACAAGTATTTCCGCTGGGGCAAGTTCCGTTATCTCCCGCTAAAGGAGCATCATTAAATTTGCTAGCTGTTTTTGGATCTCCAGTTGCTCCTTTAGGCAAATAATAACATCGCGCTACATTTATTGAGTCTTCATTAAGAAGAAATGCATTATAGCCATCAGCTTTTTCACACGCATAACACTTTTCTCCTATCGCACCTGCGCTTGCATTTTGAACATTGAGGTTCAGTAAAACTGTTGAAAATAAGAAGAAGATCAAGGGGAAAATAACTTGTCTAAAAGTCCTTATCATATATTTAGCGTAATCAAACTTTAATAAACTTGCAACTGATTAGCATCCAGGCGCAAGCGGATTAAATTCTTTTTTTGATTCAATAAATATGTCTGATGTGTTCTCATCGAGAATAAACATGATTGGTAGGCTGCAGATTCCATTCCTACTTATTCCTTTAGACAAAAACCAATTTACCACCTCAGTTTTCGCAACAAGATCATTCGTCGTTCTAATTTCAGCTTGAAAATAATCTGGACTTAAAAGATATCCTAACAAGACATTTTGGCTTTCGTAAAGCGTTCCTGATTCTCCTCCAATCTCGGAAATTATCGAAGATCTTTTTGCTTTGTCATCATTGGTAAGCTCCCTTTCACCTGTGAGCTTATCGTATAGCTTGCCTTGGGTTCCATCCTCATATTTAAGCGTTGACTCGCTTGAGTGGTTCGGTTCGATTGTTGGCTTTGGAGATTCCTGAAATTGAGTAGTTGTAGTTCTAAAGAGAATTACAAAAACTAAGATAATGAATGCGATTAGGCAAACAATGCTAAATATTAAAAGCTTTATGTTACTAAATTGTTTTATCATTTTACATATCTCTACACTGAGGTTTACTCATATTTCCATCCTTACACCACTCTATTGCCACTTGCCAGTATCTAAACCTTAAGCCCAATTTGTCAATTGCTTTATTGTGGTTAATTGCATTATCTACTTGCTCTTTCCATGTGACATCTCCTCTTGTTCCGCCTCGTGCCTTAAGTTCTCCTGGAGGATTGCTACTTCCCATCTGGAAAAGACCCCATGCTCCTCTTGGAGCCCACGGCTCTCTGCATCTTTTTTCAACAGGATCCCATGCTGCGTCAAAATCGCCACATCCCCAGTTGTTTGGTGCATAGCTACTTTCTCCGGGTATAATTACATTAAACCAGAAATCGGCCCACTCGGGATCTTTTTGCTTTAAATAATCATAGAGATCGTTTCTTTCTCGGTAAGTATCAAGGGTACAATCTGGATCACCGTAGTTTTTGGCAAGCAATTTGTTGCTTAAGACATAGGCGTACTTTCGATCCTCACAATAAATATCGTTCGGGGCAATTCCACTTGGAGGAGGTGCCCCCCCAGATGCGCCTTCAATTAGAAGCGTGTTTTCCACTACGATATCATTTTCAGGTCTTACTGTTAAATTAAAAGCAAAGCTAAGTATTATTTTCCCTTCATTTTCTGGGGTAGAATTTTCAGGATAAAGCTTCCATTTAATTTTTCCCGGATCTGCGAGGCTATAGGTGCCTGAGGCGGATACAAAAGATGTGCCAGGGGGAATATTTGCTACGGTTGTAAGCTCTTGGGGAGCATCTTGGGCCTTAGCTGTGTCTACCAATACTACGATAGAGTAAACAATGTCAGAATCATTCGGGAGAGTTTCTGGAGCTAAGATTGAATATGATATTCCAGGATATGGACTATCTATAAATACTCTAGTTTCCTGGTCACAGAAAATAATGCAAGGAGAAACAACCACAAATACTATGACAAGTAAAGCAACGATTAAGAGTATTATTAGTCCTGGAAGACCTACGGTGCTTATAGCCACTCCGAGTGTGGCTGAAAAAACGCCAACAGCTGCAGTTATTGTGCCAACTAGAGTTGATACAGTAAAGCTTAAAACAGTGGTAAGCGCTGAAGCTAATGCGCTTACCACAGATCCGATAAGACTCCTTTTTATAAGATTTAGCAAATAACTTAAAGGATTAAGCAGGTTCTTAATTTTTCTAATCACTTTAGAGGCGGAGCCATTTAGTCGATTAAGTTTTGAGCTCAATTTTCCAATACGCGAGTTTTTAAATTTCTGACCAATCTTAGAGTCAATTATTCTATTTTTAATTCTCGTTCTTGCTTTTTCACCGATCTGTGACGGACTATAGTAATTTAGCTTGTTTCTCATACCCTTTTTTTGGTTAGTGGTATTAGCAGCTTGTTTGTCTTCAGACTGGTCAGTAACAGTAGCTTCTGTTTCTGGTTTTGGCTGAAATGTAGGATTGAGAACAGGCAGGGGAGTGCGAGGTGGGTTTATTTGTGGAGGTGCGGTCTCGGGTTGAGCCGCAAACCTTGCAGCAGGATTTCTGCCAAGCAATTTTGACATTCTTCCTTGATCAGTAATTGCCTGCGCCTCATCTCGCTGTCTCTTTCTTTCTAGAGCTGCATCTAGCTCTGGGTCGTTATATTGCGCTGCCCATTTCTTAACAGTTTCGGGAGATGTAAAGGCCAAGTGGTCGTTTATTTCTTCTCTTGCTTGGACTAGCATATACGCTCTGTCTCTAGAGCGCTTTGAAGGATCCCTGCTGTTCCAGTCAGACTCAATTGTTTTCGCATGACTTTCTCTAATTTTTTTAAGCTCTTCGTATGTAAGTTTTTTATTTTCAACAGAAACTTTGTTTATTGCTAGCGCCAAAGAGATGTTTGTTGGATTTTTTTTGTACCACTCCTCAGCCTTTTTTCTGTCGCCCCTAGTGAACATTTCATGATATTCTCTGTGCGCTCGGTCATAGGCTTCCTGTGCGTCGATAGCTCTGCCGGGTCTAGGTTTGAATTTAGCTGGATTTTTTAATCTCTCTTTCTCCTCTTCTTCCCAAGTGTCAAACGCGTGCTTTCCGTACCTTTCTGAGTCTTCTTGGAATCGTTCATAAGTTCCTTCTTTTCTATCGAGTAGTGCTCTGGCTGCCAATGCACCAGTTCCCACAGTTCCTGGTCCTTTTGAGTCAGAGCTAGAGATTAGCGGATCCGAGCCCTCAATGGGAATTTCAGCTCCCTGAGCAGTTTGCTGCCAGATGTCGTCTATTCCTGTCCAGATTGAATTGGCGTCAAGTCTGTTTTCAAAAGCTACTTTCTGAAATGACGGAAAATCACCATCTCTTTTAGCAATAAGTAAATCATTCCTAGCTTGAGGTGAAAGGGGACGAAGTAAGCCCGCAACTCTTCTTGCGTTTTCTAGGCTTAATTTAGATTCATTATCAGCCATACTTATGTGGTTTTATCAAAATCTGAAAAACCGGGTGCGATTTGAGGTCCGCTTGGATTCTGAACGGGTGGAGCAGGATTTAATGATGGTTCCTGTTGTGTGGGCTGAGGTAAGGGTTTTGTAGCCGCCGCTTGAGGCTCATTTCCAAGCGATGTGTTATTCATAATCTTTTCCTGCTGAGCCCTCTTTAAGAGCTCTTCTGGGTTTGAAGTTATTAAATTATGCTCAAAGGGAGCGGAAAGAACTTTCATAGACACATGGCTTTGGCCTGCAAAAAATAATCCTTCTCCCACGTTTGCTGATAGAAGCAGTTGCTTCTCCTGTTCGGAGAGATAAAAAATTTCCGAAACTAGATCTATTTCAGTAGGGCTTTGTTTTAAAAGCATTTGAATCGAAGAATTAGAAAGAATCGCCTTTCCATAGTCAGTTGAAAGAAAATCTTGAACGTCTTGGG
>CAYORA010000045.1:0-3529 GCA_964406285.1 uncultured Gammaproteobacteria bacterium
TTATGTGCTTGATTAAGTGACAGCTAGCGGACATCGTTTACAGCCAGGACTACACAGGTCTCTAATCTGTTTCGCTCCCCCGGCTTTCGTGCCTCAGCGTCAGGAAAATCCCAGATGCCTGCCTTCGCCTTTGGTATTCCAGTTAATATCAACGCATTTCACTGCTACACTAACTGTTCTAGCATCCCTAACAATCCTCTAGTTTGGTAGTATCTATTCCAGGCCCGAAGTTGAGCTTCGGTATTTAAGAATAGACTTTTCAAACCGCCTACGCACACTTTACGCCCAATAAATCCGGATAATGCTTGCCTCCTACGTATTACCGAGACTTCTGGCACGTAGTTAGTAGAGGCTTATTCTATGGTCTGTGAAAGAACCATCAAAAGAAGTTTACGACCCATAGGCCTTCTTCCTTCACGCGGCGTCGCGTCGTCAGACTTTCGTCCATTGCGAACTATTCCTAGTTGCTGCCATCCGTAGATGTACTGCCCGTGTTTCAGTGCAGTTGTGGCTGATCGACCTCTCAGTCCAGCTACCCGTCATCGCCTTGGTAGGCATTTACCCCACCAACAAGCTGATAGGACGCAGGCTCATCTCTTGGCGGTCCGTTAAGACCTTTACTCTTACGAGAACCATGGAAAATTACCCCTCCTTTCGGAGGGCTATGTTCCACCTAGAGGTAGATTCCTACGCGTTACTCACCCGTCTGCCGGTTGTTACTTACGCAACCCCCTTGACTTGCATGCCTAAGGCACGCCGCCAGCATTCATCCTGAGCTAGGATCAAACTCTCAAAAAAATGACGAAGTAAAAAATACTTCATCTTGCTCTCACATAAATGTGAGAATCCTACCACTTTTCAATTGCTGAAAAGTGTGTTTGCATAATGTGCTGTCAAAAAATAAATTATTAATGAGCAAATGGCTCTTTTCCCGCTAACTCTTTTCCTCTTGTTAGCCTCGAATTCGCCCAAATGTAAAGACAAAAAATCCCGCCATAAGCGGGTTAAGAACCTAACTTTGGCGATATGACTTTACATATGTAGTAGATATTATAAGCTCGTGGGAAGCCAAAGTCAACCCTGTTCTTAAAGCAGTATAAATAAGAATTAGACTTCCTGTCGTCTTTTGCCAGATTGAATTACCGAAACTGCCACACCAGCCGTGAGAATAGTCCCACCAGCAGCAATTACTCCACCCGCAGCAACAAATCCAAGAGATTCAGCCATTCCGGCAGAAATTTTTCTTATCTGAGGATTTTCTGACTGTGGAACTGTTGAACTGGTCGCTATACTTCTCCTCTGCGCTTCTAGCCTGGAAAATTCATGTCTGGAAGATAGATATACACTTCCACCAGTTAACACTGCAAGAGTTCCAATACCAAGTAATCCTACACGCTGCATATTTCTGTTCTCTGGGTTTCTCATAATTCGGGATTTATATCATTAAAAAAATTAGAAGTCAAATTTAATTTATGCAGCTTGTGGCATTTGGACCTCTTGCTGTCTTCGAATTCTGTGAATAGTTCCATGCCCAGTTTCCCCTACACTCATAGGCTTTATCATACCCAGAACTATTGGAGGCTGGGTAATTTCACTGGAAATTCCAATAAATCCTCTTTGTCTTGACCCTTTAGGTCCATCGATAAATGCTGTAAAGTAGTGTACGAATCTTATTTCTGGAATTCTTCCCCCATTTAGCGCGTTTAAGTCTTCCATACTTAAAGAAGTCATCTCCAATCCCCAATTTCCAGATTCATCCCTTGATTGATGGACAAATCGAAGCTCACTAGTATCCACATCCACTTCAGTAGTTTTCCCTCCCTCAGGAACCCATTCTCCACCCTGACTTGTAGGAATATGACCAAAACCTTGATATTCATTAATAATTGGATCGTCTAATAGCTGGTATTCTCCCGCCCAATCCCCAGATCGTTTTGCCAATGAAATTGTTCCTTCCTTGGGATAATATCCGCCATCCTGCTCTTTAACAAATTTTCCTACAGTTGTCACTGTCATATAGAATTCTTCTTCTCCAGTTTCGCGATTTACAACTCCTCCATTTGGGCCAAGCCCAGTAACAGGCTCAGCATCATAAAGACCTACTATTCCTTTGTTAATATCGGGACGAAGTGCTACTCCTCCAAATTCAAGATTAGTTGGATCTTTTCCTACTAAATATAAGATTCTTCCTCCGGGGCCAAAGCAACGCTCCTGTTGCAAAATCACCTCTCCTCCGGGACACACGCCTGAGGCAACAAGCGTATTTTCAAATCTTTGTCCGTCTTCGTCTATGAATTCGCGATCAACTCCATTCATTTTTACTTCTCCCACTAAATTCCATGTGGGAGCTGATAGATCAGGAGCCTCATAAACTTGCTCTTTCCATCCCGACTGTGTAGTTCCGTTATTTATAGAGGCGTAGAGTCGTATTCGATCAGCTCTAGGATCTAGTGATGCGTCCTTTGCATTTAAAGGATGGTCTTCGAGTTCAATTGGTCTTCTTTCCAGAAAAGGGAGATCAGGAGTTTTAGGTAAAACACCATATTCTTGAGCCGGTAATGAAGCCTGAAGGTCTGGAGCCTTTACGTCTGGCATAATAAATTCAATGTGTCTACGTGGAGCAAATACTCCCGATTCAACACTAGTCATACTATTTAGTAAATTTTCTTACTAAACAACTACACAATCTTGACATATTTCAGACAATTTTTGTGTAAGAATTTTTGCCAAAAAAAATCTCTCTAAAAAGAGAGATTTAATTGCGGAGGGGGTACGATTTGAACGTACGCTCCAGTCAAACTGGAACTTACCCGAAAACCGGTTGGGTGCACTAGACCTGCTATGCGACCCCTCCATTAGGAAGAAACGATTGTAGTATATTATCTGACAAAAATCAAGCAATTCCCTGACGAAAAATACACTAAAATCATTTAGTAAATAAAATTTAGCCTCAAATTCTCTAACTGTCAAGTGTATTAAAATGGACTACTGTAGACAAAAAATTTTTGTAGTAGTAAAATAGATTCTTATTAAAAATGAGCGACGAACCTCTTAAGCCCCCTGCAAGTAAAGACGAAAAAAACGTAGCCGATAGGCAAAATATCTCCCCACGGGATTTTGATACTGGCTCTACTCCAAGTGGAATTGAGGTAACTGAAGATATTTTTAATGGATTCAAATGGAAAGTATTTGGTGCTAGACCTAATGTGGCTAAAATGTACGAGGCTATAAAAGACCAAACCTTATATAACTATTCTAAATCTCATGTTCGAGAAAACAGAAATAAAGTCATAAAGGGAAGAAAAGAAGAATTAGCAAAGACTATCTACGAACAGGTTAGAAGAACACTAGGAAGTACTATCGCAGAAAGCGTTGTAAGACAGCTTAAAGATAACTCTAGTGTCTCCTCAGTACAGCACTCATCTCCCCTTGGACATCCAGATTCTCTTAATACTGTTCTTCAAAATGCTCTTCCGTATTTTGATAGCAATAGACCAGATTTGAAAAATGTAATTATAATGGCTTGCGC
>CAYORA010000045.1:3629-5585 GCA_964406285.1 uncultured Gammaproteobacteria bacterium
CTTTTCTGGGGATATCTACCTAACGGTAAAAAAATACAACTAAAAATTAAAGGAAATAAGCTTGTGGGAGAAGATAATTTTTCAGTAGAACTTACCCCGGAAGAATTACAAGAAGCAATTAACACCCATAAACTAATTCCAAGCGTGGCGCTTGTATTTATAGTTTTAGCTTTTTATTATGGACTTTTCTTAGGCGGAGGAAATGAACAAGTAAATAACTTAACCCTCATGAAAGACGCATGGGTAAAAATGCTTCAAGAAGTAAACGATCAGGAAAATATTGAAGCTGTAGAAAATCTTATTACTAATAATTATGTAATTCCAAGGCCCTTAATCGCTTTTGCAGAAGGCCCAAATGATCTTAGACTTCCAACTACTGCATTAGATTTGATTACATATGGCGATCAGGGCGCCAATTTAGGAAAGTTAATAAATGACACAAAAAAAATAACTGTCGGAGAACTTTTAGAAAGAGCATTCCCATCTTTCTATAGAGAATATGCTGTTAATGATCCAAACTATGAAGAGTTATCGAAATTAAACGAACGAGATATAGAAAAATTTAGAGGCTTAGATGAAAAAATTTCTCCTCTTTTTAGTTTTTAATTATTTAATCTCGATAAATAATTTTGTAAATTTTCCCGCTGAGTATCGCTTAATATAGGGCTAACTTCCTCCAAATATTCTTTAAACATACTTTCAGAAACTTTTCTAACTGATGAATCTAACTCTTCTTTAGAAAAGTATTCTTTCAAAAGGGTTTCAAGTTTTTCAGGAGTTGTTAAACTTAACCTTTGCCTCAACTGATCAATCTTATCCTGTGAAAGTTTTTCCGCTAAATCATTGATGGATTTTTGCAATATGAGACCTAAAAAATCATTTGAGAATTTCTCCCTATCATCCCGATAACCAATTATTTCTAAAACTTGTAAAATTATTTCTTTCGGATTCATCTTTATTTAAAATTTTTTAAAGCGATTCTACCAGCGCTGAATACCAATGCTCCCGCTATAGCACTTTTCAAATCAGCACTAATTATAGAACTATATCCGATAATACCTATTCCCAGAGCCTGCATAGCGCGTCCTTCTATCTGAATCGCTCTTGATGTAATTCTTTCTCTAGTTGTTTTTAAATATAAATTAGATCCTGAGGTAGCAGCATCTTTTTGAATTGTGTTTTCTCCTCTTGGTTTCCAATCAGGATTTCTCGGCGAATCAATATTATATGAACCATCTTTCAACATACTTAAATGATATTTCTATACTTGAAGATTTGTCAAACTAAGTCTTTTTTTTAATGATCACCATTGTCCATGGGATTGGAAGCTTTCGAGTTACTAGTTTCACTTCTCTAATTTTTACAAACTTCATAAACGCTCTTATTGTCCAGTGCTGAATGTGTTCCGGATGCGCACCTAAATGCAAAATATTTTGAAATCTTGCGATTCTTTGAATGGTAAAAAATGGTTCGTTTGGAACGGATAATAAAACGTATTTTCGAGAAACACGTAATAATTCTCTATATGCTTTTCTAGGATTTTCCAAATGTTCTAAAACCTCAGTGCAAATTACTAAATCGAAAGAATTATCTTTATAAGGGAGCTTATAAATGTCTCCTTTTTTAATATCTAAATCCGGATGGATCTTTTTAGCTATTTCAATTGACTCATCTAAGTTATCAATCCCTTCAAAACTTTTTCCAATTTTTTCTTTCTTGAGACGCGCTAGAGTAAACCCTTCTCCGCATCCTACATCTAAAACCTTTTCAATATTTAAAGGTCTAGTAGTTTTAACAACAGTATTTAAAAAATTGTTTAAGAAAAGTTTCCCAATCGGATTTTTAGTAGTATGTTTTTCGAAATTCGTCGTTTTTCCCATATAGAAAAGGAGATTATATATAAAAGGATATCAAAGTTAAAGGGTTAATAATGTAGGAAAATACTATAAACTCTTA
>CAYORA010000046.1:0-3504 GCA_964406285.1 uncultured Gammaproteobacteria bacterium
TCTTTTCCAGATGCTTTATCCTGAGCTTTTACATTTAAAATTCCAGAAGCATCGATGTCAAAAGTTACTTCAACTTGTGGTACTCCACGAGGTGCTGGTGGAATCCCATCTAGGATGAATCGTCCAAGAGATTTGTTATCAGCGGCCATTGCGCGTTCACCCTGTAAAACATTAATCTCTACTTGAGTCTGATTATCTGCAGCCGTAGAGAATACCTGAGATTTAGACGTAGGAATTGTAGTGTTTTTTGCGATAAGTGGAGTAGAAACAGATCCAAGTGTTTCAATTCCAAGAGTGAGTGGGGTAACATCTAACAAAAGTACATCTTTAACTTCTCCACCTAATACTCCTGCTTGAACAGCGGCTCCAACTGCTACAACCTCATCTGGATTTACTGACTTATTTGGTTCTTTACCGAAGAATTTAGTTACAACTTCAACAATCTTTGGCATTCTAGTCATTCCTCCAACTAGAACTACTTCATCAATGTCAGTTACTTTTACTTTTGCATCTTTTAAAGCCTGCTCTACTGGTTTTAGAGTTTTTTGAACCAATGGATCTACTATTTGCTCAAGCTTTGCGCGAGTTAATGTAGTAGTTAAATGAAGTGGACCACTTTCACCTTGGGTAATAAACGGCTGATTAATTTGCGCTTCGGCAGATGTGGATAATTCAATCTTTGCTTTTTCAGCAGATTCTCTTAAGCGCTGCAATGCCTGTGGATCTTTCTTTAAATCAACTCCATTTTCTTTCTTAAATTCCTCTGCGAGATAATCAATTATCGCTTGATCAAAATCGTCTCCTCCTAAATGAGTGTCTCCATTTGTAGATTTAACTTCATATACTCCTTCTCCGAGTTCGAGGATTGAAATATCAAAAGTTCCTCCTCCAAGGTCATAAACAGCGATTGTGTGCGCATTCTTTTTGTCGAGTCCGTATGCTAAAGCTGCTGCAGTTGGCTCGTTAATAATGCGAAGTACTTCAAGGCCTGCGATTTCTCCAGCTTGTTTTGTAGCTTGGCGCTGAGAATCATCAAAGTAAGCAGGTACTGTAATTACAGCCTGCGTTACTTTATCTCCAAGATATGCTTCTGCGTCAGATTTAATTTTTTGAAGAATCATGGCAGAAACTTCCTGTGGAGTTAAAGTTTTTCCATCAACTTCAACTACCGCCATTCCTTCTCTACCTTCTTTAATTGTGTAAGGAAGCCATTTCGCGTCAAACTGAACACTCTCATCCTTAAACTTTTTACCCATTAATCTTTTTATAGAAAAGATTGTGTTTTTAGGCTTTAGAACAAGCTGGCGTTTTGCAACGTCTCCAACAACGTGACTTACCGGATCCACAACTGAAGGGATCGTATTGCGGCCTTCTCTTGAGTGGATTACCTTTGGTGATCCACCTTCCATTACGGCTACGCATGAATTTGTTGTACCTAAATCAATTCCAATTATTTTTGCCATATTAATTTTTTCCTCCTACTATTACCTGAGCGGGCCTAAGAACTGTATCATTTATTTTATATCCAGCTCTTACCTCTTCAAGTACTTTATTCTCTTTTCCCTCTTGCACCGAAACACATTCCATAAGATTTGGATCGAAATCTCTGCCCGTAGTTTCGATCCTTTGAACTCCTTCTTGGGAAAGAGCGTCCAAAAATTTCTGAATAGAAAGTTTTAGTCCGTCATCCTGAATATGTTTCTGTGCAAGAAATAGATTATCTAAAACTGGTAAAAGTTTCAAGATTAAATCTTTATTCGCTGCCATTATCCATGCACTTTTTTCTTCTGTTATCCTTCTCTCAAGATTTTGATAATCAGCAAGCGCTCTTTTTAATTGATTTTCAAGGTTCTTTAACTGTTCATTCTTAACTTCTTCAACTTCTTCTTCCTCTAAATTTTCGTCATTTTCATTTTGATCATTTTTACTTTTCATCTTTACCAATCCTTTGCAACCTCTTCAATTAAATTTCCAAAATATCTAACCGTTGGGACTACATATGTATAGTTGAGCCTTGTTGGGCCAATTACCCCTATTTCTCCACCTCCGTGTTGTGGAGTAGTGTAACGCTTAAAAACAAATCCGTAAGGACCAGAAAGACGTGGTCCCAAATCTTCCCCCATAAGAACTTGTATTTCGCTATCAGCGCCAGCGGCTTCAAAAAGTGCTCTAATACATTCGAATTCGTCAATTGCCGAAAGCAGCGTTTTCGTTATATCTATATCGAAAAACTCTGGCATCTCTAACAAGTTTGCATATCCTGAGATAAAATATTCCCCAGAATCTGTTGCTGCAATTGCGATTGCTCCTGTTTTATTTGCGAGTGCTCTGGTCACTTCTTTAAGAAACTCTGCCTCTTTATTTCTTATATCCCAAACTTTTTCTTTCATCGAGACTTCTTCTGCAACTGAAAGCTCCTTTTCCTTCATTAACTGCTTTACATAAAACTTCATTGCAGCTGGTGTTGGAACTCTTCCCGAAGAAATGTGAGTCTTTTTAAGATATCCGTAATCGGTTAGTCTCACCATCTCATTTCGGATCGTTGCAGGACTTGCTGAAAGAGAATGTTTTTTCTCTAAAGTTTCAGAGCCTACTGGTTCTGCTGTTTCAATGTACTCTTCGATCAAAGACTTAAGAATCTCGATCTGACGTTGTGTTAGATCGTGCATAATTTCTAGAAATTTTGAAATCCTATTGGCCAGTTTTTAGGATTAGCAGTAATATAGCACGTCTGCTAATTCATGTCAAGAGGGTTAATGGAACTTGCAATAAACCTAAAAGAAAATGCCCTAGAATTAACCCAACATTTAATATAACCAGCATCATAATAGTTTTTATTTTCCTACTCTTTGTGTTTGCATAATATAAAATAAATGAGCATAAAAATGCACTAGCTAATGTAGCGCTTGAAGCCAAAATAATAACTCCTGTAAAAGCTGAAGATAAAGTGCTTGAGTTACCAAACTGCATAAACAATAAGTATGATGAGAAAAATGAGAAGAAAACTGTCAATAGTATAATCAAAATATTAATTAGAATATTTTTAATATCCATGACAGTGATGAATAAATAGTTACAAATACTAAGATTAATGTCAATTTATTGTTATACTAAATTCTATGGAGAATCTTGCCCATTCTAGAAAAAGGCAACCAAAACTAAAGCCAATTGCCAGAAAAAGGCATAATTATGCTTATTTATTAGCTTCAGTTTTATTTCTAATATTAATTTCTTATCTGTTTGTAAATTTTTCCCCTTTTCATAAATTTGTAATATCAAACTTAAAAATTCCTATCCTACCAATATTTTTTACTCTTTTAGGTCTGTTATTTTTTTCACTATCAACATTTTTATTTATACAAAAACAACATGGCGTAGTTTTAACATTAACGATTTTAGGATATTTACTAATGCGCCTTGTTGGACTTACTCACTGGATTTTCCTAGGTTTAATGGTTGGATTAATTGTAGTTCTCGAACTTTTTATTATAAAGAAAAAATAGC
>CAYORA010000046.1:3604-5491 GCA_964406285.1 uncultured Gammaproteobacteria bacterium
CTCAACTCTGCTATAATCTCCTCATGAATAGGTTTTATATTACTACTGCAATTCCTTACGTCAATGGCAGACCGCATATTGGTCACGCCTTAGAATATTTTCAAGCAGATACCATAAGGAATTACCACAAACTTTTAGGAGAAGAGACCCTACTTCTTTCGGGAGCCGACGAAAATGCTTTAAAAAATGTTCAGACAGCAGAAGCCGAAGGAATTCCTACGCAAGAATTATTAGATAGAAATTCAAAAATATTTGAAGAATCCTATGCAAAACTTGGTGTAAAGCTTGATGTTTTCGAAAGAGGATCTGACCCAACTCATCATTTTCCAGGAGTCCAAAAACTTTGGGAATTATGTAATAAAAGTGGAGATATCTATAAAAAAAGCTATACAGGACTTTACTGTGTTGGATGTGAAAGCTTTAAAACAGAAAAGGAATTAGTCGACGGAAAATGCCCAGAACACCAAAAGGCTCCTGAAAAAGTAACTGAAGAAAATTATTTCTTCAAATTATCAAATTATCAAGACAAATTACTAAGACTAATTGAAAATAATGAATTGCAAATAGTTCCAGAAAGCAAAAGAAATGAAATTATATCTTTTATAAAGCAGGGGCTTGAAGATTTCAGCATCTCAAGAAGTAAAGAAAGAGCAAAAGGAGTAGGAGTTCCTGTTCCAAATGATGATTCGCAAGTAATGTATGTATGGTTTGATGCGCTAGCAATCTACATAACTGGAATTGGATATGGCATAGACCAAACAATGTTTGAAAAATGGTGGCCAGCAAATGTTCACGTAATCGGAAAAGACATAAACAGATTCCATACTGTTTATTGGCCAGCAATGCTTCTGTCAGCTGGACTTCCTACCCCAAAAACAGTCTTGGTGCATGGATTTGTGCAAAGCGGTGGAGAAAAAATGTCAAAATCCTTAGGAAATGTAATTGATCCTTTCGAAATCTCAGAGAAATATGGATTAGAGCCTTTTAGGTATTACATGCTTTCTCAAATCCCTACAACTGACGATGGTGATTTTACACTAGAAAGATTCATAGAAGTTTATAATGCAGATCTAGCAAATGGTCTTGGGAATTTAGTGGCAAGAGTTGCTCGCCTCTGTGAAAAGGTAGAGCTCGATACACTTCAAAAAGCAAACTTAAGCGAAGAATATAAATCTGATTTTGAAGAATATAGATTTCATGAATTAATAGCTGGCATTTGGGGAAAACTTTCAGAAATCGATCAGGAAATCGAGAGAGAACAACCTTGGAAAGTTGAAGATTTAAATAAACTCAAACAGTTACTGCAAAATTGGGTTGAAAAAATTAACCAAATTGCGCTTGAATTAAAACCATTTTTACCGGATACATCTGAGAAAATTCAAAATATTTTTTCTGAATCAAAAGTTAAACCAACTTCTCCACTTTTCCCGAGAATTTAATGGGGGCGTTTTTCTACAGTATAAATTTTAGTTGATCCAAACTCTTTATATTTTTTAATCGTCCCGTCTTTTTCCATATTATTAAGTCCCTCGATAAAATCTTCACGATTCGCTAAAAGATTTATAATATTCCATTCAGGAGATATATCGACAATCATATAATCTGGGTCTCCTGCCCATTTAAACCATTTACAATTAGGCTTTCCACATGGAGAATTTTTACTAAAATCTTTTCCGTCTCCCCACATAGTAACTATTAATTCTCTATTTGAAATGTGCGGAGAAATATTTACCTGGGTCACTACATAAGCATCTTTTGGTAAAACGCTTATTGCCATTTTTATATTTTCTACACCTGATGGCCTAGTCCAAAACCAACTCTTAGATAGATATGTTAAGGGTGCATGAAGCATATAAGTAGTAATTGCCGCGAAGAATAAAATATAAA
>CAYORA010000047.1:0-1321 GCA_964406285.1 uncultured Gammaproteobacteria bacterium
GCAGGGATGCACAGATTCGAACTGTGAAAAGCAGTTTTGGAGACTGCTGTGATAGCCGTTTCACCACATCCCTTCGTTTGCTCAGGGCAAGCCCTTAGTATCGCAATTATACCAAATATTGACATTAAAAAATTCTACACATAGAATTGCTTCATGAAAAATAATCATGAGGGGAATGTTATTGATTTTGTATTAGCTAGTCAGAGAGTTCAAGAAAGAAGAGTGAAGGCAAGATTGACTGAAATTTTCAGAGAACCAATACCTCAGGGAAATTTAACTGAAGTACCTGCAGCAGGGGTTAAGGCGTTAAGGATAATCGATATTTTTATTCCACCTGGAGTTAGAAGCTAGTTACTTGAGTTTTTCGATTTCTTTGTGATCTGTAACTTTTCTACATTTCTTACAGTACTTCCTTAGAAGTAATTTTGTCTCTGTATTAATCTTATTTCTTTGCGTGATGTAATTTACGCTTTTGCAAACGGTGCACTTGAGTCCAAAGTTTTGTCTGTGCTCATTCTTCGCCATAGGCACATATTTTAGCAGAAAAAAGTAACATTTGGAATAGATACTCTTATTTAGTCTATTTTTGGTATATTTAAGAAATGAGCGACGAAAAAGGAACAGTCATAACCAGAGCTCAGGACGTTTCCAGATTTACAGAGGGAAATGAGCCTATTGAAACATTAGCATTAAGGACTCAGATTGAGGAGCAGCCATTTTATGGTTTTGATGCGCAGATGAATCCTACAGAATTGGCAGAAAAACTTATGGAAGCTTATAGGCTAAGCTCTAATGATGCTGCCAGGAAGGCATTTGCTAAATGCGTAAGGCTATCAAACGAAGAAGGAGAATTAAGGCCTCATTTACAAATTTTCAAAGACGATGTTTTGTTAGGAAATTTAGGAAAAGAGGGTTTTTTAAGATTAGTAATTGATCCAAGTATGCCCCCTGAAGAATCATTAGCGAAAACAAAAGAAAGAGTTAGGGAAATTAAAAGATATGTTAATGGAGGAGTATTAGGGGTTAGCGGTTTTTTTATGGAAAATCCAGCTAGTAGTGAGCCGATTGTGGGAATCGAACCCACGATCTAGTCATTACCAATGACTTGCTCTACCACTGAGCCAAATCGGCTTGGTGTGCTGAGTAAGAGATTTGCACTCCTGTAGCCCTTTCGGGCACCTGATCTACAGTCAGGTGCGATTGACTGCTCCGCCAACTCAGCTCGTCGCGATCCCATAATGGACGCTGAGCCGTCTGTCGGATTTGAACCCACGACCTGCTGTTTACAAAACAGCTGCTCTACCACTGAGCTAAGACGGCG
>CAYORA010000047.1:1421-5476 GCA_964406285.1 uncultured Gammaproteobacteria bacterium
AATTTTACCAGAAAGGGGAGTTTTGAGGCAATAAGTATACCTCAATTAAAAATTTGACTAAATTTAAATAAATACTGCCTTTGATACCGTAGATGGATTATCGTTTTCCCCTTGAGAAAAATAGGAAAAGCTGTCGATAAGGTTTAGGACTTGCCGTAGTCTTACCGAACTCCGCCTCGTCGCTTTGTTCTTGTAAACAAAACTACCTCAAGGAAATTAACATAGAGGAAAAATCATAATCCTCCCGAGTATCAAAGAGCATCTAAAGTATAGTTTGGAAGGTATGTTTTTGTCAACTTGACAAGTTAGGTTTTTAAGGGCTTGGTGTAATTTCTCCGAAATGATATGGTTCTTCTTCTAAAGCAGATTTTTCAGATAAGGCAAAATCTTTTGCAATTGTGCTCATGAAATTTTCCTTACTTTGTGGAATAAAATAAACTAATGTTCCAATGTCTTTCGCATCGTGTTGGATTGCAATTCCCTTGTTTAGGTATACAGACCATCCGAAATCTTCACTAAAGAGTAAAAGGTCTGGTTCGCCGTTTTTAGCTTTAAATTCGGAGACGTTTCCTCTATAGGTTCCAAAAACATTTTCCTTGGTGTAGCTTACGCGGTTATTCTCAATGACTACCAAGTTTTCAAATGCTTGCGAGGGGGTTTTGTAGGTTAAAATTGTTTTTCCACCCTCATTTTTAATAGATTTTGGTTCACCATTTATTTTTTTTACTTCTTCCAGCGTAGTTTTTCCGGGAGTAATTTCATCAAGCCGTGAGTAGTCTTTCTCAAGATTATCATTAGATAGAGTAGGTAATGGGCCACTCTTATTATTAGATGGATTAATTATAAAAATTGCAATAATTACTGAAAAAATTATCGCTATAATAACGAAAAGAATAATCCACCATTTTAAATTAGAGTTAGAATTCATAGTTATTAAATATTTTTTCCTTTATCCACTTCTGCCCAACAGGACAATAATTCGGATATAGGTTACCGCCTTTTCTTTGCGGAATGACATGTAAAGCCATGAGTTCTGCCATGGACTCATTTGCTCCAGATGAATCTAATCCTAAGCTTCGAGCATAAGACGTATCATAAGTATCTATGAACCAGTATGAATCTGAATCACTTACATATTTATAATAACATCTTGAATCTTTTGGATAATAAGCGTCATCCATAAATGTTTGATAAAGTCTTATGTTGGCATTTCTTATTATATGTCCTGACTCATGAACCAGACGACTTTTTCTTTCTTCTCGGTCACAACGTAATCCATAATTTTTAAGCTCTAAATCACTTGTTCCATTACCATTTGAAGTTACTCTGGAAGGACATCCTCCTGTTATGCCGTCGTTTACAAATTTTATGCGTGTCATCCCTGAATCTCTTAAAAGTTTTTTCCATTTCCAGGATACGCCCACTTCAGAAAGAATATTAAAAATATCCCGGGCTTCGTTGGTTATGTACGGGGATGATCCGTTTAATATAATTCTAAAATCACTCCATAGACAACTTTGATAATTACCACTTGGACATGCAGCAGGCTCAGGAGCATCTTCCTTGCCGCAAATATTTACTGGCCCTGCTCCTCCACAGGTTTCTCCTGATGCTGTACAAGTTCCACAATTTTCTACAGTTCTTGGATTTTTGCAGTTATCAACCCCAACCACCCTTCCACACCTTTTTGCAGATGGAATTTTTCGAGCACAAAACTCTGCATCTGTTTCAGCAGGACAAGGTGTAGGTGTATTTGGTGTGATGGTGTGGGGTGGGGTATATGTATCTGGCGCTAGGAATCCTGCTGCATTCTGACTTGTTCTATCAGCTCCGGGTGCAAGTTCCTGAATAACGTAATTAGTGTATCTAAGAAGTTCTGGGCCATTTAATATAAAATCAGGCCTACTTACTAAAGTAACTGCAGGACATTGGGCATTTTGTGTGTCTCCTAAGTCTCTCCTTTGATCAAATCTATCACCATTTAATCCTGCATTTGCTATTACATTTCCTTCAATTGTTAATGGATCATCGTTTCCTGTTGTTGATCCTAAAGTGATGAAGCTTCCATCAGCAGAATAAATACCGTCAATTTCAGTTACATCAGGGCTTACTATGATATCTCCTCCTACTATAAATGTGACCGTAGAGCCTGAAATAATTTGAATATTTGATTCAATTCTAAGATCATCTTCAATCAGGAAAATATAATCACGACCGTTTGGAAAAGTGTAGGTCTCAGGAGTGCCACCTCCTCTTATGGTTACAGGATTTGTAGATTTGTAAATTCCATTTAGTAAATTACCTTTAAGCGTACAATCAGGCCCGCTATTAGTGGTGCATGACTTTGATGTGCTACTTCCAAACATAGAGTTTACCGTAAGCCTTCCTTTTTCAATCACATTATTCATATAAACATAAGATGTCCTAATGGTCCCAGGTTTAACAGGCGTGAAGCTATTTCCTGCTACTAACCAACCTTGATTACTGGCTTTAGATCTGTCTGTTCCAGTATCTGATAGATTTGGATTATTACCTGTGAATGCAATTCCAGATGTTAAATTCCCACTCACTGAGTTGGAAGTTAAGTATGGATAAGTTGTGCTTCCACAAACTGGATTTGTTCCATCAGGAATTATGTTTCTGTAACCGTCAGTATCAATACGCACGTCTCCGCCTACAGACTGGTACCATGCATCATCAGTTTGTTCTTTTATACCGAAATCTACATTTGTTACATTTCCTGAAGCAGTACAAAGCGCTACTCCATCTTGGTCAGTAGCATCATCATTACACGTTGGGCCAAGTGTAACTGGGATTCTGAATGGGGAAGTGCCGGAAGGATATGTTACCCTCCAGCCAGCTCCACGTCCGTTTGGTCCTGAAAAATCTATCCAATACTGGCCTGCTGGGAGTCCTGTTGAGGTAAATCCATTTGCTGATTGGGTAAAATTAGTAATGGTTCTATTTATGCTTGAATTGCCTGCATCTCTACCTGTAATTGTAATAGATTCTGACCCTGATCTAGAAACATAAGGTTCGCTGTCAGTTTTTTTACCTTCAGGATTTGTTGTGTCGATATATACTCCTCCTTGAATAGAATATGTACTACCTGGTGGAGGATTAAGTAAGAAATTTACTCTGGAAACGTCCTCAGTTCCCATATTTACCAGAAGATCATTTCCGACAGTTCCGTTAATTGTATATCCATCAGCAAGTGTTGCTGCCTGAAGTCTCACACGGTAGTTAGTATTTTGAGGATTATTATTAACTATATAAGATCCTGTATCAGTTATTTCTCCTGTTCTTCCTGTTGAAGCTGAGTTATTACCGGTTCTAATCTGAATCGTTCCTCCACCGGTATATCTTTCATCAGGATTTGCACCACCGGTCTGTAAACCCGCAGTTCCATTAGTATTTACATAAACAGTTCCACTTATCGAAAATTCATTTGCTCCAGCCGGTTGTATATAGAAATCCTGTCTTGCGTTCGCGCAATTAACTGTAACATCTTTATCATTTCCGCCAGCTATGTTTTCTCCATCTCTAAGTCCTGTGAGACGCACTGTATATGCACCATTTTGATCTGGAATCTTGGTAATTGTGTAGTCAGGAGAATCCCCTGGACGCGAATCATCATTTCTTCCTTCTCCTAGTACTGTAAGCTTTACGCTTCGTCCATAGGCCTGGCAGTTGGTGTTAATTGTGGGCGTACAAACCCCTGGAACATATCTATAAATATTTCCTGAGATATTAAAATATCGGCGGGTAAGTCTGAAATGGACATCGTTATTTCCACTAGACGGAGCATTAATGTTAGTTTTTGGGTTATCGCCCTGAATTGTAAATCTACAGGCATTTACTCCGTCAAGTCTTATATTGTGGTCTGAGCCAGGATTCAAATCTGTAAATCTATATCTTCCATCACTGTTAGTTTTACTTAGCTCATTTGCTCCATTAGGATTTCTACGTACTTCATCGTTACGTCGTCTGGTATCATTACCATCAAGTTTTCCATTTGGCTGTTCATCGACATAAACAATTCCTGAAATTTCCCC
>CAYORA010000048.1:0-2571 GCA_964406285.1 uncultured Gammaproteobacteria bacterium
CGATAATTATAATTATCATAAAATCTAAAAGTGACTTTGTGTTATATTGAAATTAATGCTATCCAAAAGGTATTTGATAAATTTTTTACCCCTTGTTTTAATTCTTATTCTTGCCTCTATTCTTAGATTATGGCAATTAGGAAGCGTGCCGATTAGCATGTCTGATGACGAAATCCGCTTGGTGTATTCAGGCTATTCAATTGCACAAAGTGGAAAAGATGCGTTCGGAAATATAATGCCCTTAGTCTTTAATATTGATGGAGCAAGCACATACGGACAAATACCTATTTATTTAACAAGTATATTTTTTTTATTTTTACCTCTAGATCCATTCACAGCAAGACTTCCTTTTGCCTTATCTGGAATTCTGTCAGTTTTTCTCATTTATCTAATAGCTAGGAACATATTAAAAAACGACAAAATAGCGTTACCTATATCATTCGTATTATCTGTGTCCGTATGGTGCTTGCAGCTCTCAAGATTCGCAATAGAAATTGATGTGTCAATTGCACTTTTTCTGGCTGGAATAACTTTATTTCTTTATAGTGGAAGGGGTGTTAAATTATTCCTTGCTTCAATGATTGTTTTTTTCTTGGCTTTTCATGCATATTCAGCGACAAAAATATTATTTATTCCTATTTTTGGCATATTGTTATGGTATAGATTTAAAGAATTAGGTAAACAGAAGATGGTAATGATGCTTCTTACTATATTAATTTCATTTACCTCATATGCATATTTGAGCGTAAAGCTAGACGCTTCAAATTATTCCTCTGCAGGCGGTGCCCCATTTTTCTTTATGGATAAACAGGGGACTGCTTTAACAGTAGAGCTTGAAAGGAGAGCTTCTGATAAACCGCAATTTACAGAAACTATTTATCATAACAAAGTAACTTACTGGTTCAGAACTTTTTCGACCAATTACTTAACGGCATATTCACCCCAATTTCTTTTTCTAAACCAAGAAGCAAATAGTCAGATGTCTATATGGGGAAGAGGAGAAATGTATATTTTCGAGTTGCCACTTTTAATTCTAGGCGTATTCTATCTTTTTATAAAGAGAAGAAGAGAATTTTATCTTATATCCATGTTTTTATTGATATCCCCTTTACCATCAGCGCTAGGCGTTAATTCTCCTACATGGATGGCGAGATCTGGATTTATGATAATTTGGCTTTCTTTTTTTACAGGAACTGGAATTTACGGTCTATCTGTAATCCTAAAAAAACAAATCTATAAATATCTGGCATATGCTATATTGGTTATTTTTTATATATTTTCAATTGGAGGATATTTATCTCAATACTATTATGACTGGTCAAGAACCAATGCTGACGCTTTTTCAAAATCTACCAAAGACCTAATAAGTAAGATCAATGATTATAATAAGCAAGGCAAGAAAGTTATCATTTCTGGAGCTACCGAAAATACTTTTATGCATTACGCGTTCTATAATAAATTAGATCCTAGATTAGTACAAGAAAATATAGGAAATACCCCAATTAAATTTGCTAATTTTACGCTTCAGGAAGATTGCCTTTTGCAAATTCCAGCAGATGTAGTATATATTTCACCGCAAAGTTGCGAGCATAATGCTACACCATCTGCAGAAATTAAAGCATACAACGGTCCGGAAGTGGTGTGGAGTATTTACGAAAATAAGTAAAAATAAGACCTCAAGTTTTATAAATCTTGAATTATCTCAAATGCTTGTAGATTTATACTCAAAGAATCCAAATGAAAAAGGAATAAGATCTCAGAAACGAAAGTTCGTTAAATTTAAATCTTCGTATAGCTGTTTTATAGAAGTTAATGGAGATTATTTTTTAGTAAATTGTTGCCCACGTTATTCCGAATTTGGTGTCCGTAAACCAAATTGAATAATTTTTTGTCATAAATGCAAGTTAATTAATTTTATCTTTAGCTTTACTTTATGAATTTTTGTAAAACCATATTTCCCCTAATTGAATTAGAATAAAGAATGCTAAAGCAGCATTCGTTAACCACTCAACGCTATAATTTAACTGAAATGGCTGTATCGCCTGTGACTTTTGTATTCCACTTGCTATCTTGTAATAATTTCAGATAACCACCTCCTAAAGGATCGCTTAGAAATAAGTTGGTACTAAGAAGAATTCCTCCTTTTCTTAATAATCTTTCAAACTCTGCTACAAATTTTTTCTGTGGAGTAAATCCATCATAAAAAATTAAATCATAGTGTCCAGTAAGTTTTGGCAGAATTTCCTCGGCTTTAGTTTCAAGAAAAATCACTCTTTCTTCGAGGTCAAACTTCTCACAGTTTTCCTTGGCAAGGGCGAGATGAATCGGATCTTTATCAATAGTTTCGACTGTTGCTTCTTCATTTCCTAAAGCCAAACAAACAGTAGAAAATCCCACTCCACTTCCTATTTCTAAGATTTTTTTGGCGTTAGCTGACGCTACAACATCCATTAGTAACATACCATTCTGGTAGGGAACAGCCCCGCAAGAGTGTGTCTTTCGATGCTCCAGAGAAGATTGGTAAAGATTATCTAATACATGGTTCATGCTCTCGGAAATTATAGCAAGTTA
>CAYORA010000048.1:2671-4142 GCA_964406285.1 uncultured Gammaproteobacteria bacterium
ATTAAATTCGAGACAAAACTTATTAAAATTAAAGACTGGACTATCTTAAGACTCCCAACTGAGGCAAGTGCAAAACTCCCGTCTCGCGGAATGGTAATGGTTAAAGGAAATCTAAACAATATTCCCTTCATGACTTTACTAGAACCAGACGGAGCTTATGGTCCAGGATTAAAACCTAGTCATTGGTTTAGACCAGATAATAAACTTTTGAAAGAAGCAAAGGCTAAGGAAGGAGACCGTGTGAAAGTCGAAATAGAATCTACTAAAGAGTGGGTTGAGCCAGAAGTGCCGAATGACATTCAAAAAGCATTATCTTCATCTTCAAAGGCTATGGATTTATGGGCTGATATCACACCATTAGCGCGCTGGGACTGGATAAGATGGGTTCGGGCCGTAAAAACAGACGAAACACGCAAAAAACATCTTAGTGTTATGCTTGATAAACTAAATAAAGGCATGCGAAGACCTTGCTGTTTTAATCGTAACTTATGCTCTGAACCTTATGTATCAAAGAACTGGCGTCTTCTGGCTTAGAATCCTAACTTCTCGTTCACTACAATTACATAGATTTTTCTGCCCATCATTGGATTTTCTTTATGAAGAATTAGTGTCTTTGCATGAGTTGTACCAACCCCATAAACCCCTTTCATTCTTTCATTTTCAAGAGGAATAACATGTTCATTTAATCTTTTAAATGCCTCGTCAATATCTGAGACTATTTTCTGAGCACCTACCACAAATATTATATTCTGAGAAGTATAGACTAGATGGGGAAGCTGACTGCCCGTATTAGAGGCTATAAGAATTTCACCATTTTCTGTAACCGCATGAGCACTGCCTAAATAAAAATCGGAAATTACAGATGTTTTTCTAAGCTTTGCTTGCTTTTCGGGATCAAGTTCTGCTAAAACTTTTTCGTGAAGATTATTCCATTTATGCCCGCCTTCTTTTAGATATTCTATGTATCCAATTTCCTTTAGTGTAGCTGACGTTCCGTTCATTACTGATGCGTCATCTGGAATTACTTCCTGAATTTTCTCAAATGCTTCTTCTTTTGAATTTACCAAAAGAGGCAAGAATCCATTTGCCTTAAGAGAGTTAATTGTTTTTAAAACAACTGAATTATCTGCTAGTTGGTTAAAATTATTCTTATTATTTGTTTGAGCGGAGATCATATTTATGTTATAATTGCTATATATTCTATAGCGCTATAAATTTCATAGTACTATAGAAATTAAAGTATGTCAACTAGTAAAGCTAAGAAAAACGAGATAGATCATGCAATAACTACGATCGCTGAAGCCCATATGCTTTGCATTATTAATCATCTTTCCGAAAAAGAAATGAGATTTGTTGAGATTCAGCGATCGATTAAAGGCCTTAATCCTGCTACTCTTTCAGATAGGCTAAAAAAGCTCGAAAAAGACGGACTAGTTAATAGAAAAGAAGAAACTCTGGATAAAGTTTCTGT
>CAYORA010000048.1:4242-5472 GCA_964406285.1 uncultured Gammaproteobacteria bacterium
TGCTTGAAGGTAGATTTTTCTGCAAATTCAATAATTTTCTTCGCTCCCTGATGCATTGATTCAATTGTCCACACGGGATTTTTCTTATCAAAATATAAATAGAGAACTGGATCTGCTTCTTCATAAGTAAAACCAAATTCTCCCTCATCAGTCTGATTCTCCCATAAATTGGCTGATGGTTTTTTCTCTAAAATACTTTTTGGAACACCGATGTATTCGGCAAGTTTATAAATTTGTGTTTTATATAAATGTTGTAAGGGCTCTACATCTGAAGCTTCATCCCCAAATCTTGTAAAATATCCCAATTGATACTCAGATCTATTTTCGGTTCCCACTACAAGTGCATTATTTTTCTTTGCAAAATCAAAAAGCGTAATCATTCTTACGCGCGCCATAATATTTCCGCGGCGGACTTTATCTTCATCAGGAATTTCAAGCCAGTCAAACACACCATCTGCAATTTTATTAATAGAAATTTTAGTAGTTCTTATCCCAAGACTTTCTTCAATTACTTTTACATCCGGATCTATTTCATTAAAGTAGGGAAGATGAATCGCAATAATATTTTCCTTAGCAACAATTTTTGATAACAAGTATAAGCTTGTGGCAGAATCAACTCCACCGGAAATTCCTATTACTACTTTCTCTATTTTTTGCTCACTTAAAGTTTTCTTTAGAAATTCTAAGATTTTCTTTTCCTCTTCTTGAGGATTTATTTCAAGTAAATTTTTAAACATATAAATTATTTTCTTTTATATACTTTTCTACACTTGGCGCAACAAGATATTTTATAGTTTTATTTTCTTTAATTCTATCTCTTATTACAGTTGAGGAAAAATTCGCAACTTGTAGGGTAGATGACTCAACCAATTTAAATCCTTTAGGTAAATTTTCTGGTAGCTTATATGGATCTCTTGGGAAGACCAAAAATGTGGCTTCTTTTACTAATTCGTCTGAATCCTTCCATTTATCAAATTCTCTAACAATATCAGAACCTACCACCCAAAAAATCTCAGCTCCCGATTCAGACTTCAAGCTTCTTATTGTATCGATAGAATAACTAATACCTTTTCTTTTTATCTCTATGTCAGATACTTCCATTTTATCCTCAAGAACTGATTTAATCATTTCAATTCTGTCAGTAGGGCTTGCCTGGATCGGCTTCCAGTGATGCTCATAAGCTGGCACGAAAATAACCTTATCTATACTTGGGTCAAACTCTAAAACCTG
>CAYORA010000049.1:0-5245 GCA_964406285.1 uncultured Gammaproteobacteria bacterium
ATTTTAATCCACCAATTACCTTAACTCTATTCAAAAGGTCCTGATCTTCCAAAACTCTTCCTGTTCCTCTAACCACAGTTGTAAGCGGATCTTCACTTCTTATAACTGGGATGTGTGTTCGATCTACTATTAATTTATCAAGCCCATAAAGAAGTGATCCGCCACCAGTAAGAAGAATTCCATTTTCTAAAATATCAGCTGTGAGCTCTGGTGGTGCTTCTTCCAATACGTCTGCCACAGACTCAACTATTTTAGAAATTATAGGAGCCAGCGCTTCTCTAACTTCCACTTCTGTAACTCTTAAACTTTTAGGAAGCCCAGTTTCCAAATCTCTTCCTCTAACAATTGCAGCTTTATCCTTTTCCTCATCTTTTTCGACTTCATCGTCTTTCTTTTTTCTCCTTGGTCTTTCATATGCACTGCCTAATTTTATTTTTAAATCTTCAACTGTTTTTTCGCCTAACAAAAGCCCATGTCGAAGCCTTATATAATGCGCGATCGCGGCATCCATATCATCCCCCGCAGTTTTTAACGATCGACTAACAACAATTCCACCAAGTGAAATAACCGCAATCTCTGTTGTTCCTCCTCCTACGTCCACTACCATTTTCCCAGTTGGCGCGAAGACAGAAACCCCCTCTCCAATTGCTGCAGCCATCGGCTCTTCAATAAGAAAAGCCTCACGTGCTCCCGCTGAAAGCGCAGCTTCCCAAACAGCGCGACGCTGTACTTCAGTTACAGATGAAGGAATTCCTATGACAACTCGGGGTCTGGAAATCGCAAGCGGAAGTGAACTTCCCGTACTATGAATATCATGAACAAATCTACTTATCATCGCACTCGTCGCATCAAAATCAGAAATAACTCCACTTCTTAAAGGTTTTACAGTTACAATTAGCTCAGGAGTTTTACCTAACATTTTTTTTGCTTCACTTCCCAAAGCAATTATTTTTTTTGTTTTTTTATGAATTGCAATAATTGATGGCTCTCTAATCACTATTCCCTTTCCTCTTACCCAAACAAGTGTATTTGCAGTTCCCAAATCAATTCCAATATCGTGGCTAAATAAACTAAAAAGACTTCTTAGCATAAAAAATTAACTCAACATGCGTGAGGATGA
Organism: uncultured Gammaproteobacteria bacterium; assembly: GCA_964406285.1. Lineage (GTDB taxonomy): Bacteria > Patescibacteriota > Microgenomatia > Levybacterales > UBA12049 > 2-01-FULL-39-10-A. The sequence goes on from CAYORA010000049.1 coordinate 1,121, forward strand.
AATCCATTCTAGCAGCTTGAGAGTATTTTGCAATAAGTTTCAAGGCAAAACTATCACCAAGAACATGTTGTTTATCATAAAAATGCCTGATACAATTATTTTTGTGAATTTTAGCGGGGTAGCAACAAGAGGAATTGAATTTTTATTTTATAGCTTATTTCTTCTCATCCCCTTAGTATTTGCCGGTAACACTTCAGAGCTTTTTGAATTCAGTAAAATGTGGCTCACTTTTGGAATAGCGATCTCCATAGGATTTTTATGGTTTTCAAAAATGATTCTTCTTAAAAGAGTTATTTTCAAAAGAACCATTTTCGATATCCCGATTATTCTAATTCTCTTCTCGCATCTTGTCGCGACAATTGTTTCGCTCGACCCTTATATTTCTTTGTGGGGATATTATTCCCGCTGGAATGGAGGGCTTCTGTCTATGGTTACCTATGCATTTCTTTTCTGGGCTTTTGTTAGCAACTTTAACCATGATCCGGATGAAAATCCGACAACAAATCATTTATCTAAAAAAGGGTTTTTTGATATTCGGCCAGATGCGAAAAAAGTAATTAATAATTCTCTTTTAGTAAGCCTTTTTTCAGGACTTATTGTAGTATTATGGGCAATTCCTTCCCACTTCGGATATGATCCGACGTGTTATGCATTCAGAGGAACTCTAGATACTACGTGCTGGACAGCAGATTTCCAGCCTACTGTTAGAATATTTGGAATGCTGGGTCAGCCTGCATGGCTTGCTGCATATCTGGGAATTCTACTTCCAGTGGCTTTGGCTTTCGCATTAAAAGAACTTAGAAAAACTAAAGAAAAATTAAATTTAAAATTCTTGGGGTACTCCGGACTTTTTATACTATTTTATATAGCGCTTCTTTACTCAGGATCACGTGCAGGAATAATCGGATTTTTCGCATCACTTCTTTTCTTTGCAGTTTTTTATATTTATTTCAACAGACGTGATTTAGGTTTTCTTAAAAATAAATTTATTCCAGTTTTTATAATCGCACTAATAGTTGTCAGCCCTTTTGCAGGAATTGATCTTCCAAATGGCACAAAAGTAACTTACGACGTATTAATTAATTATTTTAAAAAAGATGCACCCACTCCTACACCAACCGCTGGGCAAAATCCTACTTCCCAAGCGAATACTACCTCAGAGACTCCAAATCCTGCAATTCCCCTAGGAGGATCTTCATCGGCGGAAATTCGCTCAATTGTATGGCGTGGTGGAATTGCTGCATGGAAAGCAAATCCAATTTTCGGAACAGGAGTAGAGACATATGCTTTTGCATATTACAAACATAGGCCAGAAGAACATAACAGAGTTTCGGAGTGGAATTTTTTATATAACAAAGCTCACAATGAATATATTAATTATTTAGTTACTACTGGAGCTTTTGGACTTATTTCATATCTATCATTTATTGGTTTCTTTTTTACGGCAGCTACTTTATCACTTTTCAATAAAAAACTAAAAACCATTCCTTATGTAGGCAATTTCACTTCTTCTGAAAAATGGGATCATAAAGATCCCATTGCTTTAGCTTTAGTTGCTTCTATTATTTCTATGCTTATCGTAAATTTCTTCGGTTTTTCAGTTGTGATTACAAATATTTATTTATTCCTTATTCCAGCATTTTTATTATTTATCCTTAACTTAATGCCATATGTTAAAGAACCACCTCTTCCGAAAATTCCTTATGTTTCATATTCACAGTGGGGCGGAATTTTAGGACTTGGTGCACTCGCGATATTTCTAATTTTTATGCTTATTAGGTTTTGGGTCGCAGACACAAGATACGCTTTAGGATTTAATTATAATCAAGCAGGAGAATTTCAAACAGCATACCCGCTTCTTCAATCAGCTATAAAACTAAGAAAAGAACCAGTATTCTTGAATGAAATAGCCATTAATGACGCGAATCTAGCCACAACCTTAGCCACCCAAACAGGAAGTGAATCCGCTCAAGTTATTCAACAACTTGCTACAGAGTCACTCGCGACTTCTGAAAAACTTGTGAAAGAACATCCAAATAATGTAGTCTATTGGAAAACAAGGGTTAGAGTTCTATATACTCTTGCTCGTTTAGATCCTAATTTTTATCCTCAAGCACTAGCCGCTATCCAACAAGCTGCTTTACTGGCACCAACCGACGCAAGTATTCTCTACAACTTAGGAGTTTTATATGGACAAAATGGTGATTCTAAAAAGGCATCTGAAATTCTTGAGCAAACAGTTAAATATAGACCTCAATATTCAGAAGCTCATTTCGCACTTGGCCTTTTTTATCACGACTTGGGAGTTGACCAAAACGGAGCGGTAAAAGATGAAAATTATAGAAAAAAAGCAATTGCGGAGATGGAGTATATTCTAAAAAATATAAATCCAAATGACCCTCAAGCTAAAGCATACTACGACGAATGGTCGAAATAAATTTAGCCGCAATTATGCTATAATTTCCAGAACCAGTTTTTGAAATATGGCACAAATAGTTTCAGCCCCACACGAAGTTCTAAGTAAAGTTGCCTCGGAATATGTCTTTGAAAAAAATGACAAATTTTTGCCTGCAATTTTAAAAGAAATGGAAGAAGCTCTTCTTTCAGCTTCTGATCCAAAAGGCGTAGGACTAGCAGCGCCACAAATAGGACGTGGTCTATCCATATTTATAACCAAACCAACGGACGCCGCGGATATTTCTGTTTTTATTAATCCTAAAATTATTAAATCTACACCACTCCCTGAAGATAAACCAGAAGACGATAAAAAAGGAAAAAAACTTGAAGGGTGTCTTTCACTTCCAAGTATTTGGGGAGTAGTTAAAAGGTCACCAAGCGTTACACTTTCATACTATGATCACTTAGGAAGAAAAAAAACTAAAAAATTCACAGGTTTTATGGCGACAATTGTTCAACATGAAGTGGACCACCTTAATGGCATTCTCTTCCCAAAAAGAGTATTAGAGCAAAACGGCGCTCTCTATAAATCAAGTAAAAATGATAAAGGCGAAGATGAATTCGAAGAAATCTCTGTATGAAAATAGTGTTTTTTGGCTCCCGTCATATCCATAGCATACTCCAGGAGTTAAGTGACAATTTCGATTTAGAACTTGTAGTTACAACTGATAAAGGAACTGTTAATTTTGCAAAAGCTGAGGGCTATCCTTATGCTCAGGTATTAAGAATTGATGAAAAGTTATTAACTGCTATTAAGGATTTAGAGCCTGACTTAGGTGTAGTTGCAGATTTTGGACTCATAATCCCTCAAGAACTTATGGATATTTTTCCTCACGGAATTATAAATATTCACCCTTCTCTTTTACCTTTATATAGAGGCCCAACTCCAGTTCAGACTGCTCTTTTAAATGGAGACTCAGTAACAGGAATTTCGATTATAAAAATTGATGAAGAACTTGATCACGGACCTATAATCTACCAGGAAGAATATGAAATAAAACCTGATGATTTCACAGAAAAACTTCTGGAGACTTTATTCAAAAGAGCCGGTGAAATACTTCCAGATTTAATTACAGAGTTTGTTGATGGAAAACTAAATCTGGAAGTTCAAAATGATGATAGAGCCACTTATACTAATATACTTAAAAAGGAAGATGGATATGTAGACATAGATAATCCTCCTGAAAAAAGAAAACTAATGAGGATGATAAATGCACTTAGCCCGTGGCCGGGAGTTTGGACTAAATTTAAATTAACAAATAAAGATGTAATAATAAAACTTCATCCCATGAACTATGTTCACGTCGAAGGAAAAAGACCGATGAGCTATAAAGATTTTAAAAACGGGTACGAAAAGGGTGAAGAATTTTTGAAAAAACTTAACTTAGGCTAAACCAGCTGCAACTGGCGCTACTGATGACACTTCTTTTTCTTTTAGACTAGCAGCAATTTTTTTAGATCTGGTATCTTTTCCACCTATTAATCTTAAGCATTTTGTGCAAAGTCTAACTCTCATAGAAGTTCCATCCACCACGATTCTAGCTGGGTGAAGATTTGGTCTAAATACTTTTCGAGTTCTGTTTTTTGCGTGGGAAACATTATGACCTACCATATTTCCTTTTCCGCAGTTGTAACATTTATATCCGCTACTCATAGGCATATATTATA
>CAYORA010000050.1:0-4532 GCA_964406285.1 uncultured Gammaproteobacteria bacterium
TGTTTTCATATCGAGAATAAAATAGCTGGGGATATGGGATTTCCTCCAATGGAAAGATCGGCACACCAGGCTAACTGGGGAAAATTTATAGAAGAGGCAATAGTTGAGAGAATTCCTGGGATTGATGCAAAAGAATTTGTAAAAAGACTAAAAGATTACTTCTCCGAATACATGAGTGAATCAGGACTAGACACTCTAAAACCGGAAAATCTGGATGTTTTAGATAAACTTAAAAAATCCGGGCTTAAAATGGCAGTCCTCACTAATCGCTCTCTTCCTGAAGTCACACATCTTATACACAAGGATCACCCGCTTTCATCACGCTTGGATTTTTTCTATTACAAAGATATTTTGGATTATCATAAGCCAGATCCTAGAGCTTTTGATCAAGCCTTAAAGTTTTTCGGAGTCAAACCCGAAGAAATAGTTTATGTGGGTGATTCCCATGGAGATGGAGTAGCTGCAAAAGGCGCAGGAACGCACTTTATAGCTGTTATGGAAAGTGGAATTAGAACTAAAGAAGATTTTAAGGATGTTCCAGTCGACTACTTCGCCCCCAAATTCACAGATATACTTAATTTCATTTCTATAAATTAATAATTACTCTCTTCTGCAAGGTGTGGCCTTGCAGAGATTTGCCCTTTTATTACATATTTCATAGAACTATCTCATTCAGCCTATGATCCTAGCCTCGCAAGGCCAGGCCTTGCGTGCGTAAATGACTATAAGACTTAATTTAAAAGATATGCGAGGAACAAGAAGAATGCTGGAAGTTAGGTGACAATGTGCTACCTAATAATACTCCGTCAGCTATATATGCACCAGTTGAACCTTCAGGCAAAATATCATATGTGTATGTAGAATTATATTTTATTAGGTTTATTTCTTTAATTTGTTTAATCAGATCACTTGAATGTAAAGATTTGATGAAAGAAATTCCATTTATGTCAGGATGCGTTGGCGTAAACTCTGCTACTGATCCGTCCATTAAGACTACACGAAGCATTACGTGCCTATTTCCCGCTTTTATCTTAACTTGTTTTGTTATTATTGCAGACTTTAGTTTTCCCTTTCTTCCTACTGTCATAACTGAATCTCCTAATTTCAACTTTTCTACTGATTTATAACCTGACGGTGTCAGGATCTTGGATCCTTTTGACAAGCAATGACAGCAATCCCATTTTTCTGGTTCTGGAGGACTATATGGGGTTCTATCTACTCGCCTAGGATCTAAAAAAGCATCAGCTATAGCATCTTTTACCGCTGCGCGATCGCCTGCTGGCACTACTCTCCCATGAATATTTAATGTACCTGCTTCCGGATCTGCACTTACACTTACTTGTGAATGAATTACATCTGAAGAACCAAAATTTAAACTGGCATTCCCATAAGGACTAACTTCTACCTCTCTAAACCTATCCCTAATTCCACCTCTTATATCCTTAAGATCACGTACTGCACCACTGGACTCTAGTAAACTATTTGCTCTTCTGCCTCTTTCCAAAGCTTCCCTATTCCTAGCTTCTGCTTCTGCTCTTTGCCTGGCTTCCTGCGCACGCTGTTCTGCAGCTCTCTGATTTTGTGCTTCTTGAGCACGACGCTCAGCATCCCTTCTAGCCTGTTCTTCTGCTCTTCTTTTTTGATCAATTCTTTCCCAGACGCTCATTTTAAATATTATACTACCGCTGTCAAGCTAGAGGATTTAAACCCACTACTTCATCTTCATTAATTTCTTTTTTTCTCAAACCTTGTTCTACGGGCACCTCATATATTCTCCTATTTCTCTTATATGGGAATTCTTCAAAGTTACTTGTAGCAAGCAGTTCCGGCACTATAACCTTAACTACACAAAGCCCTGCATTTCTTACTTTTTCATCGCTTATATCTACATAAAAACCGTGATAACCTTTTCTCTTTAAAGTTTTTATATCTGATTCTTCATAAATAGTCTTCTCTTTTAAGCTCTTGATAGGCCCTTTTAAGAAGTATTTTATTTTCTCTAGGTATTCAGATGAATTCCAATTGGATACATTTTTAAAAGCTGCCCATTCAGATTCTGTGTTTGCTGGAAATTTGCTATTTTTAGCTTCAAAAAATAATGTTTTTCTAGACAAATAAACTGAATATGCTTCTCTTAGTGCATTTCCAATTTCATCTTCCATGTCCTCTCCGCAAGACAAACCTACGCATAAAGCGGGTCCATTACCAGACTGATCAACTAAGAATATCCCAGCAACTATTTCTATAAAATCCAAACTTAAATCCAAGCAATAAACCTCTATTCCTTTTTGCTTTATTTCATTTAGTAATTCTCTAACACTTTCTATTTCGGAAAGATTAATCTGTGATGGAGCTAAGCCATTCCACAAATTAATCAAATAATTGTCTCTTTCTATTACCTCTCTTAAACCAGTTGTTATTGCATTCTGAACAGTACTTCCACATGCAGCACCTGTAGATGTTGGAAATCTTATAACTGGTTCTTTCCATTTATCATGATCATAATTTGCATATATTAATTGCGCAGGTATAAGATATTCGGAATCATCGAACAGTGATTTCACAGGTATCCAGTTAAAAATTGTATTTTCGTCAAATCTAAATCTCTCAAACTCGGCATTTTTAAGTTGCTTATCAGTAAAGCTTAAAAAAAGTAAAGGATCCACTGCATTTGGCTTTAGATCTAAATAGCTACCTCTTATATATTCTTCTTTTTTTTCTTTTAGCGTGCAGTAGCGCTCTATAGCTTCCGCCATAGCATAAAATTTTGCTTCTATTTCATTTATACTTGATCCAAATCCGTAACCTCTTCTAATCTCTGGGCTACTGCTTTTCCTTTCACAATGATATCTATAAAAACTGGATACTCCATAAGGATATGGCTCGCATTTACCAATTATTCCAGCAGCGTAAAGATGATTATAAATTTTACTGTATGTTTCTTCGGAAATTATCATAATTGAAAAAGATTATACCCTCAGTGTGCAAATCAAGCAATTAAGACGCGTAATTTGCCCTTTTACCATATATTTAGGTAAAATATGGGAACTCGCCGAAGTAACTCAGGGGTAGAGTAGCTCTTTCGTAAAGAGCAAGTCGTGAGTCCGAATCTCACCTTCGGCTCCACAAATTTATGGATAAAGAAAATACTGACCCAATCGAACCGCAAATACCTACGCCAACGCATCCAGTTGACGAAGAAAAGAAATTGGAGCAGACTACTAGTATGCCTAGAGGCTCACGTCTTTCAAAAAAGTTTCAAAAGAAGTCCAGGAATACTCTTATTTTAAGTATTTTAGGAATTATCGCTATTCTTTTTCTGATGCTCAGATACGGACTACCTCTAATTAGTGACGCCAGTTTTTTGTTTGGGAGAGTAACAAGTAGTCCTGATGAACAAAATCAAACAAAGGATGAAGAATTTCTTGCTGCTCCCGATTTAGACACATTACCAGAAGCCACTAAAGAAGAAGTGGTAACCGTGACGGGAACATCACTGGGTGGAGAAAAAGTAGAAATTTATTTAAACGGAAGCCTAGAAGAAGAGGCTATAGTTAAAGACGGCACTTTTGAAAAAGAAATAAAACTTACAGATGGCGGAAATATTATTAAAGCTAAAGCTATAAAAGGAGAATTAGAAAGTGAATTTTCTGATACTGTAAATATTTCTCTTATTAAAGAGGGCCCAGAGCTTTCAATTGATTCTCCGGGCGACAACTCAGAACTTAAAGGAGCAAATCCTATCGAGGTTAAAGGAAAAACTGATCCAGATGTAACAGTTACAATCAACGATTTTCAAGCTTTATCTAGTAGCGATGGGTCTTATTCTTATATGCTTACTCTGAAAGAGGGTGGAAATGAGATAAAAGTGGTGGCAGTGGACGCTGCAGGAAATAAAACAGAAAAAACTATCCGTGTGAATTACTCTCGGTAAGGCCAGTTATCATCCACATCCAAATCATAATGAAGCTATAGAAAAGACTGTTAATTAAAAGGCTGTTCGCTACTAAACCTACCAACGATATAACTAAGATCCACGCATAAGGAGTTTTTTTAAGGTTATTCAAACCAAGTTTAAGAATTTTGTATAAAAGAAACAAATATGCAAGAATTCCAGGAATTCCAGTAGTGGCTAAAATCAGCGCAAAACTGTTATCTGATCCTGCTCCTGCATGAGAAGGATAATCTACCCAGTCTTTCTGGACATAGCGGTCCCGGGCATATCTAAAATTATTAAACCCAACCCCAAAGACAGGATTCTCACGGTAAACGTAAAGAGTTTGATTTATATTTTCAATTCTTTGCGTTAATGAAGGCATTCTAAATAAATCCGTATTAACTGTATGGAAGTTTGGAGAAAGTGCGATCGTGATTAAGACTAAAGCTCCAATTAATCCTCCAATCAGTTTGTAATTTCTTTTAAGCAAACTATAAATAAAAGTACTAACTAAAAGCATTAAAATAGCTCCTCTTGAATAAGTAAGAATTAATGCAGCAAAGCTCCCTATTAAAATTACAAACTTTATGTAGCT
>CAYORA010000051.1:0-4506 GCA_964406285.1 uncultured Gammaproteobacteria bacterium
AACTAAGCATTAATATATAAATTAATATCGAAACCATCATAGAAAAACTGGCAAAGGATAAGGTAAGGTATCTATTAACCTCAGCATTTGCGTCAAATGTAGGAAGAAGTATAAAGAACCCAATAAACCCTGCGTGGGTTAATACTAGTGACAATAAAAGACCTTTTGATAAATCCGCATGCTTTTTTATTGCAAAAACTATAACCAAAACAATAATCGAGAAGAATAACCCAATCACATCTCTTGGAATATTAGATGCAATACTGCTTGGCAAAACCATGTTCCCAGGAATAGAAAAAAATAGACTTTCAAGCTCTGAATTATAATTAGAAATAAATTTGCCTAAATAATTACCACCATATTCCCCAATTCCTAGCAAGAAGTAGATACCTAGAAACGGTGTGTTTCTTTTTATAATGTCAAACAACCAAATTAAAAATTCTTTAAATCCACTCCATCTAAACGTTAAAACTAAATCAGCAAAAAATAAAAACAAAATCATTTGAAATGCTCTGAATGGAAAAAGAATTAGTCCTAAGTAAAAAACTAAAAGCGTAAATAGGTAATACTTTATCTTTTTTGTTTCAAAAAATTGCTTTTGAAAGATAAGCATCATAATTGTAAAAAATACATTTGCGCTATCAATGGTTACTGTGTTCATCTGGGAAAAAGATTCAAGCCCGATGTAACCAGTTGAAAAAATTAATGATGCGAATAAGGCGATTATTTTTTGTTTGGTTAATTTATATGTATAAAAAAATAAAGAAAAAGAGGCAATAATATGAGAAATTATTGCTAAAACGAAATATGGCTTTGGATTTAAACCAAATAAGTCATATATCCATCCATAAAATTTTGGAACATAAGTATAAAATGGTGGATAATAAGTTAAGTTATTTATGTGATGATACAAAACCGCATAATCATCTGAATAGAAATAAAATCCTAACGTATTTTTAAGAGACAAATAACCTACTAATGATATAAATAGGAATATAATCAGCGTAGGGATATTAATTTTGCGAACCAGTGTTTTCATTTTTCCTATAGCTCAACAGTAAATTTAAACTTATAATTTATTACTTGCTTTGAAAGTATAGTTGATTTAAGAGAGAGAAGATAAATTTAATACCCGTAATTGTTTTTAACTTTGATCTTCCCCACCCTCTTGCTTTCTCACGACTAGGAATTTCCTTTATTTCATAACCTTTTTTCAGAACAGAAACAACCATCTCCTGTTCTACTCCAAAGTCATCAGATTTCAAATGTAAATTTTTTGCAGTAGAAGTTCTAATTGCTCTAAAACTATATAAAATGTCAGTTAAATTAGTTTTAAATTTATTATTTACAAATGCTACCAACACGTCACACCCTGCAGCCCTTATTATGCCCGTAACGTCAATTGTGACGTCTGCACTTCCTCCAGTTCTTCTCGAGCCAATCACAAGGTCTGCTTCATTCTTTAAGATAGGTTCCACAAAATCTGGGATGTCATTTTCATCGTGCGATCCATCAGCGTCAAAAAAAACTATCACATTTTTTTTAGCATTTTTAATTCCAATTTTTAATGCATCTCCCCTGCCTTTTCTATGATCTAAGAAAAATCTAGCACCAAAACTTTCAGCAATCTCACGCGTTCCATCATTTGAATGACCATCTACAACTATAGTATCTGTGGAATATTTCTTAATGGATTCGAGGATTCTTTTAATACCTTCACCTTCGTTTTTACAGGCAACAACTATACTTACCTTTGATTTGTCGTAAGGCATTTTTATTTAGACTTCTTAACTCTTACTACACAGTAAAGAGAAAGGTCTAGAGGCATAAATGGAAAATAATGAATTCTTTTATCAATCTTTACTTCTTCATTAATTGCTTTAAGGATTTGTTTGTGTCCCGATGGATGAATATCATTTGGGTCAAAGCTTAAGAAATGGTCGATAATAAAATCTGTCATTGGATTTTTTACTGGAAATCCCATAACCAAAGTCCCGCCTGGTTTCAAAACTCTATACATCTCATTAACTGCTTTATTTAATTCTTTACCTTTAAAATGCTCTAAAACGCTAATACAAACTGCAGCATCAAAAAAATTATCCTTATATGGAGCTTTAAAAATTGAACCAACTCTTAATTCTGCGTTAACTCCTTCTTTCTTTAGAATTTGCTTAACAAGTTTCATCTGTTTTTCTGGAATCGTATCGATTCCATAAATTTTCTTTCCAATTTTTGCAAGCATCGGAATAAATGTTCCTCCACCGTATCCAACGTCAAGAATCTTGTCATATTTTTTTCTACCAAGCATAGAATATGCAAGCTCTAACCTTTTTCTCATGAAATATCCCTGGAAGGGTCTGTAATACTGGTCAATTGTATAATCGATGTATGTGTACTTTAGGGGAATTAAATTTTCCTTTTTTGGTATCTTTAAATTCATATCAATTAAATGATTTTAGCATTTATTTTTGGGATTTCAAATAGCAATTTATGCCTAAAGCTTAATACGTGGCGCTAAACTAAACGAATTTATTAATAGATTATAAGGACCATTTACAAAACTTAAAGAAATTCTGCTGATATATTTATTTAGGAAATTTCCACTTCCTGAATAAATTTCTCCTTCGGGAATTTCAAAAATAATTTTCTGATTAGTGAAATTTAAGGTTACCGGAAAATATTTTATTTGGTTATTCTCAATATGAGTAGTTTTATTAGTTTCCCAAATTAGTTTGGCCCAAAAGGTATTAAGTCCACTGTTTTGCATAAATGCTAAATCATTTTCAGAAGAAATAAAATCAAAAATATTCATTGCATCATAAAATAAGCTATCTCTGTCAGAATATAACTCTAAAATTTTTGATGAAGAATTATCTATAACCTCAAACTCATCAAGCGAAACAAAATCTCCCCCTGAGGTTGTATCAATTTCCATTCTTACGTACCTGGCATTAACAGGATTACTAAATTTATCAATTTTACTTGTGACAGTAGACTTCTTCACATCAATTACTTTTTGCCAATTCTTTCCATCACTTGAAGCTAAAATCTTATAAGTTGCAGGAATTCTTGTTGTGTTTTCAACTGATCCCCATGAAACTGCTATGATATTTTTTCCTTTTCCTAAATCAACCTCTACCCATGGCTCGAAAGTATCCGCAATCCACAAAGATCTATTTCCAATATTTCCATCTAATAAATTGCTTGGTAACACATGATAAAACGGCTCTCCTTCTCTCTGTGACATAGTGTATGCAGTTTTTACTCTAGAATTCTTCAGATACTCATTTCTCTGTAAGGAGTACACAACTAATGCTTGGAATTTTTCGCTATTTGCTCTTTTTCCTTTGTTAAAAATAAAGGGCGCAGAAGAATAATTAACTACAGCATCATACGGTATATCTGTTAATGGCCCTCTAAAGTCAGAGCTTGTATAATTATTAAGCTCTTTTTCACTTAGGATGACACTATAATTTTTTTGGTTTAAGAGCTCGTTTCTGACTTTATTAGTATTATCTATTAATCCATTTTCCTTACTATAATCAAGAAATAGGACATCATTTAAACTCACTTTTTTATTTTTTACCTTGTTTAAAACTGCAATAATCTGTGATTCCACTCTAAAAGGCTCTTTCGCAAGATTTGAATATTTGTCATCCTTAATTACATTCCATTCATATAAATAGTCACTTAGAGCTGGCGCATGCGGATAAAGATAAAATACTGTTTTTGTTGGAAGAGATGGGAAAAACGAATTAAACTTTATGTAAAATTCTTTTGCTGGCTTGTAAAAATCTTGATAAACTTGTCTTTCAATCTTCCAAATCCAAAGTAAATTTATTGCGAGCCAAATAAAAACAATTCCGTATAGAATTTTTACTTTTTTAACAAATATGAAAAGAATAATAGAAATTAATACTGAGGTCCCGACAAAAGCGAAGAATCTATAACGCATGGTGTTATATTCATATTCTCTTGCTAACACTTCCGGGGTGTATGGAACTGCTAATGCGACAAATGCAGAAAAAAGCAGAAGCCAAGCAAAGAAAAATCCAAATAACTGTGAGTAATTCTTGCTTCTTCTGATTTTTAAATAAATTAATCCGAAAAAACTTAAAAAACCAAAGCCAGCAACTGAGAAAAAATACCTATTCATAATTTCATAGTTAACAAATTTTGAACCAAATTCCCTAAGCCAATTTAAAAGCTCGTAAGGAATAATTTGCGGAGGAATAAGTTTTCCAACAGTTAACAAAGATGCTTTGGCGTATTCGAAATAAAGTTGATCCTCAACGAACCTCATCTGAAGCTTTACATTACTATCCGCTGTGTCTCCTCCAGTTCCTCCATAAATAGTCCTGATTGAAAAGAAAAGAAGTGTGATTAAATAAAATGGAATTTGTCTTTTCCCGAATTCAATGAGAAATTTTTTAGATAAATTTTTTTCTTTTGAAAAGAAAAAATCAAAACAAGTAATCAGAGGAATTATCACAATACCTGTTTCTC
>CAYORA010000052.1:0-4311 GCA_964406285.1 uncultured Gammaproteobacteria bacterium
TTGAGTTAAGTCCTTCGACGTTTGTGAATTCTGTAAAAAACACGTGAGGTCTTCCGATTTCTGTAATAATCTCACGAAAAACATAGTCTGTAACACCTTCCATAGGAGCTAAAACTGTAAAAGGACGCTTTAAATCTTTCCAAAAATTTTTCACACCTAATTATACTAAATCACAGGTCTTAGTGACTAAGAGTAGAAATAAAATATTTTTTAAAAGCAGGTGCTGAAATATAACTCACAACCGTACAGTTATTTTCTGTTAAATTTTTATTTGGAATTCTAAGCTCTGCTATGCTCATTCCCCGAGTTAACTCTCCTCCCGTGTCTATTTCTATATTTAATTCTTCAGTTTTACAATCTTTAGGATTAATTAAATAAAAAATTGTCAGAGGATCGTACATAAGTGCTTTTTTTACACCAGCATCGTCCTTAAGTCTTTCTATATATGGAAGAGTCATATCAACCAATGGCTTTCTTAAAGCCGGATTTTTTATTTTTTTAAAGTCAAGTAAGGAGAGCTGGACATGATTGCATGCATCCAAAGGAACAATTGTTTTTTTAACTGAAAATTCAAAAACAATTTTCGTGGCCTCTGGATCCACATAAAAATTAAATTCTGAAACTCTATTTTTATTTCCAGGAACTCTAATAGCTCCGCCCATCATTACGATTTCTGAAACTTTAGACATAACTCTTGGATTCTTAATTATAGCTTGGGCAATATTTGTAAGAGGCCCTAGAGTCACAATCATTATTCCTGGATTCTCTTTTACAATTTTAATTATTTGTGACGAGGCGTCATTTGTAAGAAGTGATTTATTTTTAGGATCAACCCCTTCAAGTCCGCTTTCACCATGAACCACAGCCTGCACTAAGCTTCTTTTTAAAGGCTTTCTAGCTCCCGAATAAACAGGAATCTCATTTGAATCTAATAAATTTAATATATATCTAGTGTTTCTTGTGGTGTTTTCAATACTAGAATTTCCAGAAACAGTAGTTATGGCTTTAATATTAAAGACACCAGATTTTATGGCAAGCATAATTGCCATCGCATCGTCCTGACCCGGATCTGTGTCTATTATTATTTTTCTTTTCATATAAATCCCTCCGCTGTTAATATTTTTATTGCACTACTTATATCAGACGCCTGATAATCAGCAGAACTATCCGGCATAGAACCAATCAGAACTGTTCTCATACCAATCGACCTAGCCGGAATTATATCGCTTTCCTCCTGATCTCCAATTGAGAAAACCATCTCCGGAGAAGCGCCCATATTAGTGGCAATATTTCTAAAAATCTCTGGATCTGGTTTTCTTATATCTGGTTCTCCTGTATACACATGGTCTCCAAATAAATCAGATATATTTAGATGCGCCAGAACATTATTTGCCCAAACTCTAGGAGCAGCAGTAAGAAGCGCAATTCTTCCTCTTAAAATTTCAAGTGACTCTGAGATGTCACTCGGGTCGATAAAAGCTGCTGCATCTAAATTCCATGTGTTACTAAAGAATTCATATCTATCAATTCCATGCTCATTTTCAATTCCCAAACTAAAATGCCCACCATACTTGCTCTTTATCCTTTCATACTCAAACTCAGCATCTTCAAAAGACAATCCCAATCTTTCCATCACAAAACCTAAAGAACCTTCTCTTATTTGTCTTCCAAAATCTGAAGTAGAAAAACGGGCTCCATTCTTAAAAGAATAAAGTGTTCCATCCATGTCAGTTATAAATTTAAATTTTTCCATATTTATTCTTTTACACCTTCTTGGCTCACTTCTATAATTTTATCAAGCTGAGTCAAAGCTTGACCTGACATTAAATATCCAAAACATCTTTCAAATGCTTCACTTAAATAATCTGAATTTAATCGGCCATTAATAATAGCGTCTTTTCTATCTAAATACTCTGCAAGAAATAATCCCAATGCGCAATTCATAGCCAAATACTTCGTATTCTCCCCAGCTCTTCCGCTTAATGCTTGAATATTTGCTTCCATTAATACAGATTTGGAATTGGTAAGAGAAAGGGAAGATGCATCAAGAGATACCCCAAAATCCTGGGGACTAATCACAAAACACCCCTCATATGTGCCGGCTCTTACAATAGCAACTAGACTAGAAAGGGGAGAAAGCTCATCAAGTACCATGTATGGCTCGAGCTCCTCATGATTTAATACATCAATCCCATCTGGATGTGCATTTAAACCACTTACTACTGCTACATTTCCAATTCTTTGAATTCCTTTCGCGTCCATCACTTCATACGCTCGGGCTATAACCTGGGGATGAATCCCCTCATTAACGCCAATTACTTTATTTAACACTGTGTTTCTATCAACCGGCGGAGTCATGGGACCGACTATGTGATTAATTGTCTCATGTCTCATAAACGGATTGTGCGAAAGATCATGAAGCGTTTTACTGATATGTGCATCGCTAAAATAAAATCCTGTTTTATCAAATAAATCTTTAATTTGCCTAAATGACATCTGTCCTATATCTACCCCTAACTCTTCAATTGCATCAGTCGAACCAACTGCCGAAGTATTCGCGTAAGATCCATGTTTTAATACGGGAAGTCCCATTCCTGAAAGCACAATTGAACTTAAAGTAGACAAATTTATTACTTTTTGCTTTTTACCATTCACACTAAAACCTCTATCTCCTCCCATTCCGCATGTTTCTAGCACGTAAGGCCTGAATCCTAGTCTTAAGTTCACATCCATCATCCCGGCACCAGCCATACCGGCAATCTCTTCAGCAGAAAGACTATGCATTAGCTCTCTTTGTGCCATGGAAGTAAGAAAAGTTTGTGCTGGAGCCACCAACTGCGCTTGTGTAACATCGGTTAACCCATGTGCTTCTTCAAAACTAGCTTTTAATCCGCTAAAAAGCGCTGTATTCGTCGCTGAAACCACATATATCATTCCTAAAAATGATTCTTCAAAAGAAATAGGCTCTCCTTTAACAATTTTTTGCCCAATTTTTCCAAAAGGAGTATTAGACAGTTCGACTAGAACGCCCATATTTTCCGCGATCACTCTTCCAGGATCATAATTTTCCACAGCAAGCGCTTCCCTTATAGATTGACTCCGGCTTCTTAGAGAAAGCTTTAAATGCGTTACTTCACCCTGAAATTGCTTATCTTGTAATGTTTCTTTATTAATCATATTTATTTTTTCCCATAAAAAAACCTCCCGGTTGGGAGGTGCAATTTTTCCTATGATAAATTTAGATCACGCGAAAAAAGCCTCCCCAAGAGGTATTTCGCTGTGCCAATTTACAGTTATTCCAAATTTCATAATAAGATTATATCACAATATATAAATTTGTACTAAAACTTGACAAACACCTAAAAAAGGGTTTAATCTAAATATGTCTCATATTAATGCATGAATATGGACTTGCCGAAGAGAAAACTAGTGCTCGGAGGGACAAGAAATCGGAGTATTTTGCTTCAAAATAGCAGAATAGCCAAAAGTAAAGAGACCTACTCACAAAGCGGGTCTTTTTACTTTTTAACCCCCTATTTTTTGAGATTTTCTTCCTTTATACCTCTTCAGAATTCCTAACTTAACAAGAGCATGTGTTTCATATTGCTGAACTGCCTGACGTGAAATTCCGCCCATAACTTCACCCACTTGCTCAAGAGTTAAAGCTGGACCTCCATCTTCTCTAAATCGTAACTCAATCACCTGTCTTTGTCGTGGACTAAGCAATTTAAATTCTGGTCTACTAATTAACCTTCGGGCAAACTGTACCTCTTCTTCTCTTCTTAGCCTAAACTGTTCACTCAAAAATGCCGCTCTTTGACTTCTCCTTTCAGCCGCCTTTCGACTACTTGCTTCAATTGCTTTTCGTATCCTGATTTTTTGTTTTGAACTAAAATCAGGATCTGTCTCATACCTTTTTCTTAATGAATTTGCTTGCTTTATTCTTGCCTCAGGAGTATGAACCTTTGCATTTTTTTCCGCCACTTTAACCGGATCCAAATGGAATCTCCTGATACTTGCAATTCTTCGCTCAGTATAAATTGGGTCGTTAAAATCCCTTATTACAATTCCTTGAGTGTTGATCAGCCGACTAACGGATTTGCTAGACAAACCAACCGCCCTTCCTACGCTTTTCGATGACATACCTAAGTCTTCATATAGAGCTTTTATGTCTGCGTTTCTAAAATTTACAGTTGGTGTGACTTCAGAGGCAATTTCTACACGCGTTATGACATCAGAATATCTAACTGCTTGTGCTGGTAATTCTGCTTTTACAGGAAGTGGGTAAGCTTTTCTTTCCATCGCGAAATT
>CAYORA010000053.1:0-4222 GCA_964406285.1 uncultured Gammaproteobacteria bacterium
GCTTTAATATCTTTCTCTGTAAGTTTTTTTTCATCAAATTCTACCTCAGTGATCTGTTTTGCATAACTGGTTTTAGCACTTTTTATTCCTTCTAAGTCTTCTAAGTCAAAATCTATATCCATAGCGCAACTAGAACAATGCATTCCTTTAATATCTAGTTTAATTTTTTTCATAGTACCCTAATCACCCCCTGATACATTCCCATCGAACAAGTATATGAATAGTTTCCTTTGCTAAGCTTTGGCAGATCTAACACTTCTGTTCCTGTTGGCTTAAGGTTTACTCCAATTTTTAATGCAGGAATTCTAAACGCTATTGAACAAGAATACGTATCATTTGTAATGAGTGTTAGTTTTGCTGGAATTCCTTCTTTTAAAACTAAAGTTGACGGGCTGTATCCGTTACTTAAAACATCAATTTTTACTTCCTGAAATCCGTTTTTAACAGGTGGATACGCAATTGACATTTTAAGGTCGCTCTCATTTCCAATTGAAGACGTAAGTTTATTTACGGAAATGGGCGCTCCCAAAGCGACAAGTCCTCCATAAATAGAAATAATCCCCAGAAAAATAAGCAAAATGGCAGCAATCTTTAAGAAGCTATTCTTAAACTTATCTCCTAATTTTGCAGTTAAAAATCCAATCCCGAAAAACATTGGAAAAGTCCCAAGTACAAATGTTCCTAAAATTAGAGCTCCTTTTATAGGACTTGCGCTACTTATGGCTAGAGCTTCCATAGCTAGAGTAGTACCACACGGAATAAATATAGTCATTACGCCTAACACAGCGGGTGCAAAAATATCAGAGCTTCTGGATTTATTTCTAATTCTTCTAGTTAAGAAGCGGGGCGGTTGAATAACAGCGTATCTAAAAATTGGATGAACATCGAATAAATTTAAGGCAATTATTAACATATAAATTCCTGCAAAAATTTGAATTGCTGATTGAACCTGAGATGTAAGACTTATGGCAGAACCAAATAACCCTAGTAAAAAACCTAAGATTATATATGCACTCAATTTAGATACTAAAAATGCAAGTGTTGGGAAAACTGGGTTTATTTTTCCTTTTTCCGAAATCCCTTCTTTTTCCCTTGAGGCAATTACTGAAGCTAAAAGCCCACCCTGAACAGCCAGACAAGTTAATCCTCCGATTGTTAATCCTGTTAAAAATATAATTCCAAGTTCCATAATTATTTAGCCAGTTTCTTTAATAATAACGAATTTCCTACTACTGAAATTGAACTCGCAGCCATTGCAAAAGAGGCAAAAATTGGATTCATGAGTATTCTTAATACAGGATAAAGTGCACCCATCGCTACAGGAATTAGAATTATGTTATAGCCAAATGCCCAAATAAAATTAAGTTTTATGGTTCTCATGGTTTTTCTTGATAAATTAATGGCTTCAACCACTGTATTTAAATCTTTATTTATGAGAGTTATTCCTGCTGTCTCCATAGCGACATCAGTGCCTGTTCCCATTGCAATTCCTACATCAGCAGAGGCGAGGGCTGGAGCATCATTTATGCCATCTCCTACCATTGCGACTACTTTGCCCATTTCTTGAAGTTTTCTTACTTCACTTTCCTTATCCTCGGGCATAACTTCTGAGATTATGTTCTCAATTCCAGCTTTTCTCCCAATCGCTTCAGCAGTCGCTTTGTTGTCTCCAGTTATCATAAAAACCTCTACTCCAGCTTTCTTTAAACGCTTAATTGAATCAATTGCGGAATCTTTTAGATTATCCTGAATCATAATAAGCCCTACTAAATCTTTTTCTATACTTAAAACAACAACAGTTTTTCCCTCCTGTTCAAATTTTCTTATCTTATCTAAATATTTTTCAAAACTTACCCCTTCCGATTCCATCATTCTAAGATTTCCCAATATAATTTTTTTGCCTTTCACAAAACCTGAAATTCCTTTTCCGCTAATTGCCTGGAACTTCTCCACACTATTAAGCTCGATCTTTTCTTCATTTACTTTATTTAAAATTGCATCAGCCAAGGAATGCTCTGATCCTTTCTCTAAAGACCCGGCAAGTCTTAAAATATCTTCAACAGCTCCATTAAACGGAACGATGTCCACAACTTCAGGTTTTCCAAGAGTAAGAGTTCCTGTTTTATCAAAAATAATCGTGTTTACTTTATGCAATTTCTCAAGCATGGATGCATCTTTAATAAGTATCCCTTTCCCGGCTCCAATTCCAGTCGAGACCATTATCGCAGTGGGAGTTGCCAGTCCCATAGCGCAAGGGCAGGCTATGATTAAGACAGCAATCGTGTTAAGTAGCGCATAAAGAAAAGTTGGCTGTGGCCCGAAAAGATACCAGACCATAAAAGTCGCGATTGAAAGAAGAATTACCACAGGTACAAAATATGCAGAGATCTGATCTGCCATCCTTTGAATTGGTGCTTTTGTGCTTTGGGCCTCCTCAACCAACTTTATTATTCTTGAGAGGAATGTGTCACGGCCCACTTTTGTCGCCTTATAGAGAAATGTTCCTGATTTGTTAATAGTTGCCCCGATTACCATATCTCCCTTAACCTTATCTACTGGAATACTTTCTCCTGTTACCATAGATTCATCCACACTCGATTCTCCTTCAATTATTTCTCCATCAACTGGTACTTTTTCTCCAGGCCTAACTCTTATAATTGAGCCTACAACTACTTCTTCAATTGGCACATCTTTTTCAATTCCATCAATTACGATTCTTGCTGTTTTTGCAGAAAGACTCATTAGTTTTTTAATTGCGTCACTTGTTTGGAGCTTGGCTTTTGTTTCGATAAATCTGCCTAAGAGAATGAGAGTAATAATGACAGAAGAAACATCAAAATATGGCATCGGCTCTATTCCTACAGACATAGGAATTTCAGGAAAAAATGTTACAAAGGAAGAATACATAAATGCCACAGTTGTACCTAACGCTACTAGGGTATCCATATTTGCGATTCGATTTCTCAAGGCAGGAATTGATGCTTTATAAAAAGTAAGACCTATGAAAAACTGGACCGGAATAGAAAGAGCTAGCTGAAGATAGAAATTTCTGACCAAACTTGGAGCCGTTTCCATTAATCCTGGAAAACTTCCCCACAAGATAACTGCTGAAATAACTGCGCCAATTAGAACCTTAATTTTCAGTATTTTCAAATCTTTTAATTTTGAGGCTGTTTTTTCTTCAGGAGACATATTAAACTCCGCTTCATACCCTACTTTTTTCAATGCTTCTTTTATTTTCTTTTCAGGAACCTCTTTATCGCATACTATGCACCCTGATTCAGTTGCCAAATTTACAGTTGCTTCCTTAACTCCGTCAATTTTTCTAAGGCTTTTTTCAATTACATTTACACAGGAAGCACAATGCATTCCTTTAATATTGAAGTCGGTTCGAGGCTGCTCCACCTTAAGTCACGATTAATTTTCCATGATACATATTCATGCCACAGGAAAACTCGTACTCTCCTTTCTCTTTTGGAGATAAATTGATAGAAACTTTTTTATTCAAAGGTAAAGATTTTTTAATTTTAAAATCGGATAAAACTACTTCCTCAAGACATTCCGATGGATCTTTTCTTAAAAAATTAATTTTAGTAGACTTATCATTCTTAATTTCAATCACAGAAGGCTTGTATCCACCCGAGACAACTACATCAATCTCGTCAGTTGCTTTTACTACTTCCTCTTTTTTCATAAAGAAAAACCAGTAGGTAAAAACCATCCCTAAAGCCCCTAATACTAAAACAATTATTTGATCTATCTGCATTTATCATTACTCCCACTTAGTAAGCCAATCTCGCATCATGTCAATTTCGGAAGTTTGAGCCACAATTATGTCATCAGCTAACTTTTCCATTTCAGGTCTAGTAGTTCCATTTTTAAGCATGCTTGCCATCATTACAGCCATCTGATGATGTGGAATCATATCCTCTATAAATGCTCTGTCAAAATCTTCTGAATTTTCTAAATTATCTAAATCCATGTCACTACCCATTGTGCCCATATGCATTCTCCCGCCAGACATCATTCCATGTTGGCTCATAACTTCTTCTCCGGTTGGGAGTTCGCGGCCATACCAATCCTTATACCAGGCTTTCATCTGTGTAATTTCATTTGATTGTGAAGAAATAATATTTGCGGCTAATTCTTTAACTTCTGGACGAGTTGCTTTTTCTAAAGCCACCTCGCTCATGGTTATCGCGTCTTCGTGATGAGGAATCAT
>CAYORA010000054.1:0-4126 GCA_964406285.1 uncultured Gammaproteobacteria bacterium
ATCCCTGCCAAATATATTAAATTTTTAATTTACTCAAAAGATAAGTTATTCCAAATCCTGCGGAAATAACTAAAATAATAATCGGAAGTACGCCCCAATCATAATTAACTGGACACTGCGGACCGCAATCTATATTCTGCATGTTAGACCCAAACCAAAATATTGTTAGGCTTATTATTAATATTAGAAACACAATAAAAATTAATCTTTTCATTAAATTTATTATTTTATATTTAAAACGCTTTTGCAAATTATCTATATAATTACTAGGGTTAAAATTTATTTGTTGTATTGCAAAAATTAATTATTAATAGTATTTTTTACTTATGGCACACGATGAACATCATGAACATCTCATAAAAGAAGTCTCAGAGCTTTACGAACCTATACTTTCCAGCTCCACTCAGGCTATCTATATCTATTTAGATGATGAACATAAAATTTGCAACCAAAACCTTGCAGATCTTTTAGGATATGGCTCCATTCGAGAATGGGTGGCAAATAAAACCCCGGTTGATGACATTATAGAAGCTGATCAGAATACGTTAATTGAAGCTTATGGAAAGGCTGTTGAAAGTCTTGAGGGCTCATTCATTTCAGTTACTGCAGTTACTAAATCCGGATCAGAGGTAGACCTTGATATCGTCATGGTCCCTTTTACATATAAAAATGAGGTTTTCGCAATCCACTTTATAACCGAAAGCTAAAAAATTCCCCTTGAATCCCCTTTTTCGAAATGCTATATTTTCCCTGTGAAATCTCCCGAGATTAACACTCCCCGTCATCCCTCTGCACTTCGAAGGGCAATTCTTCCTATTGCACTTGGTGTTTCTACTATTGCTTCTACTGGCGGGCTGCATCATACAGATAGAATTTTTGAACCTATTTCTAATCCTGACCAACCAGCATTTACATATTACTATGGTCATCTTCCCCTGAGTCATCCAGGAACGATGATGGAAACAGGAAATATCGCAGATAATTTTCGTCCTATGTCTGGCTGGGGAGCTGAATATACAGAAGCAGATATTCAGGAATTTTACAGATCTGCTGATGAAATTAGACGTGCTGGATTTGATGGAATAATTATATCCTGGCATGACATCGGAGATGTTAGAGATAAAGGGTCAAACGTAATAATAAATCAGGCTCTTCCTAGATGCGATAGCACTTTTCCTGGAATGGAAGTTAAATTTATTGTTGAGAGGCTTGCAAACCTTAATGAAGATAATTCAGATGAAAAACTGGATATGATCATGGAACATATGTGGGAAAATTATTTTAATAACCCTCATTATTTTAGAAATGAAAAAGGACTTCCTGAGGTAGATTTTTTTACAACCGATAATCCCGAGTTGTGGGATAACGTCAAAATTTCTGAAAAGCTTCACAGACTTAAAGAAAAATGGGGCATCAATCCTGTAATGAGAAGTGCCTTTGGAGGCAATATCACTCTCGACGGAAGAAATAAATATACTTCTGAGCTTGATACATTTACTTATGGATTTCAACCTTTAGATTTATGGCCTGGAGGCCTTGAGATTACACCTCATCAAGCAACTGTAACTGGAGAGTATTCAAAAACAGAAAGAGGAGAAACAGTTAGGGAAAGAGATTTTAAACATAGGGTATTTAGCGAAGACGACACAAGGCAAGATATTAGAGTCGCTAGATCGTCCGATTCCGAAACAGCAGCATATGTTAGCTATAATGAAGGTCCTGAGAAAACTGGTTTTGAAGGAGATGCAGTTAAAATAGCCATTCTTGGTCAGGAATTTTATGATCCGGGAGATCGAGAATTGCATCTATCATTTCCTGCTCCCTGTATAGAATCCGAGAAATTAGAACAAATTACTGGTCAATCTAGCACAGGGGAAAAAGTTATAGTCTCCTTCCCAACTCCTTCTCCCATTCCTTTAAAAGAAGCAGCTTAATTACTTGATATAATAAACTCTTATGAAAGAAAGAATTAACTGGGTGGATGTAGCCCGTGGAATTGGTGTACTTTTAGTAATTTATGGCCATGGACTCGCTGCAACCCCTCTTAGATTTATAATCTATTCTTTCCACATGCCTCTGTTCTTTTTTCTCTCGGGTCTTGTTTTTCATAAAAGAAAAAATGAAAAGTATCTTACAGTTTTAAAAAAAGACTTTAAGAGAATTTTAATTCCCTATTTTATTTTTGCAGCCATATCCTTTACTCTTTGGCTTTCAAACATTCCGTTTGACAGAATTCGATGGGATTTAGTTTTAAAACAGATAGTTGGAATTTTTTACGGCAGTGGAAATAATGGATATCTCGCGATTAATATCGTACTTTGGTTTTTACCTTGTCTATTTATAGTCAAACAAATATTCTGGTTCATATCCAGGCTGGAAATCAAACTCATAATTCCAATTCTTTTTTTATTTTCAGCATTAGGATATTCATTCTATGTATTTATGCCTAATCTCAAACTACCATTTGGTTTTGAATCAGCCTTAACAGGAGTTGTATTTTTTGGAGCAGGATATTTATGGAATTTTATGCCAGAAAAAATAACTCAAATATTTAAAAAATATATGCTTGTTTTTTTGGCAATTTTAATTACCTTAACTATTATTTTTTCTATAACCAATTTTAGTCTCTACAATCATCAAGTAGATTTAAGACTTAATAGAATTAATAATTACTTTCTTTTTTACCTCGCAGCCTTTAGCGGAATTATTTCTATAGCTCTAATTAGCATGAAAGCAAATAAAAATAAATTCCTTGAATACTTAGGTAGAAATTCTTTGCTTTTATTCGTTTGGCATCTTGTGGTTTTTTCATATATTTCAGATTTTGTATTTCTATTTTTAACTTCAGAGGAAGTAATAAAATTAAGAAATGTTTACCTTGCGCCTTTTTATGCTGTGGTTTCAGTATTTGTAATTCTCACAATTTCTAAAACTATTAGAAAAACTAAAGTAATAATTCTTGAAAGAAACAAAATTTAGGCATATAATGCAGCCCTTATGGGATTTTTAAGAGAATTAGGAATAAATAATGGTTGGATAAAACCAAAACCAGGAGAATTCTTACGTGAACATCAAGAACTTGGGCTCGCATATCAGATATTTGATATGACTTTTAAAGATTCTCGAAGAGAACTTGATAGAAAACCTGAGGAAGAGGATATGGTTAGGGATGCTATGGGAGCACACATTAAAGCAAGAGCTCTAAGAGTAGTAAGAGCGGGTCTCTTGGCAAGTTATTATAGGCCTGATCTTCCTGGACCTCATGAAATACTAATTGCCAATGATTATTTGTTTAGCTTTAGACGTCAAGATTTATTTATTGCTCCAGCCGAAGGAGTAAGTGTTCATATAAATGATTTAGTAGAAGCCAAACCTCGAGTATGGTTCGAACATGGAAAAACTGTAGTTGATGCTACTCTGGCTCATTTAATTGACAGAAGAGGCCTTGCTAGGTACTTATCGAGAATTGAAACTCTTAAATAATAAAGATATGTAAAGAAGAGCTAGTGAAAAACCTAGTAGAATTCCACCCATTACATCCGTAGTCCAATGTTCACCAAGATATACACGACTCAAAAACATTATAAAATCAAAAACCAATACTCCTAAAATTAAAATTATTTTTAAATTTTTTGAAAGCTTTGGCGTTATCCAAATTGCTGCCATTAAAACTAGTGAAACAAAAGCAGCTCTCGCAGAGTGACCTGATGGATATGCAAAAAATTCATGAGGAATATATGAGGTTGGAAAATGCACTGCAAGATTTGTTTTTAAAAACATAACTGGTGGCCCATGATGCTCGATTATCATCTTTCCAGCTAGTTCAATTATCCCAGTTAAAACATAAAACACTAGAGCAATAAATTTTTTCGGAAGTTTAAATAAAAACAGAGTTAACAGTAAAATCAAACTCGCAGATTCAGCGCTTCCCAGCAAACTAAACGAAGAAAATATACCGACTACTCTTTCCGGTAAAAAGTTTTGAATTCTGACTGTTGTATCAAAATCAAACTTAGTAAATAAGTCTTCTGCCACTAAAAAACTCAAGAAAATAAATAAAGTAAAAGTAACTAAACCAATAATTCCGCTGTATTTTAAAATTCCCATGGAGATTTTTATTGTAACA
>CAYORA010000055.1:0-3826 GCA_964406285.1 uncultured Gammaproteobacteria bacterium
CATAAGCTGGCACGAAAATAACCTTATCTATACTTGGGTCAAACTCTAAAACCTGACGGGCAATCAGAAGATGTCCTACATGAATTGGATCAAATCTTCCTCCCAGAACTGCTATTTTCATGGAAAAAGTATATCATGCCTTGAATCAAACTTGTATAATACAGATATGAAAGCGTGGCTTTTTGATGTAGATGGTGTTATAACAAATCCTGAGACTAAAACCCCCAATCCGGAAATTATAAAAATAATCTCTCAAATTTTAGAAAGGGGAGAGATAGCAGGACTAAACACAGGAAGATCACTTCAATTTGTTATACATAATGTATTAAATCCTCTCGAAAAAATAATTTCAAACAAGGGTCTCCTTTACAATATTTTCTTTGTAGGAGAAAAAGGAGGTACTTGGGGAGATTATAAAAATGGGGAAATTGAAAATATAGTTGACCCTCAGATAAGAATGCCCGATGAATTAATTCAGAAGATTAAAGATCTCGTAGCTTTTAAATATTCCAGCACAATGTTTTTCGACGAATCTAAAGAAACTATGATTTCTACGGAATTTATAACAGGAAAGGATTTAAATAGATTTCACGAGGAACAAAAAACTCTAGTGGAAGACATGAAAAAAATCCTTAAGCATTTAGGCTTAACTAATCTAATAATTGAACCAAGTATTATAGCGACAGATATCCAAAATTCTCACGTAGGAAAAGATTTAGGCGTAGAAAGATTTTTAAGGCTAATCAAACACTTAGAAGAACCTTCAGAATTTGAAACTTTTGGAGACAGCCCTGGAGACTTAGAAATGCATAAATATCTAATAAAAAATGGCCACAAATCTAAATTTATCTTCGTAGGCCCTAAGGAAATTGAGGATGGAGAAAATATAATTAAAACTACAGCCAAATTCGACAAAGGAACCGTGGAATATCTAATATCAAACTAGCCTGATGTTGCCGTAATTTTACTTCCTGTCTCTCTATTTGTAAGCTGAAATTCTACTGGTTCATCAAAACTTGTGGCTATTCCTTTACCTATCATAAGGGTTGGACTATTTAAGGCATCAATCCTATATCTTTCTAGAATTGCTTGAGCAGTTGAATGAAGTATTTCAGTTCCTAAATGTTTTCCCAGGCATGCTCTGGGTCCATAAGAAAAAACATTAGCCGCACCACCTTGGGTAGTAAACATTTCCTCTAAATTTTCGCGTTCTGGATCAAATTTCTCGGGGTCGCTAATATCAGGGTTTGTACCGAATGCAAAAATTCCAAAGACTACCAGTGCGTCTTTTGGTATTTCAGTTTCTCCCATTGGAATATCGCGAGTAGCTTTTCTTAATATATATGGAGCTGCTGGATAAATCCTTGCGGTTTCCTGCATTATTCTCCTAAGTAATTCAGGTTTTTGAGCTGCTTCACTTTGGAGACCTGGATTTTTTGCAAGAACATACAGCAAGATTTCCATATAAGCCCTAGTCGTACTTAAACCACCAATAAGTGAACCTGTTACGTCTGCAGCATCTCTTTTTTCATCAGGCATTTTCTGGAGAACCTCCGCAAGTAATCCATCAGGGTTTTCCTTTTTTAGCTCATGTTTTAAATTGTGGTAATTTCGTAATGTAGGATAAGAAATTAGTTTTCCTACTGATCTTGGAGCAGAGCCAATTAAAATTTCCCTAAAAGTTCTACTTGTATAATTTGTGTGAGCATCAACTGCTCCAGACAAAACAGCAGGATCAACAACATGTCCAGTAACATGCTTTACAACCTGATAAGTTGTGAGATATTTAATCCAATTTCTAGGTAATGCTCCATCTGATGTCAAATTCATCACACTTTGAACGCCTTCTCTTGACACTTCTAGACTTCTTTCAGAATCCATTCTCTGATGAGAAAACGGGAGCGCAGCGGCTCTTCGATCTTCAAGCCAGCTTTCTCTTTCAAATTTAAAAACTATAAACTCTCCCACATAAGGCTTAAATGCTTGATAGGTTGGGTGATCTGAGGTTAAGGCTGTAAAATCATTATGTCTTAAAAGATCCGCAGAAGCTACTGGATCTGTTATTAATGCTAGAGCTGAGGGAGCAAAAGGAAAAACACGATGCAATATATCTAAGTCTACTATAACACCTGACGAATCTCCTACTTGATCCCTTACGAATCTTCGAGCCACATCCAGGCCTCTTAATGGCTGTTTTACGCCTTTTTCCTTGCTAACATCATTCCATGCACTTCGGTAACTGGCTGCTGCTTCTCCTACCCCCAGTCTCTGTAATTCCGGTTTTGCCATTATTGAAAGGGATTTTATAAAATTTCTTTTCTTTAATCAAGCTTGAAGTATTTAAAATCTATGATAAACTATGCCACTATGACACAAGAATCACCTAAAAGGATAAGCCTAGAGGAAAGACTACATGAAAAAGTAGGAGAAGCAGTTTTGGGTAAAATGAATAAAGTTTCCCTCGAAACCGTCGCAACTGAAAAGACTTTAAACGGAAATTCTATGTCTCTATATATACATATTCCATTTTGTGCGGAAATTTGTGCCTTCTGTGCATTTCACAGAAGAGTTGGAAACGGAGAACAAAGAGAGGAATATGTAAGTGCGCTTGAAACACACGTAGATGAAACTTTACCATTATTTGGTAAAAGTCAAAAAGTAAGCTCAATATATTTTGGTGGAGGCACACCTGGACTCCTTACAACTGAACAAGCCGGAAGAATTATTTCTAGGGTAGGTGAGGGAGTAGATATAAGCGGTACGCCAATAACTTATGAGCTTCATCCTGAAAATATAACAAGGGAATACGTAGCTGGTTTACAAGATTTAGGTGTTGAAAGATTCAGTATAGGTGTACAAAATTTATCAGATAGTGAAAGGCAAGTACTAGGAAGAAGTCTTACAACTGGCGATCAAGACATTAAAAGCCTTCAAGTTCTTAATGGTCAAGGAGCACAATACAATATAGATTTAATTTTTGGAACTCCAACACAGACAATGGTTACTTGGAGGGACACAGTTGAAAGAATAGTTGATGAAGTCTTGCCTCCTGAAATTACTTTATATCAATATGTTAATGCGCATGGATCAGAAACAAAAAAACTTTTAGCCCAAGGGCTTTTAGAGAGACCTGATCTTAGAGGCAGATATGCTATGTATGAATTTGCGAGAAGATATTTAGCATCTAGAGGCTATACGCAAACAAATACCCAAAGCTTTAGTCACGATACATCCAAACCGAAGCGACCTTTACTTAATCAAGGTGGCGACTTTCTAGGAATTGGACCTAAAACATATTCTCGCATTGGTAGATACATATTCATAAATGATGCTAGAACATCAGATTTTAAACAAGATGGCGACACTGCAGATTATTACGGAATAAAACTTCCTGCAGAGTTAGTAAAAATTTTAGATAGGGGCTTTGCGTTATTTGCTAGACAGGGTGGAGACGGACACAGAAAACAACATGTGCCTGATTTGGGAATATTTAAATCCGAAGCTATTACGCAAGCATATGGCGTTCTTTATTACATAAATAATCAGCCAAGAATGCAATCACGTTTAGCAACAGCAGGGAATCATTAACTAGTTCAGGTGCTTTAATTTGCTTGTGAGTGAGTATCGATCAATTGTAATTTTTTGCGTTAAACATATTCTAAAACAAAACAAAAATCCTCTTTTAGTAGCAATTACAGGTAACTCTGGCAGCGGTAAAAGCCACTTTTGAAAATCTATATAAGAAGAATTAAATAAACTTTAGTATTATTTTTGCGACCCCGGAGGGAATCGAACCCCCAACCTAATCGTTAGAACCGATGTGCTC
>CAYORA010000056.1:0-3816 GCA_964406285.1 uncultured Gammaproteobacteria bacterium
AAATTACCCTGTCATTATAAGGAAAATCTGGATTCTTAATGTCATATTTTAAAAACCCTCCAAAAAAAAGAACTGTCATTAAGTCTGTTGCTGACAAAGAAGAAGTCAAATGTCCAGAACCTGCAGTAGAAGTTGTAAGCAAACTATAATACCTGATCAATCGAGCTAGCTTTTCTAAATCCTCCATATCACTAGAATACAGGATCTTTTAATTTATTGGAAGTAATTCTCTGATATAATTTTTCTGATGGATCTAATTCAAACTTTAATTCTTTCTTTCGTAGAGGGAGTGACAGAGTTTTTACCTATCTCCTCTACCGGACATCTTGTGCTTGCCTCTCATGTT
The DNA here is from genome assembly GCA_964406285.1 of uncultured Gammaproteobacteria bacterium. Taxonomy (GTDB): domain Bacteria; phylum Patescibacteriota; class Microgenomatia; order Levybacterales; family UBA12049; genus 2-01-FULL-39-10-A. Next base: position 347 of record CAYORA010000056.1, read on the forward strand.
TTAGGCATAAAACAGACTGAATTTGTAAAAAGCTTTGAGATTATTATTCAACTAGGAGCAATTCTCTCTATAGTTTTTCTATACTATAAAACTTTACTCAATACAAAAATTTGGCCCAAAATTTTCGTGGCATTTCTCCCAAGCGCAGTAGTAGGTCTTATTTTTTATAAAATTATTAAAGAATATTTAATAGGAAATAGCCTAATTACAGTTATTGCATTACTTATTGGTGGAATTGCATTTATACTAGTGGAATATTTTAATAAAGAAAAACCCAATCCAACTTCAAAAATTGAACAAATTACATTTAAGAATGCATTAATAATTGGACTTTTCCAATCAATCTCAGTTATACCTGGAGTCTCACGAGCAGGAGCTACAATTTTAGGAGCACTTCTACTTAAAACAAATAGAAAAACAGCAGCAGAATTTTCATTCATTTTGGCAGTTCCGACCATGATGGCTGCAACAGGCTTAGATGTTATTCAAACAAAACTAAACTTCTCACCAAATGAATTATTTTTATTAGGGATTGGCTTCATATGTTCATTTATATTTGCGGGAATATCGGTAAAATTACTAGTTAAATATTTAAGCAACCATAACTTCATAGCATTTGGAATATATAGAATTGCACTAGCAATCGCCTTTTGGTTTATTTATTTACGATGAACACATTCGATAAAGTTTATAGAGCAGTCGAGCAAATCCCCAGAGGAAAAGTTACCACTTATGGAGAAATTGCCAGATATATAGGGATTTCAAACCCAAGGGTGGTTGGTTTTGCACTTCACGTTAATAAAGACCCAGATAATGTCCCTTGTCATAGAGTGGTAAATAAAAAAGGAGAATTAGCTCCCGGTTATGCTTTTGGAGGCTTATATGTGCAGCGTCAGCTTCTGGAGCAAGAGGGCGTAAGGTTCGAAAATTCCAGAGTTAAACTCGAATTATCTGGCTTTTCCTTTACCTAGCAAATTGGATTCTAGGTAGCTCGATTTTCCTTCCAATCGAACTTTTTCTAAACACAAGAATTCCACTATAAATAAATGCTGCAATTAAAAGAAAGATCGCTGCAGCAACACAAAGCGTAAACCATGCGAATGCAGTAAGAATTTCGAATAAACTCTTCATAGGCATAGAATTATACAAAAATTTGACTAAAAAGTCAATGCTATAGGATATAAATCGTGTATAATCTAGGCATAAAAGTCCTTGCAAAATAGCCTATAATATGATATTATCCTTCTCTATGATGCCGGACCTAAAAAACCAAAAATTACTAATCGTTTCGCCTCATCCTGACGACGAAGTTCTTGGCTGTGGTGGACTTATTAAAAAAATTAAAGATGCAGGTGGAGAGGTTTATGTACTCTTTTTAACAGTTGGAGATACGCAGGAATATTCAGCAAGAGGGGTCTCAAACGGTCATGAAAGAGTCTCCGAAATTTCTAGAGCTGCAAAATTTCTCAAATATGACAATTACCAAATTCTGTTTGAAGGAAATACCTTTCATTTAAGACTTGATAGTGTTCCTCAGATTGACCTTGTAAGTAAAATTGAGGAATCGCTAAATAGAATTAAGCCAACAATTGTGGCAATGCCCCCACGCCAGGACTATAATCAAGATCATAGAGCCGCAGCTCAGGCTTTAATTAGCGCAACAAGACCAGCACCAGAAGACTTCAAACCATTTCAAAAACTAGTTCTAACCTATGAATCAGTTCCTGTTGCTAATTGGGCTTATCCACAAATAGACGCACCTAATTTCTTTATACCATTAACAGAAGACGAACTTAGGGCTAAGTTAAAGGCACTTTCGCTTTACAAATCTCAAGTTAGAAAAGGTGCACATCCTAGATCTATTAGATCAATGAAAAACTTAGCTAAATTCAGAGGAATGCAAATAGGTCAACAATACGCAGAAGCATACTTTTGCCACAGAAATGTCCTTTAAATTCTATGAGAATATCAATTTATCAACCGAGGTATTTCCCTCAGCTGCATTACTTTAATAGAGCCCTTGAATCCGATATATTCGTAATATTAGATAATGCTCAATACACAAAAGCTCTTGTCCACAATGTAAATGGCGAAAAAGAAAGGCATAAATCTTTTCAGTCTGATACTATAATTAAATTTCCTGAAGGACCACATTTCCTTACAGTTTCTATAAAGCATAATGGTCTTTTGCCAATTAACGAAACTCAGCTTGATTATTCTCAAGATTGGGCAAGAAAACATATTGCAGCTATTAGCACTGCATACCGTAAATCAAAATCATTTGACCAAGTTTTTCCGCAAATTGAAAAAATTTTAAGCAGAAATTATCAAACCCTAGGAGATCTTAACATAAAAACATTCCTATGGGGCTTAGCGTGTATAATGGGTCTTAACCTGGACCCTTTAAATTTAAACGTAGAAACAATTAACGAGCACCTTGCGACAGCTAATTTTAAGCTTAAAAAAATTGTTCTAGGATCAGAACTCGGAGTTGAAAGACCGGAAGGTTTTCAAAAAGGAACGCAGTGGACAGTAGCAATTTGTAAAAAATTAGAAGCGACTGAATATGTTCACGGGGAAACAGCGCAAAATGGATATATGGATGAAGAATATTATAAAAAAAACAATATTAGTCTCATAACCCAAAGCTGGGAATGCAAAGAATATGACCAGCAGTTTAATGATAGAGCTGGTTTTATATCGAACTTATCAATAGTAGATTTATTACTAAATGTAGATCACGAAAAAGCTCTGGAAATAATAACAAATTAAAATGAGTAGAAAAATAACATTCATCATTTTCATATTAATTTTTAGCGTTATATTCGCATTAATTCAACTCATAAAACCTGATTTAAAATCTATCGGATGGATTCCATATTGGGATCAAGACGTAGCTACCCAAAGCTTTAAGAAAAATGCGGATAAAATAGATTATATATCTCTTTTTTGGTACAGAATTGATGAAAACGGTAACCTAGGAGCTTACAAAGATGCCGTAGAAGATAAATCCATAATTGAATTCGCTCATAGTAAAAATGTGAAGGTTTTAGCGCTTGTTGCAAATCTTAGTGAATCTGGAGATGGAACTTGGGATCACAAGAGAGTAGATACTGTTATAGCATCAAAAGAAGCCAGGGAAAAACATATAAAAGACTTAATTAACCTTGTTGAAAAAAATAACTTCGATGGAATCGACATAGATTATGAAGCATTAAAAACTTATCAAAAAGATGATTTTTCATTGTTCATAAAAGAATTGTCAAAAGAACTTCACAAAAGAAATAAGATACTGGGAGTAGCAATTCACCCTAAAACTTCTGAGAATAATCCTGCTGAAGATAATGGATCCCATGCTCAAGATTTAAGAAAAATTGGAAGATATGCTGATCAACTTTATTTCATGACTTACCTAGAACACGGAGCGTTTAGTCAACCAGGACCAATAGGCTCATTGTCATGGATGGAAG
>CAYORA010000057.1:0-3762 GCA_964406285.1 uncultured Gammaproteobacteria bacterium
AGGGTTTTCCAACAGTTCTTATGATCTTATCTTTAATGTCTTTTTGACCATCATATGGATCAACGAAAACCATTGACAATTTACCATTTACCATTGACCATTTCATTGCAATTGCATTTATTGTAAAATCACGTCTACTTAAGTCTTCCTCGATGGTCTTTCCCCAGATAACTTTATCCGGATGTCTTTTGTTGGAAAATCCCTGTTCAGTTCTGTAAGTTGTAACTTCAGCAATTGTCGAATCGCCAAGGGGAATCCCTACCGTTCCAAAATCATTATTATAATAACCGTCCGGGAAAAGTTTTAAGATTTCTTCGGGTGTTGCGTTTGTCGTAAGATCCCAATCCTTAACCTGGATTCCCATTAAAATATTTCTTACAGATCCGCCTACGAAATATGCTTCAAAATTATTTTTTTCAAGTAAATCGTGAATTTTTAAAACACTTGGTGGAATTAAATCTTTCATTAGAAATGGTGCTCTGATATAGTATAGCAGATGAAAAAGTGGGAACTATTGAACAATTATCAATTTTCAATTATCAATTTTCAATTAGACGGTTTGATTAGTGTTTTGCTTGAAAATAGGGGAATAAAAAATAAAAAAGAAATTGAAAAATTCCTGACCCCAAAACTATCTGACTTAGACATTAGTCTCCTTGGTATTAATAAAGTTGATCTATCAAAAACTCTTAAGAGAATTAAATCTGCAATTGAAAAAAGAGAGCTGGTAATTATTTTTGGAGATTACGATGCTGACGGAATAACTGGAACTGCAATTCTTTGGGAAACCTTAAATTCACTTAACGCAAATGTTATGCCCTATATCCCCAATAGGATAACTGAGGGTTATGGATTATCAAAAAAAGGAATAGAAGGGATGAGAGAAAAATATCCCGATGCTTCCTTGATTATTACAGTTGATAATGGAATTGTAGCTTTTGAAGGAACTGATTTTGCGAATAGTATAGGAATTGATGTAATTATTACAGACCATCACGTTCCTTCAGAAAAACTTCCTAATTCATATTCTGTGGTTCATTCCACAAAAGTTTGTGGTTCAGCAGTTGGTTGGTTTTTGGCGAGATATTTGGAAGAAAAAATAAAAGGAAAAACAGATTTTAAAAAACATTTGGATTTAGTAACTATTGCGACTATTGCTGATTTAGTTCCCTTAACTAACGAAAGTAGAATTCTCGTAAAAAATGGTCTGCCAAGCCTTAGATCCACAAAAAGATTAGGTTTGGTAGCGCTTTTTGAAGAGGCAGGACTTGATCCTATAAAAATAGATACATACGAAATTGGGCATATTATTGCTCCTCGACTTAATGCGATGGGGAGACTTGAAGAGGGTATGGATAGTTTGCGTTTGCTTTGCACTAAGGATGAGAATAAGGCGAAAATATTAGCAAAGACTGTTGGAGAAACAAATAGAAATCGGCAACAAATAACAGCTGAGACTGTAGAGCATGCGAAAGATGCTGCGAGTTTGAGCTCATCAAAAAAACTATTATTTGTCTATCATGAAAGTTATCAACCTGGAGTTATTGGTCTAGTGGCAGGTCGTCTAACAGAGGAATTTTATTTACCATCAATTGTTCTCTCGAAAGGGGAAAAATTTAGTAAAGCATCTGCGCGTTCTGTTTCAGGACTTAATATTATTGAATTTATTAGAGAAGCATCTGAGTTTTTAGTAGATGCTGGGGGACATCCGATGGCAGCAGGTTTTACAGTTGAAACAGAAAAAATTCCTCTCCTTGAAAAAAAGTTAGAAAAACTTGCAGAAAAATTAATAAATGAAGATCATTTGATTAGAAAATTAAAAATTGATTGCGAAATACCAATTGAATTTATAGATTTAAAATTGTTTGAAAAAATTGCAGCGCTTGAGCCTTTTGGTATGAAGAATCCAGCTCCCGTTTTTTTAAGTAAAAATCTGGAAATAAAAAATTTGAAATTTGTCGGCAAGGAATCAAAGCATTTGAAAATCGATTTTGGTTTTGGGAGTAAATTAATTGGAGGAATTTTATTTAACTATGATAAAAGTTTAGATCTAAAAATAGGAAATAGTGTAGACGTGGTTTATTCAATCGAGCTAAATGAGTGGAACGGAAATAAAAAAATAGAATTAAAGATTAGGGATTGTCGTCGCGAAAAAGACCGCTTTTAATTCCTGCGCGAATTTCTCTTTCTCTCTTTTCTCTAATTTTATCGTGTGGTTGTCCATATATCCATTCTGGGAAATCATGTTGTGGAACTCCACTTTCATAAAGTCTATTTAATTCAAAATCAGCACGAGCAACACCGCGTCTAGTAGTTGAGTCAATAATTCCAAAATAATCAGTATATTGAATTTCAAGCGTCCAGTGACCAGCTCTTGCACCTAAATTTATTACCTGCAGATCTTCAGAGCTTCCAGGGTTTCGTATGGCATAACCCCCTCCCGACAATGAGTCTTGAAGTTCAAGAATAGTAAAAGAATGTCCAGCATCAGCAAATGCTTGCACTAATTTTTCATGAACTTTCGGAATATCTGCTTTATTCTCCACTACCACGCGCATTGCAATTGTGTCTTCGACTGCTTTTCTGATATTTTTAGTACCTTTTCTTCTAGCCTTTCTCGTAGTTGATTCTGTTGTTTTTTTTCTTACTGTTGTGTATGCAAGTATCTGTGTTCCATCATAATCTATAACTCTTTCTGGAATATCTGTCCAAAGATGCATGTCTCCTGGATCTTTAAATCTCGCAATCCTTGCTTGTTTTTTAGGAATTCTGGTTATCTCTAAAGTTCTAAAATCATCTTTAGCATGTTTGCTTTTGAAGAGCGCTGGTTCTTCAGGAGGTGCTGAGCTATAAAAATGACCATCCAGAACAGCATTTATTGCAGAAACGTCTGGATCTGCTTCTTCACCTTCTTTATCAACATGCACTGCAGTTGTTTCTGGTGATGCAAGAAATCTAGTGGTTTCTTCTTCTCGTCTTACGCTGTCTGCGGCTGCTACTGCATCCATGCCATCAAGTATTTTCCCAGCCTCAAATCTTATCCTTTTATCTTTGTTAAAAAAAGCTAGATGAAATAGTTCTAATACGTTAGAGGTTAAAGCAACGGCATTAGATAGTTCGAAAGGAGTTGACATGCCTAGTTTAGCTGCCTCTTCTCTTCTTTCTCTTACCGCTGTTTTATAATATTCGTCAATTTGTGCCTTTATAAACTCATCACTTCCTCGAATTCCAAATTTTTTTGCAATAATTCTATTTGCTTCTACAGTTCTGTCAGCTTTTCTTTGTGGGTCAGCTACTACATCTCTAATCTGAGGTAAGTTTTCTACACCGAATAGTTCTAATACATTTGCTCTAAGTGTTGTAAATTCAATCCTCTCACCTATGGTAAGTGATTCACGCCAAGCTCTTCTTTGCTGGCTTCTTTCGCCGTTCGTTAAAGGATGTTGCTTTGGTAGGGGAGGTTCTGGATTTGATAAAGAAAAATCTGGAATTCTAAAATGCCCGTTTTGGTCTAGTAAATCAAAGTTACCACCATATCTAGCCAAACCCTCCTTAGGAATAAAGGTGCCTACAGATCTACTATCTCTTTCAGCTCTTTTAATTGCTACAGGTGCTTCTTTTCTTGGCATGGTTTTGGGATTTTAGCAATCTTATAGTAGTTTGTCAATTGAGGCTTGCTACGCACGAAGTAAAATAATAGAATACACTTATGCAAAGAACGCTAATTAAAGATACAGTTAGTAAAGTTGGAGAACAAGTTCT
>CAYORA010000058.1:0-3647 GCA_964406285.1 uncultured Gammaproteobacteria bacterium
ATGACTATTCTAAAGATGATGTTCAGGATTTCGCATTATGGAAAGCAGAACCAAAGGACGCTGTAGGTTACGCTTCGCAGTGGGGATGGGGGCGACCTGGTTGGCATATAGAGTGCTCGGTCATGAGTCAGGAAAATTTAGGCGAAACTCTAGATGTTCATATGGGCGGAATTGATTTACTTTTTCCTCATCACGAAAATGAAATTGCACAATCAGAAGCAAAAACTGGAAATCAATTTGTAAATTATTGGATTCATGGAGCTTTTATTTTAGTAGATGGAAAAAAGATGAGTAAATCGCTCGGAAATTTTTATAAATTAAAAGACATAACTGATAATGGAATCGATCCTATTTCTCTAAGATATTTATATCTTCAGACTCATTACAGACAAGAAATGAATTTTACATGGGAATCATTAGAAGGCGCACAAAATGCACTATCTAAATTAAGAAATTTCTTAATAGGTTGGGATGGAAATGGGGAATTATTAAAAGAATATTTAGAACGGTTTAATGCTGCGATAAATGACGATTTAAATTTACCACAGGCACTTGGTGTGGTTTGGGAAATGTTAAAGTCAAATGAATTAGATTCAAATAAAGCCAAAACGTTAATTAAATTTGATGAAGTTTTGGGTCTTGGTCTGGGGCCCAGTCTAGAGGAAAAGAAAGCTCCAGTGCCATCAGAAATCCAAGAACTAGCAGAAAAAAGAGAGGAATTAAGAAAAGCAGGAAATTATGAGGAGGCAGATAAAATTCGTAGTGAGATTGAAAGTAAAGGATTTGTTATTGAGGACTCCAAAGATGGAATAAAAATTAGAAAAGCCTAAACTTTTCCTTCGCCCTTATCTGTGGTCGGACTTGGTAATACTTCTTTAGCTGTATCATATAAGTTAGGTGTAGGACCTTCTGGAAATGTTTCTCCTTTTACTTCAGCTTCTCTTTTAGCGTACCAATTATGATCTCCCAATGTTCTCGCGCCAACAATTTCATCAGTTGTCGCTTCTCGTGTATTTGGGTGTCCTTCAGCCGTTGAGTTTAGATACTGATCATCTAACTTGAGAGCTTGTGCTGGGGTAAGGAGTTCCCGGTGTTCTTGATTAAGCTCTTGGATCCCCTGTGCTCTTTGCGTTTCTGTTAATGGAGAAGAAGTAGAGGTTTGCTCAGGATTAGTAGTCGTTTGAGTATTAACGGCGGCTTTTCCCGGAATAAATCTTGAAATTATTCCTCCAAAGCTTGGAATTGAAATTGCCATAATTAAATTTAATATAGCATAACCCGGTGTTCTTGACAAAATTCTGACTAAAAAGATTGTCAAGTGTTTGTTAGGATTTTAATTTATGTTAATCTTTAATTATGCTGCTGAGTTTGATTTTATATGTATTAGCATTTATTTTGATTTGGTTTGGTTCGGGGCTTATTGTTTCATCCACTAGCAGATTTTCAAGTAAGCTTAAATTATCTTCATTTGCCTTTTCATTTATTTTCCTAGGTCTCTTAACTTCAGTTCCAGAATTTTCTGTAGGACTTCAGGCAGTTGCTGAAAAAGATCCTGAAATCTTTGTAGGTAATCTGATTGGTGGAATTCCTGTCCTTTTTCTAATTGTAATTCCTATACTCGCCATTTTTGGTAGAGGTATTAATTTAAAAAATGAATTAAAAAATAATACTTTATTAATAACTATGGGAGTTGTACTTGCACCTTCAATTGTAATTTTGGATAAAAAAGTATCAAGTCTTGAGGGTGTACTCCTTGTAATTTTATATGCCATTTTAGTATTTAGTATAGAAAGAAAGAATGGGATTTTTGATAACGAGAATTCTAAGCTTTTTAGTGTTAAATCATATTCCTATAAAGATATTTTGAAAATTTTAATAGGAATAGGAATGGTTTTCATTTCAAGTAACATTATTGTTGATAAAACTATTTATTTTGCAGATATATTAAATATTTCAGCATTTTATGTTGGTTTAATTGCTGTTTCTTTAGGAACAAATATACCTGAATTGTCAATTGCGATAAGATCAGTGATCGAAGGTAAAAAAGATGTTGCCATGGGAGATTATTTGGGTTCGGCAGCCGCAAATACACTTCTATTTGGAATTTTTACAATTCTTAATAAAGGTGAGATTTTAACTATTAGTAATTTTCATATAACATTCTTTTTCGTATCAACTGCGCTTTTTCTTTTTTATTTTTATTCAAGGACAAAGAATTTTATTTCTAGTAAAAACGCGATTTTCATGATTGCAATTTACTTTATTTTCATTCTACTTGAAGTTATCCGTTAACTTGACATTGATTTATAAAATAAGTAGTCTAATTTAGATGGGCAAATTCTTAAGAGATATTCTATTGGTTGCTTCAGTAATACTTTTAGCGGGAGTATTTTATACTACAAACTCACTAGCTAATGAAGAGGAAGTTGCTGATGTTACGCCTGAGGTAACTCAGTCTGTGGATGCTACCCCTACGATAAAAAGATTTAAGCCAGAAAACGTTAAGGAGAGAATTCAAAACGCTAAAGAGAAAAATAAGGAGCTTAAAGAGAAAAAAGAAGCAAGAATTACGGAGATGAAACAAAAAAGAGAAGAAAGATTGTCCGAAGCGAGACTTAAGGTATGCGAAGCGAGGGAGAAAAATATTGAAAATCGTGTTGAGATGATAAAAAGAAGAGCAGAAGTAATACATAAGGGACACGAAAAAATTTATCAAAGAGTTGATGAATTTTATAATAATAAGTTAGTTCCAAATGGGTATATACTTTCAAATTATGCAGACCTGAAAGCAGAGGTAGCTGCTAATAAAGAAAATGTAAAGACTGCCCTTGAAACAGCAAAAGCGAGTCGTGAAGAGTTTGACTGCAATTCAACGGATCCAAAATCACAAGTAGATGCATTTAAAGATGATATGAAAGAATTGATTGAAGCAAATAAAGCATATAAAGAATCAATTCATGCGTTTGTAAAAGCGGTTCGTGATTTAGCGAAAACTGTAACTCCGGTAAAAGTTAGCCCATCACCAAGCGAGGAGGTAAGTGAATAATGGATCCAAAAAATAACCAAAATCAGCCAGTAAATCCAATTAATTCAAATCCTGTCTCAGTTCCGCCTTCAAGTCCAGCCCCAGAACAGGTTGGGAATCCAGTTCAAAAAACTGATAAAAAATTTTTACTTTATGGTGTTTTGATTGGCTTAGTAGTGGTCGCAGTAGTAGGAGTTGCCGGTTTCTACATGATGTTTGGAGTAAATAAGGATGCCAGTGAAGTTTCCGTAGTTTCCTCTGAGGTGCCTCAAGTTACAACCACTCCTGTATCTAGTGAGGTTTCGGAAGTAAAAGATACATCTGATCTGGATAATCTTATCGTGGGTCTCGCCCAAGCAGATGGTGAACTGGATAAGGAATTAGAAGCATTAGAAAAAGACTCCGACTTTTAACTGCCCCTTACTACAGAACTCATACATTTTTTTAGCATTTATCATAACTTCTAAGCATATGATGCCTTTATGAAATTGAAAGGGGGTGAAAGATATGCCACAGAATAGTAGAGGTAGAGGATGGTTTGGAGATTCTTCTGGACATTCAAAAGCTGGTAGAAAAGGTGGTTTGGCAAGAAGTAAAAAAGCAAGTTCAAACAACCAAGAGA
>CAYORA010000059.1:0-3191 GCA_964406285.1 uncultured Gammaproteobacteria bacterium
TCAAATGGATTTTTCTCGCAATTGTGATAATTTCCGGCATAAAACTAATTTTCTTCTGATATAATCTCATCATGACTTTGTATTTGACGTCATCAGTTCAGAAAGTGGCCCATCAAGTAGCAAAAAAAATAGATAAAAAAGGCGCTAAATTAGTTTTTATTTCTACAGCAGCAGAAGTGGAAGAGGGAGATCTTAAATGGAAAGAGGATGACAAGCAGTCTCTAATTGATTCAGGGTTTGAAGTAACAGAATACACAATTACCGGACAAAACAAAGAGGAAATAAAAAACTTCTTAAAAGATTTTGAAATAATTTATTTTTCAGGAGGAAATACATTCTATTTACTAGAAAAAATTCAACAATCTGATTGTCGCGATGTAATAATAGACTACGTAAAAAATGGGAAAATATATATTGGCTCTAGTGCTGGGTCTGTTATAGCCGGTCCTAATATTGAGCCGGTAAGAGACTTAGACAATATTTCTAAGGCTCCAAATGTAATTGATTATGCTGGACTTGGACTAGTTGATTTTGTTGTTTTTCCTCATTGGGGGCACGAGCTTTTTAAAGAAAAATATCTAAAACACAGAGTAATTCATACATATAACGAAGACAATAAAATTATTCTTTTAACTAACAACCAATATATTGAAGTAAAAGACGACTGGTACAAAATATTTGAAGTTTGATGGTAAAAAATGCGCTAATACTTCATGGAAAAGAAGGAACTTCAATAAGTAATTGGTTCCCCTGGCTAAAGAAAGAATTAGAAAAGATTGGTTATAAAGTTTGGGTTCCAGATCTTCCTGGTTCTGGAAAACCTGATGCAAAAACAAATACAGAAATTTTAATTGGTGGGGATTTTGATTTTTCAAAAGACACTATTATAGTAGGTCATTCCGCTGGCGCAGTTCAGACACTTCATCTATTAAGTAATTTGCCAAAAGGAGTAAAAATAAAAGCTGCATATTTGGTGGGGTCTTTTATGAATGACTTGGGATGGGAAGATTTAAAAGGACTTTTTACCGAACCGTACGATTTTAATTTAATAAAACAAAAAGCTGAAAAATTTATTTTCATTCATTCTGATAATGACCCATATTGTCCACTGGAACACGCAGAATTTTTAAGTGAGCAGTTAAATGGAGAATTGATTATAATACCAGGTGAAAAGCATTTTAGTATTCCTACGGGTGGAGAAAAATTTGATAAATTTCCGGAGTTGTTGGAAAAAATAATAGAAAATGAATAAATTAAAAGCAATTTTTATTCCAGGAAATGGTGGAGGAAGTCCAAAGGATGGATGGTTCCCATATTTAAAAAAAGAACTTGAATCAGTTGGGGTTGGGGTAATTGATGAAGAATTCCCTGATAGTGATTTAGCTCCGGAAAGTTCATGGATTCCACATCTTCATAAATTAGGTGCTGATGAAAATACTATTTTAGTGGGATATTCATCTGGCGCAATTGCTGCGATGAGATTCGCTGAGAAAAATATAATTTACGGGAGTGCATTAGTTGCCACTTATCATACAGATCTAAATAATCCTTGGGAAACAAAAGCTGGATATTTCAATAGGCCTTGGGATTGGGAAAGTATTAAGAAAAACCAGAACTTCATTTTACAGTTTGGATCAGTGGATGATCCATTTGTTCCAGTTGAAGAGGCTAGGTTTGTTCACGAAAAATTGGGAAGTGACTATAAAGAATTTACAGATCATGAGCATTTTGGCGCAACCCGTCCTCTTTTTGAATTTCCAGAGCTTGCCCAAGCATTAAAAGATAAAATTAGATAAAATTTAGTATAGATTAGATTCTAGAATGAACAAAATTTTGAAATCCCTACATGGGGAAAAAGGTAAGCGAGTCCTCAAAATTTATAAATTTCTTTTCAAGCACAAAATTTTTCTTTTTTTTATTTTTTTGCTTGCATTTCACATATTCTTGCGTTTTTATCAGCTAGCAGAAAGGACGAATTTAGGATGGGATCAAATTGATACTGCTTGGGCTGTTAAAAAAATATTAGTTGATCACGAACTTATTCTTGAAGGGGTGCCGGTAAAAAACAACTCGGGAATATACATGGGGCCTTTATATTATTATATCTCAAGTATCTTCTATTTATTTACTAGATTAGACCCGATTGCCTCTGCATTAATTGCGGGAGCAACAAGTATTTTCAGTTTTTTCGTTTTATTTTTTGTAACAAAAAAAATTTTTAATGTAAATGTTGCACTCGTCGCAGTTTTTATTAATACCTTTGCTGTCTTTATAATCAGCAATGATCGTGTTCAGAATGGAATAGGATTAGTAGTGCCTATCTCATTTTTGATTTTTTATTTCTTATATAAGGTAATTACAAAAAGTGAAAAAAATCTACCCCTACTTGCAGTGGTATTGGGATTTTCATTTCACGTAGACTTTACTTCTGTACTTTATCCACTTATTCTTTTATTTGCACTACCGCTTTTTCCTAGAAGTAGAAAAACTTTATACTACTCATTAATTTCAATTTTAATTTTTATTGCATTTATTTTTCCTACATTAATTACGGAATTTACAGGAGACAAGACACAATCTAAAAATTTTAGCATTCTTTTCCAAACTTATTTTCATGGTTTTCATCTAAGAAGATTTTTGCAATTAACCCATGATGCATTTAGTGGGTTCTTGGTAGTTTTTAATTTTAATAAAATTGTAGATTATTTTGGGTTTTTGTTATTATCTTTGTTCGGAATTATTTACTATTTTTCAAATCCTAAAAAAGAAAAATTAGTATTTTTGTATTTAACTGGACTTTGGATTATAGTGCCATGGATAGTGCTATCTACGTATAGTGGCGAACTAACTAATTCTTATTTTTCGTTACCACAAAATATTGTTATAGTTTCGCTCGCTTATCTAACTTATTTTATTTACAAAAGAAAGAACATAGTTATAAAAATTATTCCAATAATATTTTGGGGCATATTTGCTATTTATGGGATTCAAGAATTTTATAAACCTCACCCAGGAAATTATCTGGGAGTTAAAGGTAGCGTGAGTGAAACAATAAGTCAAAATAAAACAATTCCATTTAAAGATAAAGATCCTCATTCGTATATGTATTTTTACTTGAAAGAAAATAGATAAAATTAAGTGATATAATCCGCATTAATGGCAGAGCAAATAATTGCAATCGTATTTGATTT
>CAYORA010000060.1:0-3125 GCA_964406285.1 uncultured Gammaproteobacteria bacterium
GATTTGGCATAATTACAGCAGGTCTTGCTGCTTCCAATGAATATCTTCTAGCCATAGGAGTGGCTATGGTTGGCGGAAATTGAAAATTACTTAAATCTGGAAGCTCAAATGTAAAGCCACTTCCTGTTGCTGGAGCCTCAGGTTTTGGAGTAGGGCGTGGTGTAGGTTCAGGTGTTGGCTCTGGTGTGGGTGTTGGAGTAGGACCTGCATCTACTGGGAATTCTCCCGCTAATATTTTACTTACTGTATGAGTAGTTTCACCCATTTTAATATTTCTTGGAGTTTCTCCACATCCTTGAATAGTGGCGTGAATTGTTGCATTTCCATTTCTAAGCGTACCTGCCTCAATAGTGTCTACTCTAAATATTTCTCTCCTCTTAGGGTGTACTTCTGTTTGAAGACTTCCATGATATTTTCTGAGTTCATCCTGATTAATCGCGATTCTAGCTACATCTCCATAAGTCATTCCATCATGTCTACCTGGAATAAGCTTTTTGGAATCTGGATCAAGTCTTACAACTCCATCTCTGGTTTCTGGGAGCCAAACTCTATCACCGTTTATATTTAAGAAAATACCATTTGAAGACTTGGGGATATTAAATACTACTGCATTACCATCTCGTCTATTAAAAAATCTTAATTCATCTTTGTCGTATTTTGCGTGAGTTCCATTTGCATCCCAGTCAATGCTTCTGATATCTGCGGACATTTCTCTCCACGCCCCATTTTTTCCCATAACTTTTCTCATTTCAGGAGTAGTTGTTGAATCAGACATGATTTTATCTGCTGGCCAAAGCCCAGCATCTGCAGTTAGTCTTCCATTTTCCCAGCGAACATCATTAAGAAGAACTGTCCCATCTTTAGCATAAATTAAGTCATGACCCCCATTAGCTCTATCCATCACAAGCCTTGTATGATCTGGAATAGAAATTGTTTTTCCATTTAGCTCGGCATCATGGAATCTTGCTGGAGCTTCCTGGGCGAACACCTGAATCTGTTCAGGAGTATTTATTGAGTCAGCAGGTCTTAATGCATTGAAAACATTGTATTCTGTATTTACGGTTTGATTTACGACTCTTGCTGTATCCACTGCTTTGCTAATGCCACCTTCCGAAATTAGAATATTTAATCCTTCTCTATTTTGATTAATCCATTCATCAGTTTTCCCTTTAATTAAATCTCTTGCTCCACCTAATATGTCAATTCCTAAAGCATCAGATGCCATCTGGATTCCTTTTATTGTTGCTCCTACTGCAGCTGCGCCAGATGCTCCTTTAACTGCACCTTCAACAAAGGCATTTCGAGCTTGTTTTGTTCTATAACTTCTGAAGTCAGCATCCAAAATCTTCTTATGGGTCATGAGTAATCCTTCCCATCTTGCTTTTTCAGCTGTTTCGAAATCCTTTATGTCTTGGGGTGACGCTGTAACTGCACCCAAATAATCAAAGCTTGGTAATTCCTCTAGAGCCATAGCTGATTTAAGTAAGGCTTCTTCAAGTGCTAGTCTTTCCTGTTGGACAGTGTGACTTGATCCGTAAGTAATTAGATCAATTCCCTGTTTTCTAGAGATATCGAGTCTAGCTCTGATTTCCGCTCTTTTACTTATAATTTGTCTTAAGACAGTGTCACTTGGATTTATATATGCGCGTTCCATTAACTGATATAGTCCTAGATCTGTAGACACAAAAGTTGCATCGCGTCCATCCAGTCTTCCACCTAGAAGTTGAGAAGTAGTTTTTCCTAGATAAGTAAATCTTCCAATTTCATCTCTTCTTTGACCTTTAAGTTTTATTCCAGATGCTTTATCTTTCCCTACACTTGCCCTGTCTCTTTTAAGGTCATAGCTTCTTCTAGCTTTAGCATTCCATCCTCCAATAAGTGCTCCAGGTAAAACCCCTACGGCAGGAGCTATTGATCTTATACCCCAACTAGTTGCACCTAATGCGACACTAGTTGCTACCGATGTTCCTGCACCTAAAACAAATGGATTTGATAAGATTCCTGTTTTTTTTCTTTTTTGAGCACTTCTAATTAATTTATCGCGTTTTGTTAACTCAGGTTGAGTTTCAACACCCCATCTTGGAACTGCAAATTCTACATTAAATAAGATTTGGTCGCGGGTAAGAGTTCCTGAATCTATTGCCTGTCTGATCTCTGCAATTTGCTGCATTATGTTTGATCTAAATCCTGCTAATTCTTCATTTCCAAATTGCTTTCTTAATTCCTTTCCGTTTGCTCTTACAAATTCTTCAAGTTTTTGTTCTACTTCGCTAGGGCTTAGATTAGAGTCAATGTAAGATCTAATCTCTGCTCCAATTGCGTTTCTTAATCTTTCATTAGCAGTTGTTCTTTTTGTTTCAAACTGACGAGTCCTATTAAGTCCAATAAATGTAGCATTTATTTCTGTTTCAAATTGCTCTCTATCTAAGTCAGGATCCTTAACTTTTCCAGATTTAAGATCTATTACCGCATATGGATTTCCAGCACTAACGAGTGCTTCTTTATAAGCCTTTTTATATTTTTGTCTTTTGTCTTCTTCTGTAATTCTGGTTGATACGATTCTTCTAAAACTTCGAATCTTACCAAATCTACCTTCGCGAGGTGCTAAATCTTGCTGAAGTTTTTCCTCAGCCCATTTTTCTGCCTCCTGATCATATGCAGGGTCAAGTGAAGTAAATAGAATATTAAAAACTTCACGTGGTTTATCTGGTGACGGAGAGGTTTCAACGGGTGGAATTCCTCCAAAACCGCTTCCCATATCTTCTGAATCCAAAGGATGTAATGGTAATGGAGCCGGAGATGGTAAAGGTGGAGATGTATCCCGGTTAACACGATCATTTAATAATTGAAAATCAAATTCCCAATCTTGTTTTAGTCTTTCCGCTTCTGACCAATCGATAGGCTTGTATGCTTCTGGAATTCGATTAATTATACCTCCATGCACTGGTTTTTCCGCTTGTGTTACATCGCCTTTTTTATCTCCAGATTCCTGAGCTTGAGAAGCTTGTGCCCCGCTTCTTTCTGGGATTTTTGTTTCAGGAATATAAAACCTTGGAGATGGAGTTTTCTGATCTCTTTCTATTCTTAGCTTTTCTGTTTCTTGCCAAGCAGCTTGATAATCGCTA
>CAYORA010000061.1:0-3039 GCA_964406285.1 uncultured Gammaproteobacteria bacterium
AGAGGGCTGATTTAAGTTGCCTTGTGCCAATTCCTGACACTTTCGCATGCCCAATTGATGACTCTTCCGAATGAACATCTAAATCTAGGCTTGTTCCATCTGGAGTAAAATCACTACTTAATCCAACTTTATAATTTCCTACATTTAGCGCTGCTATCCATGGCTCTACTCTTAGCCAGGTAATACCAATACCATCACTATAATCCGTATGCAAATGTCGTGGGCCTGCTTCATTTCGGGCAATAATGTCATAATCAGATGGAGCTATAACTTTAATGAATGGCCTGGTTTCAATACCATTTACTCCGTGGACTAAAACAATTTTTGAAAATCTCAGAATCCAGCGATTATCCACTATAACTGCGCTGTCTCTAACAAGAGTATCTTTAAATTTTGATCCTTTGGGTGCTTCAACTCGAATTCCATGGTCTGGTGTCATACGCGAAGCATTATACTCTGGAGCTTAAAAAAATCAATTCTGGTAATTAATTTATAAAATATAAGTTACTTAGATCTAACTGCAAATAATGGCCTGTGAAATGCAGTATTTAATGCATCCGCTTGAACATCAGGATTACCTTCCCATTGCGGTCTTTTTAACACCTGAGGATACTTACCAACAACTTTAATAGTACCAGTACTGTAAGCAATTACAAATAAACCTTGTACTTCCTGATGCACAAAAAATGTTTTATCAATTTGTCTAGAAAATTTACCTAAATTAATATCAAAACTTAGTCTTCTGTTAAATGTGGCATTCCAATTTGCACCAATATAACTTACGCTTGCGGGAAGCTCTAGAGGTGATTCTGATACTATTTTTGAATGACCAGGTACGACTCTTGCAGGCCATCCATCTTTAAGATACACAAACTTTCCTATGCCTAATCTATTGTACAATTCCGACATCTCATGCACTAATCCTGGGAATTCACTTCTTTCTAAATGTTCACGTGCTTGATGATGTGCTTCAACAATTGGATCATGCTCGCCATGACCTCCATGACCTCCATGGCCTCCATGGCCAGCATCGACATGATGTTCTTCTGCGGCTTTTCGTGCAGCTTCAGCCTTTTTTCTTTCAGCTTCAGCAACTGCTTGCTCTAACCATGGAAAATGTGCTCTTCTGTCTGGACTCATAGGCTCATATTATACTATAAGTCTATTTTTAAAGCAATTAATATCTAGAAATGGTACAATCCTAGTTCATGGGATATCCAAACAGAGATAACAGGGGAGGATCACGCGGCGGTCGCGATTTTGGCGGCAGAAGTTTTGGCGGAGAAAAGCGTTTTAGACCTGCAGAACTTCATAAAGCCACCTGCAGTAATTGCGGAAATGAATGCGAAGTTCCTTTTAAACCAAGTGGAGAAAAACCTGTTTACTGCAGGGAGTGTTTTGGAAAAATGAAACGCTCAAATGAAGAAAAGAGCTTTGAAAGAAGAGATGAAAGACGCTCTCAAGCACAAGGCAATCCAAAACTTGATGAAATCAACTCTAAACTAGATCAAATCATAGAATTATTAAATAATAGAACTAATGATTTAACTCCTGAAACTCCCAAAGTCGTAAAAAAGAAAAGAGTTTCTAAAAAAGCAGTAGAATTAGCAGACACCCCTCTTGAAGAACCCACAACTGAATAATTCAGATACTACCTGGAAGAAAATACAACTATTTTTTGCTATAATCCTCGCTTATGTCTGTTGAAACATTTAGAGATCAGTATCCAGCTGGAGACAGATTTGCAGAGGCTGTAATTAAAAGAGCTGAGTTTAGGAGAGGCTATTCTAGAATGAGAGCTCTAGCTGATTCTATGTACAACGAAGGCAGAGCTGGGCTTAGAGAAGTTCACAGAGATCTAAGAAATAGCAGGCGTTTTGTTCCCGCATCCCCTCTTTCCTCCGAAATTCCTGCAACTTATAAAGATTCGATAAGCTTAAATGCAGGAGCAGTTTTGTGGGGATCAATATTCAGAACTACAGAAATAATAGCTACAGCAAGATTTTATGATCCATCATTTTTTGCACATTTAGTAAGAGATGGCTTCAGAGGAATGGGCTGGGCAGATTCAATAAATCTTGGAAATCCAGAAGAAAAAGAGCCAACGCATTTTACTCATGCTAAAGTTGCGGCTCTGACTCACGAAGCTACGGTGGATCCCAGGATGACATTTATTTTTACAAGGCATGGATTTAATTTGCTACCTCCTGCATTTCAAGGTGATATTTTAGGTACCGCTCTTTTTAATGGAATGATTTCTCATTTTGGGCCTATTTATCATGCTAGGTCTGATGCGCTTTTAAGAGCCCCTTTAACGCCATTGGAGCAAAAAGCGAAAGAATTACAGCTGGTTTTACCTCAAAATAGACCTTTAACTTTTAGATAAATCTTTCTGGGGATTTTCCCGGATTATAAATTAGACATTCATAAATAGAAGGAACTCCAGCTTCATTTGCACCAGCTATAATCACAGAAGGATAACCTTTTGCGATTGGAAAATGTCTTTCGCCAACTATTGGATTATTTCCATCTAGGTCTTGCATCATGGCGCTTGGATTTAAGGGAACAACATGACAATCTCCTGTGCCCTCTGGATCAACAGTCAGATTATATCTATGATTATTTCCCGGAGGAGTAAGGTCATATTTTCCTGCAGGTAAAGAAGTAAGCTTACCTCTTCTTTCATTCATAGCACTAGCCACAGTATCTTTTGGTTCCTCTCCTTCTACAATTGGTAAACCACCCGAAAAACTAACTCTTTCTACTACCATAGCGGGAAATTATATACTAGAGGTCTATATAAATCAAGCTTATATTAACTTGTTTGCTCAAACATTTATGATATTACACACGAGGAGTATAATTTGTGTGTGGATATTTCCCTTATCACCAAAACTTTTATAACTTTTTTTACAGTAATCGACCCCTTAGGCTTGGTTCCTGTAGTTCTTGTAATTTTAGCTAATAATAATCCCGAGGAAAGAAAAAAAATAATTACCAGAGCGGTAATAATTGGGGCATTGGTAATTTTTACGTTCG
>CAYORA010000062.1:0-2941 GCA_964406285.1 uncultured Gammaproteobacteria bacterium
CAGTTGTTAGAGTTGTCGTAAAAATTGGAATGATGAAATCACGCCATACCAGAAGGCCAGTCTCCTGCGGACTAAATTTTCCAGATCTATAATATGCGGTCATTGCGGATATCACTACAATAGTGTCATCTACTAAGAGCCCAAGCGCTAGAAGGAGCGAAAAGAATGAAATAAATGATAGAGCAACACCAAAGAAATTCATTATTCCAAATGTAATTAAAAATGTTAATGGAATAGAAATTGAAGCTACAACTGCCTGCCTGATTCCTAAGAAAACAAACAAAGCGATGAAAACCAGAATAATAGTTAGTAAAAAGTCACGAATAAGTTCGTTAAATTGATCATCAATCTCTTTTGAAACATCAGATGTGGTAAAAATACTAAATTGCCCTTCATATTGTTTTAAAACTTCATCTGTTACTTTTTTTGCCTCTTTGGCAGTTTTTCCTATATCTGCATTCTCCGTTTTAAAAACAGAAAAGCTTACAGCTTGACCAGCAGGATCAGAGTGATTTGCCACAAAACTTTGAAGCTGGGATGGTTTTGATCTTTTTGAAACAGTCGCAATATCAGAGAGATTTACAATTGTAGTTCCAGAACTCACTTTTATATTTCTAATGTCATCTATATTTGTGATCGTAGGATCAATACTAAGCGTAAAACTTGAAGAATCAGTCTTTAAAGTTCCGGCTGGAAATGATTTCGAAGCATTTGATAAAGCTCCAATTAATGTCTGGGGATTAAATCCGTAAGTAGAGATGGCTTCCGGTTTTATAACAATTTGAATCTCTTGCTCTTCTAATCCTGAAATGTTAACCTGATCTACTAAAGAAACAGCCTCAAGCTTGTCTCTTAATGTTTTTGAAAGCGTAAGAAGTGATGCTGCATCTCCATTTTTACTGGTTAGAGAAAAACTCCAAACGGGAAATTGTTCAAAATCGACCTTAGTAGTATTTGGTTTTTGTGCATCTGCCGGCAAAGTAACTGAGTCTACAGCTGCTTTCGTGTCACTCGCTGCTTTATCAGCGTCCACCCCTGTATTAAATTCGATTTGAATAATTGAGACCGAATCCCTAGAGGTAGAGGCAAAAGTTTTTATATTTCGTACTCCTGCAATCTCATCCTCAAGCGGATCCGTTACCAAAGACTCTACGTCTGCAGGATTTGCGCCAGGAAGAACAGTACTAACTACTACATACGGGATTTTAATTTCAGGATTAAGTCTTCTTGGAATACTTCTATAACTAAAAAATCCAAAAGTAATAATTATTGTTAAAAGTAAAATTAAAAGTCTCGGATTTGCTAAATATTTAGCTTGTATTGAGGAAGCTAATTTTTTATCAAAGTGAAGATGTTTAAGATATGACGCATGTTTCATTCAATTAATTTATGGGTTTTACAGGATCTCCCGCAATTACGTTTCTATTCAAAATAACCTGATCTGACTCCGACAATCCGCTAGTTACTTCTACAAATCTTCCAATTACTTGTCCTAAGTTAACTTTCCTGCTTTCTGCTTTTCCATTTTTTACTATAAATAAATATGCCTGGTCCTGGGTCTGAAATACGGAATCGATTGGCACAAATGGAATTACAGAACCTGTGTTGGGGAAATCAACCGGAATCTCAATTGTAATGTAGCCTCTGTCTGTAACCTGGCCAGCAAACTCCTGAGGAATTGCATATTGCGCTGTGTACAAAGATCCATCTGTTGCCTCTTTAGAAACATAAAATGGAACACTTTCAAAAGATTCATTTCCTAAATGAAGAGTTGAAGCAGATGCGCGCCCAACTCCCTGTGCTATTTCACGATTTAAGAAAGCTACTGCAATAAGACTATCTGATGCGCCACTTATCTGAGCAATCGGCATTCCTGGACTTAACACTTGTCCTTCTCTTACAAAAATTCTCTCAACTGTTCCATTAACAGGACTTGCTGGAAACATAAGAGCCTCATTGATCTGTGCTAGAACTAGACCTAAGCGTGATACCTCAAGATTAAGTCCAATTGCCTTCTTTTGAATTTCAAGCTGTTTTAAGGCTATATCCTTAGAAATATTAGATAACTCTGCAGGAATCTTATCTGATGCGCCGGTATATTCAGAAGCTCTAAGTCCTGATTCCAATTGACTATTTCCCGACATTAACTGGCTTCTAAGTTGTTTTATGCCAAGTATTTCTGCTTCTTTTGATCCTCCAACATTTTGCGCTTCATAACTAGCCTGCTGTGCTTCAAGTGTAGTTAAAATTTCATTATTTAAAGCTATGATACTTCTGGTTGATTCTAGAGACTGATTGCTGATATTCCGTAGTTCATCAGCATTTTGATCTGATTTTTCAGCCAATTCTTTTTGCTTATCTATTAAATCAATATTTGTTTGATAAGTATCTTTTGCATTTTTATATTGGACTCCTGCTAACTGGCGCTGTACTGAAAAAGCATTTCCTCCCTGATAATTTGTAGACATTCCAATTAGATTCGTACCTGCTCCTACAACTTGTCCTACTTCTACATTTATACTTTGCACTACTCCAGCGCCTAAAGAAACTACTCTAATAACTCCTGATTTTTCTACTTGTGCTTGTACTGTAATTTTTGGAGACTGACCAATCGTATATGTTTCCACTTCTTTTGTTGGGAGAGAAGTTTCCTCTGCCTCCAATTTTGGCTTATTAATTACATTACTAATAATAATTAAGCCCAAAAGCATTAATAATAACCCTAAAAATGTCGCAATTGGACGTCTCTGGGCATGGGTTAAGAATTTTTTATAGTAAACTTTTCTTCTTCGGTTTACAGTCTCAACGCGGGGGGATAATGCTTTACGCATTTTTAAATAGTTTTTCCTAACAGACTTATATAAGTTATTAAATATATACATTTTAGAGGCAAGTTGAGGCAGATTGAGGCAGGAGAAGATTATAATAAAGCTTAAGCCTA
>CAYORA010000063.1:0-2543 GCA_964406285.1 uncultured Gammaproteobacteria bacterium
GGGATATCCCAGACTTCTTCGTCGTTTTCTGGGACAGGGGTCTGTGGATTTGACTGCTGATTTCCTGTATTTTGATCTTGCTGATTTTGATCCATTGGCTGCTGGTTAGTATTAATAGTATTTGACGAAGGACTTACGTTAAATGACTGGGTTGGTGGAGCCACGAATTCCCTGAGAGTCTGGCGAGCACTGTCAAATCCTGTTGCGATAACAGTAATTTTCATCTGATCTCTCATGGTCTCATCAATTGTGGCACCGAAAATAATATTTGCGTCACTGTCTGCTGCTTGAGCAATAATCTTTGCAGCCTCATCGACCTCATTCATAGTCAGATCCGGTCCTCCAATTACGTTAAAGAGCACACCCCGTGCGCCTTCCATAGTGATTTCAAGAAGCGGGGAAGCGATCGCAGATCTAGCTGCAGCCTGAGCTCTATTTTCTCCAACACCAGTTCCAATACCCATTAGAGATGAGCCTGCGTTTTGCATAATTGTACGAACATCGGCAAAATCAACGTTAATAAGTCCAGGCATAGTAATAAGATCTGAAATTCCCTGTACTCCCTGGGTAAGAACAGAATCAGCCACCTTAAATGCCTCTAGAAGAGATAACTTCTTATCCACTACATCTAAAATTCTTTGGTTTGGAATAACAATAAGAGTATCAACCTTGTCTTTAAGAAGTTCAATTCCCTCCTCTGCGGCTACCATTCTTCGTGTTCCTTCAAATGTGAAAGGTTTTGTAACTACAGCTACAGTTAGCGCTCCCACTTCTTTAGCTGCGCGAGCTATCACAGGTGTTGCCCCAGTTCCTGTTCCTCCACCCATACCAGCTGTGAGAAAAACCATGTCAGTTCCCTCTAATATATCTTTTAATTTTTCATATGATTCTTCTGCTGCTGTTGCACCAACTTCTGGATTTCCTCCTGAACCCAAACCTTTAGTAAAATCTTCTCCAATTTGGACTTTTGTGGCTGCCTGATTAAGCAAAAGGCTTTGAGCATCTGTATTAACTGCGATAAAATCAACGCCTTGAATTGAAGATTGGGATATCATGGAGTTAAGTGCATTACTTCCTCCTCCACCTATACCCATAACGCGGATCTTAGCGAAATTTGTTGTTTGAGGCTTGATGAGCATAGTCCCGAAATCGTAACAGATGACTTATCTTTTTGCAATAGGTCTAAACATTACCCTGGCAATATTTATAGTGATATTACGGTATAAAAGACTTTATTAAATCAATTATTTTCTTTGGTGCTTTACCCAATCTGATAGAAGGAATTCCCGGGATTTGCATCTTAAAATTAGAGGTAGATTCTACTCCTATTAATGCACCGTAAATGGACAATCCAACAACAGCAGAATATGGAGAATCCTGAATTTCATCAATAATTCCCTTTATATTATTTGGCTCTCCAATGCGCACCGGCATTGCAAGCATTCTTTTGGCACAGTCAACTGCACCAACTGTCCTAGCACCTCCACCTGTAATAACCAAACCCGATGGAGTTTGACCACCGAATCCGGATTTTTTAATTTCAAGACCTACCATAGTAAATATTTCATTAAGACGAGGCCTAATGATTCCGTCAATTAGTGTTTTCTGAGAAACTTTATTTAACTGCTCGGGAAGACCCAATGAAGCTAAATCAACCTCGTCCGCTGCCTTCTTTTCCTTAGCCTCCCCTTCTCCCTCATCAAATCTAAGTACTTTTTTAATCGGTTTTGAGAGGAAAAGTTTTACCTTTTCAGCGGATTCCAGCGAAATTCGAAGCCCGATAGCTAAATCATTTGTAATATGCCTTGCTCCAATTGGAAGAACTGATGAAAAGGCTTGAGATCCATCAATATAAATAGAAATATCCGTAGTCCCTGCACCAATATCCACCAAAACCACTCCAAGCTCTTTTTCTGTGTCTGATAATACTGACAATCCAGAAGCATAACCTGAGAAAACTAAGGCATCTACGTCAACTCCAACTTGAGAAAAAGCTTTTTCTAAATTTCTTACTGTTGGACTTCCAGCTGTGATAATATGGGTTTCTACTTCAAGTCTAGTTCCGCTCATTCCAACTGGATCTTTTATTCCTTCTTGCCCATCAACGGTATAACTTCGAGGCAAAACATGGATAATTTCTCGAGTTGATGGAAGAGATATCGCTTTAGCAGCGTCAATTACACGCGATACATCCGTAGAATTAATTTCTCCCTCAGGTTGAGCTACCGCTACAACTCCTCTGGAATTTTGAGACTCTATGTTGCTTCCCCCGACTGAAGCAATGACGCGAGATACAGAAACCCCAGCCATTCTCTCAGCAGCTTCAATCGAAGAATTTATAGCAAGAACAGCCTCTTCTATATTTACGATTTGCCCTTTTTTTATCCCTGCGGATGGCACCTCAGAAACTCCCATCACATTTACGAATTCGTCAACACGAGTTATTATGGTTATGATTTTTGAGGTTCCAATGTCTACTCCAACAACAATTTTTCCTTCAGTCATGATTTAAAATGAAATGATTGGTTTTTGATAACTAAAAT
>CAYORA010000064.1:0-2533 GCA_964406285.1 uncultured Gammaproteobacteria bacterium
GCGAATTGTGGGGGACATTTGGGACATGTATTTACTGATGGACCTCGGGATAAAACTGGATTACGCTACTGTATTAATTCCTGTGCTCTAGATTTTAAGAAGAAAGATTAAAGACCCATTCCATTTGAATGGGGAATAGTACTGACAGGTTCGATTGAATATCCAAGTCTTCTTGCTTCTTTAGCCCATACTTTAAATGCTGCTCGATCAACCGGTGTGAAATGGAAAATTGCACGATCTCCTGGTTTAAGTGGTAATAAATTATCAACTGCTTCTTCAACAGATGCTCCGTTCCATCCCAATGTATCCTTATTCCACATGTCTAATCCCAATTTTAATTGTATAGCTGCTGCAATAATTTCCCCATCTCTTTGTCCTGGTAGTGTTCCAGCTCCATATGGAGTTCCAAGCGTTAGTTCTTCAATAGGTCTTCTTAAAACTGATCTTAATGCGTTACTCTGTGGTATTACGTGATCAATAACTTCATTTTTTGTAAATGGAGTTAAGTCTGAATGATCATCAGTGTGATTGTGCCATCTTATGCGCCCTGTAGCTTGACCACGTCTGTAATCATCAGGATATGCTAACACTGATTGGCCAACGGGGTAAACATCAACTGTAGTTCCTAAACCTTCAAACATTGCAAATGCTGCTGCAACTTCTGCTTGATCCCATCCATCATCCCATCTTGCACGAACAACTTTTCTTTTTGTTCTTTCCTTATAAATAATTGTTCCGGGTCCGAACGAAGTTACTCCTCCATTTTCTTCTGCTGTTGTTCTTACATCAGGTAATCGAGAGGGATGAGCTCGTTCAAGTCTAGAAAGTTTTCTTCTCACATCAGAAAGTCTTTGATCTGCGGTAAATGAGTCTTGATCTACAGTTGGTTCTTTTTGTGCGCCGAGTGCAGTATGTGGGAGCCATAGATTATGTGCAACTGCAACTGCAGCAACAGCTGCTCCTGTTTCAGCACCTCTTCTTAAAAGTGTTCTTCTGCTTAATTGTGTGGAGTGACCTGCTGATTGCTCAGCTGATATTGGTCCCGGTTGTGGTAATTCGTGTCCTGCCATATTTAGAGTGTGAATTTTATAATATTATAGGATATTTGTCAAGCAAGTAAATGCTTGCAGATTAGGGTTTAAGTTCCTGCATTTTTCCACTTAATGTTAAAAGTGCGAAAAGTTTCATGTAGTCGTTGAAAGGATACGCAGGAAAAGGAATATTAACTAAAGCATTAAACATATAATCTCTATATGCTTCATCTGAAGATGCGATTGAAGCTACAGCAGCACCTGATGTGAACGCAGTTTGAGCCCATCTCTTACCTTTTTTAACCGTACCATCCAATTCATATCCATCCAAAAGTCTATTAATTTTAAAATCAGAATTTCTTCCTTTTATTACGTCATAGAAGAAATTATTTGCCATAAATAACTGAATGGAGGCATGATTTCTTACATCCATATTTTCACTATTTAATGCTCCATGTGCCTGTTGAAACGGAATATAGGCTGCATCATAATTAATTTCTGGTTTTTCTCCGAGAGGACCATTCGTAGGTTTTCCTTCAAAATCTATCCAATTTGGATAATAAATGATTTCTCCATCTGCTATCTGCTGAGCAACATTATCCATAAGATTTCTACTAGATTGAGCTACATCATTCCAATATGGATCGACTTTTCCAAAAAGCTCTAAGAAGTAAGTATTCCAATATGCAGGATTAGTTAGGTTGTTTGACCATTCACCTTGAAATCCCTGTATTAAATTTTCAGGGGTAATTATTCCAGAAGTTTTTATGCTTTCTAATATTTCTCTTCCTTCTTCTTTTCTAGCTTCATTTGGAGATAAAAGTCTTGCTGCAGCCATAAACATCATTACTGGAGAAACTACAGTATCATCTTCTATGTCTCCGTTTCTATCAATCAGCCATGGAGTTAATCCATCTGGCTGTCTATATCTGTCGTCATATTGAAACATTCTTTCCGCAGTTTCAAAATCTCCTGCGTAAAGAGCTAGGAATTCTCCAATAGATTGAACTTCAAATGATGTATTTTCGCTCTCAGGATCATGAAGTGTGCGTAATGCACCGTCTCCAGCATCAATTAGATATTGGAATTTAAATTCTTCATATCCGCGCATAAATTCTTCACTTGCTCTCTCCTGGAACTCTAAAGGAAGATTTATCTCGACTAAAGATGGTATCTCTCTTTTTCTTGGAGTTGCTGCAGGAGTAATTTCACCTGTTGGATAGGGAAGAGTAGGACTTTCTGATGGTTCTGATGCTATAGTTTTACTATTATTAGATATCATTCCAGCAAGAATTGTACCACCAATAACGGCTAAAGCCTCTCGACGTGTCATTTGTGTCTCTAACATAAGCCTATAATATCAAATTATAGGATAATTATCAAACTCACATATAGTTAAACTGCATGTTAAATATACATAATCTAAATGATATACTTACGGCGTGGATAGATTATCGCTTCTAGGACTTACTCATTATAAAAATAAGGATAATATTTTGGTT
>CAYORA010000065.1:0-2365 GCA_964406285.1 uncultured Gammaproteobacteria bacterium
TGAAACTGCCCAAATT
Source organism: uncultured Gammaproteobacteria bacterium (assembly GCA_964406285.1). GTDB lineage: Bacteria > Patescibacteriota > Microgenomatia > Levybacterales > UBA12049 > 2-01-FULL-39-10-A. The sequence goes on from CAYORA010000065.1 coordinate 17, forward strand.
ACTTCAAAAAGTTCTCCGAATGTATGCCTACTGGATACTTCTTTAATGCTGAGGTTTAATAATCTCTGAAGAATTGTTTTTAGGTGAATTAACTATTTGAGAAACAGGGTATGCTTCCATTTTATCTGACGGGAATGGTTTTAGAAATTTTAACAAATGTTCAAATTCTACTGTATCAGGATTTAACCAATCATCTTCATCTTCTTTTTTTAGAATTACAGGAATTCGATCATGAACGGGCTTCATTAAGGAATTTGCTTCTGTAGTTAACATTATAAATCCAGTTTTTTCTTTTTTATTCTTGTCAATATAATCAATTAAAAATCCAGCTAGACCCATCAAGTCTTTATTTTTTAAACGAAATAAAAATGGTTGTTTGGATTTTTCAGTTCTTTTCCATTCGAAGAAATAGTCAGCGGGAATAATGCATCTCCTTTCTTGAATAGCCTTTTTCCAGATATTATTAGTTTCTAATTTGTCAGTTCTAGCATTAATCGTAAAGTATTTGTTGTAAAGAAGTGCTCCCCACTCTCTAATATGAATTGAATTTGGACTTTGCCTTTCAATCACGGGCATTTCAAGAGATGGAGCTACGTTATAATTTTCTTTGAAATTAAAATCCGGTGTTTTAGCATCAAATCTTTCACTTAGGTCCCGGGGTTTTGTTATTAAGCCATATCGTCCGCACATGTCCCTATTATACACCCCAAAAACTGATACAGATATTCTAGTTTTGTTCTATTGTTTTGCGTAAATAATTCTATTATGCTAACTAAAGTGGTTTCTGTCTATGATTGAGCATATTAATGAACAAATAGATTGTATATGCATTTACGAGAAAATGGGCTCAGTCGTAAAACCTTATAAAATAAAATGGAATGGTAGAGTTTATAAGATCACTACGCTTGGTTACCATCACGTAAGACGCGACGGAAGATATATTCACCACATTTTTTCAGTAGCTACAGAAACATTAGCATTTAAGCTTAGATTAGATAGTGAAACATTACATTGGTATGTAGAGGAGGTTAGTGATGGAGCTCCCAATTAACAGAAATAAACCTTTAACGATGCATGTAGATTTAAATTCTGCATATGCGACTATTGAGCAGCAAGCAAATCCTCTGCTTCGCGGAAAACCTTTAGTTGTAGCAGCATATGCTACTCCAAGCGCTTGTATAGTAGCTCCAAGCATAGAAGCAAAAAGATTTGGAATAAAAACTGGAATGAGGATTAGAGAAGCTAGGCTTTTATGTAATGACATTGTAGTTAGAACTCCAGACCCTGATAAATATTTTGATGTAAATATTAGATTAAGGCATATTTTTCAAGATTACACTCCGGACTTCCATCCAAAATCAATTGACGAATTTGTTTTAAATTTCTCAAGTGTCGAAAGATTAACGCCCGACTTAATAAAAATATCCTATGAAATTAAAAAAAGAATAAGAGAAGAAATTGGTGATTGGATGAAATGTAATATTGGAATTTCTACTAATAGATTTTTGGCAAAATTAGCAGCTTCACTCCACAAGCCTGACGGCTTAGACGTTATTAATCACGAAAACTTACTGGATATTTATTCTAAAGTTTCACTTCTAGACTTAAATGGAATTAATGTTAGATTTCAGGCCCGCCTTAATTCTATGGGAATTTTTACTCCTTTAGATTTTTATAATGCGAGATGTCAGCTTCTCCAGAAACAAGTTTTTAAAAGTATTATTGGTAGATATTGGTACGAAAGATTAAGGGGCCATGAAGTGGACGATGTAGAATTTGAAACAAAAAGTATTGGGCAGCAATATGCGCTTCCCCGCCCCACAAATGATCCCCGGGAACTTTCAAGACTAATCTTAAAGCTCTGCGAAAAAATGGGAAGAAGATTAAGAAGATTTAGTATGGTGGCATATGGCATGCATGTAAGCTTGGTCTACGATGATTGGACGCATTGGCACAGAGGAAGAATGATGGAGACTGAAATGTATACCACACAAGAATTATTTACAAAAGCTCTATTTGTTTTAAATCAAAGACCGGAGAATAAAAAAGTTTCTAAGTTAAGTGTTTCTTGCTACTCCCTAGAAGAATCTGGAAAATCTCAAATGTCTTTATTTGATTTTAATGATGAGAAAGCTAAGAAAAGAAAAGTCTCCAACGCTATGGATGAAATAAATGATAGATATGGAGAATTTGTTATTACTCCTGCATTAATGATGGGAATGAGTAATCAAATTATAAAAAGAGTTCCATTTGGAAATGTAAAAGAATTAGAGGATTTATACGGAACGGGATTTGTTTAGATCATGCAGACGCGTTTGGCTTCGTCCAAAACTTCATCCCTTTTATTTA
>CAYORA010000066.1:0-2264 GCA_964406285.1 uncultured Gammaproteobacteria bacterium
CTTATCATATAACTATATTATCACAATAAGGCTAATTGGCTTGAAATAATCTTTATAAAAATCTTACAAGTTATTTGAGTTTTTTCTGTTCTCTACGCGCTTTTGCATCACAAGGCTCACAAAGTCCACAAGGTCCTAACATTCCTTCTTTTCCACATCCGACACAATTACCCACCTGATCATATTCATAGCTTCTATTAAATGCGCTGACTGTGTCAGCTGGACCATCCGCCTCATTTAAATTTAAATTGCCACAGGGTAGATTTTCAGTGTCCACCTTTTTTGTTCCCAATTCCTGAATCTCCCTTGCCAACTCACCAAAACCATATTCAGTTTTTACTTCAATGCCCCCTTCTCTCATCTTTTTTACCTGGTCAGCTTTATTTATGGCAGCTCTCAAATTAAAAAGTGTTGGGTTTTGTGCATAATTTTCCAAAATCCCACTCGACAATCTAATTATTTCGTCAAACTCTTCTTTCTCCATATAACCATGTTCCCTGTGTAAATATTTATGTAGCGCGTCTGGCGTGCTAAATCTTGGATCCCTAACTTGAATTGGATTACTAAGAAAGAAAGCATCATCAGGATTATCCGGAACATCGACTCCCATTTCTTTATAAAAATCTGCATATTCTTCATAGGTTAATGCTGAGCTATATCTTCTAAATTCTACGTATTCTCCCGTTTCATCTACTTTTTTTTCTGCAATATCATAAAAGTTTCCCGGATAAGTTCCTCCTGGCGGAGAAGCAAAAAATTCTTGGTCACCCACTTTCGCTTTTGCCATTCTTTCTTCAATCAAAGCAATACCGTCAATCTCAGCATCTTCTCTTTTGTGATCTATGGAATTACCGTGCACTCTTCTGTGGTCTCTCCCTCTTTTAAATGATTCGATCGCAGGCCCTTGCATATCCTCCCCATAAAATTTACCATCTCTTACGTCATATCTTGTCACCCTAAGAAGTACATGCATTTTTTCTCCTATTAAAGTCTCTACTTGTGTTTTGACATATCTTTTTTGCTCTTCTAATCTTTGCTGTCTTAATATTGGATCTTCGACGCTTTGAATAGATTCTCTGGCAATGACATCAAGATTAATATCATACGCGGCCGCACGTTTGCCTGAGACTACTGTAATTGGCCTTTCTTCTACCACTGGTTCTGTTTTTGCATCATCTTGACGCTGAGGCGAAGCGGGTTCAAAAACAGATACGCTGTCAAAGCCTTGCGGCCTATACTCTCCGATATTTTCTTCAATTACTCCAATAGATGAATTTGGCGTAAAGTCAATCTGGCGAGACACAATAGCTGGAGCAGCAATTACTGAATTTGCCAACATAACTGCCGCTAAAGTTGTATTCGTTCTTCTATCAGTTGGTGAATTTATTCTCCCTGCTAGATCACGCGATAAATCTGGTGTTGGAGATCTAGATTCCGTGCTCATTTTTTCCTCCAGATTTTTTCTTTCTTTTTTTCCTTGTGATTCACAAATCTGGCCATCGTAAACAATAAATCGGACAAACGATTTAGATAAACAATAATAGTATTATCAATCTCCTCAGTTCGCGCTAAATCCACAACCCTTCTCTCGGCCCTTCTAGCTATTGTCCTAGCAATGTGCAGTTGTGCCCCACCCTTTCCCCCACCTGGCAAAATAAACTGATTTAATGGAGGCATTTGGCGGGTTAACTTGTCAATCAAAACTTCGAACTCTTTTGGACGATTTTCAATCTGAGGAGCTGGTAAAGTAGAACTAACAGCAAGTGAAGAACCAATTTCTAATAGATCATTTTGAATTTCCTCAAGCTCTTTATTTATTGAGATAATTTTAATAAATGAGGAGGCCAAACCAATCGTGGAATTTAGCTCATCGATTGTACCGTAAGTTTCAACTTTTTTATCTGATTTTAAAACTCTTTTACCATCAAATAATGAGGTTTTTCCTTTGTCTCCTGTTTTTGTATAAATCGGTCCTGCCATAAAAAACTCCTCTCTCGAGAAGTTCGCCAAAAAATCTTGCTCGAGAATCTGCATAAGGTGGTTTTCCGACTTTACGGTAGCGGCACTGTGGAGGATTTACGCCTCACTTACCCAATCCTTATTGCATTAATTGTTAATTATTAATGGCTAATGGTTAATAAATTAACCATCAACAATCAACCATTAACTATTCGCCTAGCACTCAGAATGTCCGCAAGCATAACACTTACCACATCCCTCTTCGAATACAAAAGCTGAAGTTCCGCACTCTGGACAAATATCAA
>CAYORA010000067.1:0-1998 GCA_964406285.1 uncultured Gammaproteobacteria bacterium
CCAAACATGGATGATCATACACAACAGCATGCTCTCCAAAAAGCATTAATTTCCCTGGCGCCGAAACTGTAACTTTATTCATTATTTAAATAGTACAGTTGATTTAACTGCTCTAATAATTATAACAGGATAATCCACTTTAACTAAACCTTCTTCTTCCCTGATATTAAATGCTAACTTTGCAAGGCCAGGAGCTTGAAGAATCAATCTATCCATTTCCATTCTTTGCGCATCGCTTATCTGTCCAGCCTTACCAGCCCATTGTGTGGTAGTAACACGACTTGTATACATGGAGTCAACCGAAGCTTCAAAACCAGCATTCTCAAGAAGCGCCATCCACTCCTCTTGTGTTGGTATGTGACACTCCCCATCTCTTTCAATGTTTCTTCCTTCAAATCTCTGCTTTTGTCTATGATGCTCATTTAACCAATCTTTTGTTCCAGCTGGGGCTACCATATCTGCTACTACTAATACACCACTATCTTTTAATACGTCATGCAATCCTGACAAAACTAATGGCTGTTCCTCTGCTCTAAATTCTTTAATACCATATCTGATAAACCCTCTATCATATGGGTTCATATGTGCAGCACCCAAATCTCTAGCATCCGCATTGACCGTAAAAATACCCTCTGGTGTTCTAGATAATTGTCCTTCTGTTAATGCTATTGCTGTATATTCATGCTGGGGAGCGATTGCTCTTAATTCTTCTGCCATTTTTCCATGGCGGGACATAAAATCCCCTACCCGAAGAGATGGGCCAGTTGGTGTTAAATCTCCTGCGCGAGCAATCATTTCAGAAAACGAAGGGTCTCTATATGTTGGTGGACCTTCTCTATCATCTCTCCTACCATGAACCTCTGGCATTACCATAATTAATTATTTTCCTCTCTTAGCCCCTCAACTCCTAAGGTCAGCTGGGTTGGAACTAATTGATGGAATTCTAAAACTTTTTTAAGCTTTTGTAAATCAGTAGAATAAATAAGAATTATTCCCGTAGATTTCGTCACTCCGCCAGCTCCACAAATCTTTGCAGCTGCACCTGTTGATTCAATATCTCTAATTAAGCTTTCTGCATAGTCTGAAACAACTCCAATTTTTTCCAGATTTGCTTCTCCCATTTTAATAATTCCTGTAATCTGTTTTGGAATATTTTTTTCAAGCGCAAGATAAAGATCTTTAACAAGTTCTTCTTGTTTATCCATAATCTCTTTTACAAAAAGCTCTTTTTCGTTAAACAAATCTCTTACTCGGGAAACCATTTCCCCGGTAGATTCCTGAGGTGTTCCTGTATTAACGATATAAAAATTATTTTTTATTTCATCGCTTACACTAAATGGGAGAGGTTTTACACCTTCATCTTTTTTAAATCTTACCAAACCTCCATAATTTGAGGTTGAGTTATCTCCACCTGAAGGCTTTCCGTGTTTTTTTTGCTCTGCTAAAAATGCAATTTCATTTATTATTTTTTTATCCAGTGGCTTATCAAACAAAATACTTAATGCACCTGTTACTGCAACTGCCAAAGATCCGGAAGATCCCATTCCACATCCAACCGGAATCTGGGAGTCTATCACCATGTCAAATCCTTTTGTTAAATTTAGATTATGAAATTTAATAAACTGTCCAACTACAAGCTGAGGATAATCCAGTGGATCTTTTGTAATTGATTTAAGAAGATTTATATCGTTAGATTTATCGTAATCATTCCAGTCTTTTTCGGCTTTTTCAAACTTTTTAATTAAATCTTTAATACTAATTTCTTTTTCCTCTTCATAATTCTTTGATGATATTTTTATGATATCGTCTTGTCTTTCCGAAATATTTACAAAACATCTTTTATCTACTGCAGCAAGAATTGCGGGTTTGTTATAAACAATTGCATGCTCACCTAAAAAATGTAATTTACCAGGGGCAGAAACTCTTATATGTTTCATAAAGGTTTAAATTTAATGTGATATGCGATAATTCCTTCAGTATCTCCTGAAAAAGATCGAC
>CAYORA010000068.1:0-1943 GCA_964406285.1 uncultured Gammaproteobacteria bacterium
ACCTGAAATTGTTACTACTGGAATACCCGATAAGGATTTTGGCCCTCTTAAAAAAGTTACAGGCCGACATTTAAGCGCTGAAAAACTTAAAGAATGGTACGAAGAAGGAAAAGAATTTTATGTTGTAGACATGAGAAATGATTATGAATTTGAAGTGGGTCATTTTAAAAATTCAATTTGGCCAGAAGGTCTCGGACATTTTAGAGATGTTCCAAAGGCGATAAAATCAATTAGTAAACTAAAAAATAAAACTGTAGTTACTGTTTGTACGGGTGGAGTTAGATGTGAAACAGCCTCAGGACTTCTTATCAAATATGGATTTAAAGAAGTTTATCAGTTAGAGAACGGGATAGTCACATTCATGGAAAAATTTCCTAACACATACTTTGAGGGAAAACTTTTGGTTTTTGACCAAAGAGAGATGATTGGGTTTAACACAGAAGACCCAAACCATAAAATAGTGGGTAAATGCAGAATCTGTGGTGCAAAAAGCGAAAATCTAGAAGATTATTTTGACGGAAAAAAGAATACTTATGGAATTATTTGCGTAGATTGCGCAAAAAGTGGAAAAGTAGAATTAGAAAGAAGACCTACAAGTAGCCTCAAAAGTAATTAATTTCTTACAAATTTAATACACATTTAGTGTGTGGTTTTAGTACTACACCACTAATATAGCGTGTGGATAGTTACTCGGGATGATAAAAAGCTTAACTGAAGCTGTACTGCCATTTGTAATATTTTGTTTAATTCTTATTGCTTTTTTTATTGGAAGCAAATAAGTACCTTTTTTCTCCCAAAAAATTGAAGTTTTCCAATTACTTTCTCCTATTTGAACAGCAACCGGAATAGAACCCCACCCGCGATGCAGATGTCCAAATACTTTTTTAATCTCAGAAGAAACCTCTACTGGAACCGTAATCATGTACCAAGGTGCTGGAGCTTCATAAATCCAAATTTTAGCTTTAAAATCTACTTCAAAATCGTCCACTGAAAAATTATAACACTAAGCCTTTGGAGCCCTTGGTCTTCTAGTTCTGGGTTTTGGAGCTGCCTCTGCTTCGCGAGTTTCATCGTCCAATCTTCTTCTGTCATCAGCTAATAGTGCTCCGTATGCTGTTACTGCATCTCTTGAATAAACAGTATGCGTGTCCCCAAAAGGTCTTTCTTGCAAGCTTGTCCTAACGCTTCTCAATGCGTCAGGAACTCCAAGCCCTACAGCTTTTAAACCCAAAGTCACACCCCTTAATCCTTCTGTATCTATTCTATCTAAATCTTCAATTCCTCCTGCCATCGTATATGCTATATCTTGAGCATTCGCATGAAAAAATCTTCTTGCTCTCCCAAGCGCAAGATCCTGCTGTACCTTTAACTCCTCTTGATCAAGAACTTTTTCTCCACCTGGTGGAACGATTCTAATAACAGTATCAGGCTGCATGTAAACTCTTCTTATCTTAAAACCTTCTGGTGTTCGTCTAGCTTTTCGTTCTGTCATGTGGGAGATTATACTGCTATAAGACTAAAAAATAAAGCAATTAGACTAAGGGGTATCCCTTTGCTCGCCAGGCAAGAAGCCCGCTTAAAACATTAAATACATTTTTATATCCTTTTTGCTCCATAATTTGCGCAGCCATTATACTTCTAGAACCAGATAGACAATATAGATAAACTTCAGAATTTTTATCCTTAACTTTTCTCTCGATTTCTGATTCGAAAAAGTCCAATGGGATATTTACACTCTTTACTATTTTTCCGCGTGCTACCTCTATCGGAGTTCTTACGTCAATTATAGTTATCTTTTCTCCAGTATCGATTTTTCTCTTTAACTCATCTACTTGAATATTTACCATAAATTTACTCACCAACCTTATATCCTGTTTTATTAATCTGTGCTTTAATATCTTTCTCTGTAAGTTTTTTTTCATCAAATTCTACCTCAGTGATCT
>CAYORA010000069.1:0-1841 GCA_964406285.1 uncultured Gammaproteobacteria bacterium
TGGGGAATTTTACCATATGTTGACCATGATTTAATCCCCGAATAGGCTTTTTTTGTTTGACAGAATAAAGTTAAATTGATATATTTCCCAACATGTCTGGACCAGATACTAGAGATCCGGGGCAATTACAGCCTGATTTTAGAGCAACGATTTCTAAAGAGTTAAATCCAGCTGATTATTATGTAGGTCTTTCTGTTCTGGACGCAAACCGGGTTTTATCTTTTATCAATTTAGTCAGAAGCGCAGGAGAAAGTACAAATTGGGGATTTGCAGTTATGGCATACGGAAGTACTACTAGGTTGCATGATCGCGCGCAAGCACACGATATTGACCTTAAAATTTTAACAACTGTCGAAGGTGAAGACAGGATTGATGCAATTAGACATATTAGAGCAAGGATTAGAGAGTATTGCGAAAAGCTTGGTGTACCATTCCGAGAATATGATCATACGTTTAAGTGGGACAGCGTTCACCCTTATGAAAATTTTGCTGATCGACTTCATAACGGAGATCCCTCATTTGTGATTAATGACAATTCTCAAAAACCTGGTTTACCTCTTCATGTATCCATTGCCGGAGATTTCAACTTACCAGCTCGGGATAAAATAGAACATGACAGGCAGGCAGGAAATAAATCTTTTGCTGTTCTCCTAGAACCATAACAAGCCCGTAGGAATTTACTATTTACCAGTTTGATGTTTGGCTAACTATCCTAAAGTATTATTTAGCTTCGATCTTGTTTAACCTTACGATCAGTGATATACTCTACCTAGACTTATATGAAAGGAAATTTATTAAATGGCAAATGCTACATCTATGGCCGAATTAATGGCCAAGACAAAAACCTCGATCAAATCATTTAAAAAAGGCGAAACAGTAGAAGGAACCATTACAAAGTTAACATCCGCAGAAGTTTTAGTAGAAATTGGGGCAAAAACAGAAGCAACTGTCATGGAAAAAGATAGAGGTCTTTTAAAAGCTCTTCTTTCAACTCTGCATGTTGGGGATAAGGTTACAGTTTCAATTTTAAATCCAGAATCTGATCAGGGAAATCCTGTCGTATCGTTAAGAAGATTTATGGATGAAAAGCATTGGGGAGTTTTGGAAAAGCTTCTAAAGGAGAAGACTCCAGTTGAGGTAAGTGTAAATGATTTGACTAAGGGTGGATTTTTAGTTACTTATGAAAGTTTTTCAGGATTTCTTCCAAATTCTCAAACCATTTTAAATGATAGTCCAAGTAGTTTTGTTGGCAAAAAAATAAAAGTTGTGGTTCTTGAGATTAACAGGCAGCTCCATAAGATTATCTTTTCTCAAAAAGCTGCAATGGGCGATGAAGATTTTTCAAAAGCGACAGCTGTAGTTAAATCTGGAGAGATTGTTGATGCGGTTGTTTCTAGTACTACACCTTTTGGGATATTTGTATCGGTTAAAAATCTTGAAGGATTTATACATCTATCTGAACTTTCCTGGGAGAAAACAGAGACAGCTGAAAACTATTTTAAGGTAGGAGAGAAAATCCAGGCGCAAGTGTTGGGAATTGATAAAGATGCCAAGAGAGTTAATCTCTCGATTAAGAGAATGACCAAAGATCCTTTTGAGGAAGCGTCCGCACAATTTACTCCAGATAAAAAGGTTAAAGGAGTGGTTACACAGATAAATTCTTTAGGAATGATGCTTGATTTAGGCAATGGAATTGAGGGTCTTATTAAGAAAGATAAAATTCCTCCAACTTCTAAGTATTCTACGGGGGACGAAGTAGAGGCAGTAGTGTCAGATGTTGATACTAAGAGACATAGGGTAATCCTTACACCAGTTCTTAAGGAAAAGCCAATGGGTTATCG